>QFQD01000054.1 GCA_003241485.1 Ancylobacter novellus
GGCGCGGATATGGGCGGGGAATTCGGCGATGAGCTTGGGCGACACCGCCTTCCGGTTCAGCCGCTGCTGCAGCACGTTGAAGGACTGCACGCGACCTTCACGCAGGATCAGCAGTTCGCCATCGACCGCGCCGTCGAAAGCGAGCGCCCCGGCAAGGTCAGGGAAGGCAGCGGAAATGTCCTCGCCGGTACGGCTGTAGAGCCGGGTGACGTGGCGACCCTCTGGCGTCGGCGCGCGCACCGCCTGTACGCGGATGCCGTCCCATTTCCATTCGGCACGGAACAGTGCGGGGTCGAGCGCAGCGAAATCCGCATCCTCGATGGGGTGGGACAGCATCACCGGGCGGAACGGTGCCGGGTCGTCGGTTTCCGGGCGTGGCCCTGTCCCCTCGGCCCAGGCGAAGAGTTCCTCATAGGGCGGCGCGAGGCCGGGCCAGACCAGCTCGATTTCGTCCGGCGTACGTTCGCCAAGTGCGGCCACGGCCGTCTTGGCGAGCCGCGCCGAGACGCCGATGCGCAGGCCGCCGGTGATGAGCTTCAGGAGCGCCCAGCGGCCAGTCTCGTCCAGCCGGTCGAGCAGCGAGGCGAGCACGGAGGGCAGTTCGGCGCGGCCCATATGGGTGAAGGCGTGGACGACGGCTTCGAGCGGCGGCGGCTCCGTATCGTTGATGCCATGCGGCGCCGGCCACATCAGCGCGACCGTCTCCGAGAGGTCGCCGACATAGTCGTAGGAAAGGGCGAACAGCACCGGATCGGTGCGTTCGGAAATCAGCTGGCGGATAAGGCCCGGCTTGGCATTGCGGAAGGTGAGCGCGCCGGTCAGCGCCGCCAGCGCCCAGCCGCGCTCCGGGTCGGGCGCGTGGCGGAAATAGTCGGCGATGAGCCGTATCTTGCCGTTGCGGCGCGGCTCATAGGCGAGGCGGTCGAGCAGGGCGGCGAAGCGGTTCATGGCTGCGACCCTTCGGAGGTGGCATCGGGCGTGGCGGCGCCTTCACCCTCCTCCTCGCCATAGCCGACCATATGCAGCGGGCGCGCACGCAGGCCGGCGAGCTGTGCCCAGTGCACCAGCGCGTCTTCCTGGCCATGCGTGACCCAGAGTTCCTCGCAGTCCGTGGCGAGAATGGCAGCCTGAAGGTCGTCCCAGTCGGCATGGTCGGAGATGATGAGCGGCAGCTCGACGCCGTTCTGCCGGGCGCGGGCGCGGATGCGCATCCAGCCGGAGGCAAAGGCGGTGACCGGATCGGGAAAGCGGCGCGACCAGACATCGCTGATCGCGCTCGGCGGACAGATGACGACCGCGCCGGCCAGCTCGGCCGGCTTCACATCGCGGGCAAGGCGGATGCCGCCCAGCGCGATGCCCTGTGCCTGATAATACGCGGTCAGCCGCTCCATGGCGCCATGGATGAGGATCGGCCGCTCGTGCCCGGCGGCGCGCAGCAGCGCCATCACCCGCTGCGCCTTGCCGAGCGCATAGGCACCGACCAGATGCGCGCGCTCGGGAAACAGCGCCAGCGAGGAGGTGAGCTTGGCCATCTCCTGCGCCGGATCGGGATGGCGGAACACCGGCAGGCCGAAGGTCGCCTCCGAGATGAAAACGTGGCAGCGCACGGGGGCGAAGGGCGCGGCGGTCGGGTCGGCGCCCGGCTTGTAGTCGCCGGAGGCGACGATGGTGCAGCCCTTCCAGTCGAGTGCGATCTGCGCGCTGCCCAGTATATGGCCGGCGGGATGGAAGGTGACGCCGACGCCGTTCACCTCGACGCGTGCGCCATAGAAGGCCGCCTGCGTGGTGCCCGCGAAGTTCTCGCCATAGCGGATTGCCATGATGTCGAGCGTCTGCCGGGTCGCCAGAACCGCGCCGTGACCGGCGCGGGCGTGGTCGGAATGGCCATGCGTCACCAGCGCACGGGGAACCGGGCGGGTGGGATCGATGAAAAAATCGCCGGCGGGCGAATAAAGCCCCTGCGGCGTTGAGTGGAGAAGTTCTTCCGGGCGCATCGTGAAATCTATATAGGGCGACCTTCTGCATTTTTCGCGAGCCCCCCGCATGAGCCCCGCCCGGCTGATCCTGTCCTCCGGCGACCCCACGGTCGATCGCCGGTTCGAGTGGGCGCGCGCGCTGATGGAGGAGGGCAATGCGCCCGATGCCGCGGCGCTGCTGGTCGAGGCGGTGGAGCGCGCGGGGCACTACGCGCCCGCGTGGTTCCTGCTCGGCGAGGCGCGCGAGGCGGCGGGCGACCCGGACGGTGCCATCGAGGCCTATGGGCGGACGGTGGCGCTCGACCCGGCCGATACGCTCGGCGCGCGGCTGCGGCTCGCACGGCTCGGTGGCGTCTCTCCCGCCGAGGGGGGCATGAGCGAGGCCTATGTCCGCACCCTGTTCGACCAGTATGCCGCCCGCTTCGACGCGGCGCTGGCGCACCTGAACTATACCGGCCCGCAACTGATCGACGACGCGCTCGCCGCAGCCTGTCTCACGCTCGATCGGCCTTATGTTTTCGGCCGCGGCCTTGATCTGGGCTGCGGCACCGGCCTCGTCGCCGCCCGGCTGGTGGACCGGGTCGGGGAGATGGAGGGCGTCGACCTCTCGCCCAACATGATCGCGCTCGCCCAGCAGCGCGGCGTCTATGAGCGGGCGGTGGCGGGGGAGATGGTCGCCTTCCTCACGCAGCGCCCGGCCGAGGATGTCGACCTGATCTTCGCCGGCGATGCCTTCTGCTATCTCGACGATCTCGACCCGATCCTGCGGCAGTCCCGGCGCGTGCTGGAGCCGGGCGGGCTCATCGCCTTCACGCTGGAGACGCATGAGGGCGACGGGGTGATGCTGCGGGACACGCTGCGCTTCGCCCACGGGCAAGCCTATGCCCGCGCCGCGCTGGAGGGTGCCGGGCTCACGCTGGTGTCGCTCACCGCGCAGTCCACGCGCCGCGAGAAGGACGAGCCGGTGCCGGGCCTCGTCGTGGTGGCGGTAAAGCCCTAGGATCGTTTGATGCTGCGCGCCGTGCACCACATCGCGATCATCGCATCCGACTATGCGCGCTCCCGCCGCTTTTATGCCGAGGTGCTGGCGCTGCCGGTGCTGCACGAGGTGTTCCGGCAGGAGCGTGCCTCGTGGAAATGCGACCTCGACGCGGGCAATGCGCGGATCGAGCTGTTCTCCTTTCCCGCGCCGCCGCCGCGCCCGAGCCGGCCAGAGGCGTGTGGCCTGCGCCACCTTGCCTTCGCGACACCGGACATCGACGCCGAGATCGCGCGGCTGGAGGGCTTCGGCGTCGTGGTCGAGCCGGCGAGAGTTGATCCTTATACCGGGCGGCGCTTCACCTTCTTCGCCGATCCGGACGGGCTGCCGCTGGAACTCTATGAGGACGAGCCGTCCGGCCCATAAGCGGCATCAATGTGCCCATGACGTCTTTTGATGAACGACGGCGCGGATGTGGGTTATGTTCGCCGCTTCCCCATCGTCCCCTGTTCCCGCCACGAGCCCTTCATGTCCTCCTCCGCCGCTCCCCTGCTGTCGCCTTCGCTGCTCGATCATGTCCGCCCGCAGGCGCTGACCTTGCCGGAGAGCGGCATTGTCGAGGTGTTCAACTATGGGCGCGGTCGCGAGGGGCTGATCCCGCTCTGGGCCGGTGAGGGCGATCTGCCGACGCCCGCCTTCATCGCCGAGGCGGCGACGCGCGCACTGGCGGCGGGCGAGACCTTCTACACCTGGCAGCGCGGCATTCCCGAACTGCGTGCGGCCATCGCCCGCTATATGAGCCGGCTCTATGGCGTGGCCGAGGATCCCGAGCGCTATTTCGTCACCGGCTCGGGGATGCACGCGGTTCAGGTCGCGCTGGGGCTCACCGTCTCGGCCGGCGAGGAGGTCATCGTACCCTCGCCGGAATGGCCGAACATCGCCGCCGCTGCTGAGGCGGCCGGAGCGCGGCCGGTCTATGTGCCGTTCTCCTTCGACGAGGCGCGCGGTTTCTGGCTGGATCTCGACCGTCTGGAGAGCGCGGTGACGGCGAAGACGCGCGTCATCTTCATCAATTCGCCGGCCAACCCGACCGGCTTCGTTGCCTCGCACGACACGCTGCGCGGCGTGCTCGACATCGCCCGACGCCACGGTCTGTGGATCATCGCCGACGAGATCTATGGCCGCTTCTTCTATGAAGCCGGTGAGGGTGGGCTGGCGCCGTCCTTCCACGATGTGATGGAGCCGGAAGACCGCATCCTCTTCGTGCAGACCTTCTCGAAGAACTGGGCGATGACCGGTTGGCGCATGGGCTGGCTGGAGGCGCATCCCTCGCTGGGCGACGTGATCGAGAATCTGATCCAGTATTCCAATTCGGGTGTCGCCGCCTTCATGCAGCGCGCCGGTGTGGCCGCGCTGGAGCGGGGCGAGAGCTTCGTTGCGCACCAGATCGAGCGGGCGCGGCGGGGGCGCGAGATCGTCGCCAAGGGGCTTGCGGCCTCGAACCGGGTGCGCTTTGCCCCGCCGCCCGGCGCCTTCTACATGTTCTTCGGCGTGGAGGGCGAGAGCGACACCCGCCAGCTGGCGCTGAAGCTGGTGGACGAGGCCAATATCGGCCTGGCGCCCGGCACCGCCTTCGGGCCGGGAGGCGAAGCCTATATCCGGCTATGCTTCGCCCGCGGCGAGGCGCAGATCACCGAGGCGACCGACCGTCTGGTGAACTGGCTGAAGAAGTGACGGCGCCAGCTTACGCCCGTTCCGGTCGCCGCGAGGCGCATCGGGGGATCGTCGTAATGAAATCTTGCGGCGGACAGGTCGGTGGAGCACACTGAAATCATGCGTGAAATGACGTCGTTTGAGGAGGCGGACCACCCGCCGACCGTCTCCGAGGCCCGGCTTCTCTCGGTGCTGGACACGGCCGCCGACGGTATCATCGTGATCGATGAGCGTGCGCGCATCTTGGTCTTCAACAAGGCCTGCGAACAGATGTTCGGCATCCCCGCCGCCGAGGCGGTGGGACAGAACGTCAAGATCGTGATGCCGACGGAATATGCCGTTGAGCATGATGCCTATGTCGGCAGCTACATCCGCACGGGCGTGAAGAAGATCATCGGCATCGGCCGCGAGGTGCGCGGCCGGCACGCCGACGGCACCATTTTCCCGCTGGAGCTGTCCGTCGGCGAGGCGGCCACGCCGGACGGCCGCCAGTTCATCGGCATCCTGCGCGACCTTCGTCCGCGCAAGGAGAGCGAGCAGAGGCTCGCCGATCTGCAGAGCGAACTCGTCCACCTTGCCCGCGTCTCCGCCATCGACGAGATGGGCGCCGCCATCGCGCATGAGCTGAACCAGCCGCTCACCGCACTGATCCTCTATCTGCAGGCGATCCGCCGGGCCCACCAGAAGGGCATCGACCTCAACAGCGTCGTGGGCGACATCCTGGACAAGGCCGCCGGCGAGGCCGAGCGCGCCGGGCACATCATCCAGCGCATGCGCCAGTTCGTCGAGAAGCGCGAGCCGGAACGGCATGTGCGCGACATCAACCCGCTGGTCGACGACGCGATCGAGCTGACGCTGCTCGGCCAGGGCCACCGCATTCGCGTCGACCGCGAGAGCCGGGAGAAGCTGCCGCATGTCTCGGTCGATCCGGTGCAGGTTCAGCAGATCGTCGTGAACCTGGTGCGCAACGCCATCGAGGCCGCGGCCGGCGCGCCCGATCCGGCGATCCGTGTGTCGACACGGATGAAGGACGGCAATGTGGTCATCGAGGTTGGGGACAATGGGCCGGGCATCGCGCCGCAGGCCCTGCCCAAGCTGTTCGAGGCGTTCGCTAGTTCAAAACGTCGCGGCATGGGGCTCGGGCTTGCGATTTCGCGGACGATCGCACAGAACCACGGGGGGGATCTGCTGGTCGATCCCGGTGGCAATGGCAAGGGCGCGTGCTTCTCGCTCGTCCTGCCCGTCGCATCGCCGGTTCCGGCCGAGGTCGGTGAGGGAGCAAGACATGGCGCAGATGGGTGAGGTCTTCATCGTGGACGACGATTCGGCGGTGCGTGATGCGCTGTCGCTCGTCCTGAGCCTCGAAGGCTACCATGTGCGCGGCTTTTCCGACGGCGCCGCCTTCCTCTCCGTCGCCCGCACCCATGTGCCGTCCTGCATCGTGCTGGACGTCCACATGCCCGGCCGCTCCGGGCTCGACATACTGAAAGAGCTGGAAGCGGACCGTTACCCCGCGCCGATCTTCGTCATCTCCGGCCAGGGCGACATCCCGATGGCGGTCGATGCCATCCGCCATGGTGCGCTGGACTTCATCGAGAAGCCGTTTGACGCCGACACAGTGGTCGGGCGCGTGCGCGACGCCATCGAGGCGCATAACCGCCGCACCGCCGCCGAGCCGAGCGACCTGCTCACCGCCCATTTCCCCGGCCACGACCTGCTGACCCCGCGCGAGCGCGAGGTGCTGGTGCAGATCGCCTCCGGCGCCTCCAACAAGGAGGCGGGGCGCGTGCTCGGCATTTCGCCGCGCACCATCGAGGTGCATCGCGCCCGAATCATGGAAAAGCTGGGCGCCAAAAACGCCGCCGATCTGGTGCGCATCGTGCTGAAGGATATGCGTTCCTGACATAGGACAGGGCGCAACCTGCGCGGGCTACGCATCCCTACGAATTGCGACGCCGGGGCTGCTTGACCAGTTTCGACGGGTCGAGCGGGAGAATGCTGGTGCGAGTTCATGTTGTGGAGGACGACGCGGGGGTGAGCGATTCGCTCAGCCTCATTCTTGCGAATCTGGGTCACAACGTCGTCTCCTACCCTGACGCGGAGAGCCTGTTCCGTTCCACCCCGCCGGACGGCAGTGACACAGTCATCGTCGATCTCAGCCTTCCCGGCATTCCCGGCGCCCAGGTGGTGCGCTGGCTGCTGAAGCTGGCGGCGGTGCCGCGGGTCGTGGTGATTACCGGCCAGTCGCAGAGTGCGATCGAGCACCAGTTGCGTGGTCTCATGCCGGTCATGCTGGTGCGCAAGCCGCTCGACCTGGAGACGCTGGCCCAGGCCATCCCGCTCGAATAATCCGACATCTCCTTGGGTGGACCGATGCAAGGCCGGGGCCTGTTCCCGGCCTTTCTCGTTATGAATCAATGCCTTCGCGCGGGCCTTCCGGAAAGTCCCTTACGCAGCCGCCCGAACTGTCGGACAGGGGGCGGGCCTCTATGGTTGACGCAGATCAACTCGCGGAGAGCAACATGCGCCAGATCATCGACGAACGCAGCGGCAGCTATTCGCGTCAGGCGACCTCGGCCGAGGCGCTCGCCTCCAATATGCGCATCGCCGCCCATGTCACCGTGCTGCACGAGGGCGACCCTGCCCGCCGCATCATGGAAGTGGTGGAAGGCGCGGTGATGCTGACCAAGCTGCTGCCGGACGGGCGCCGTCAGGTGGTCGAACTGCTCGGTCCCGGCGATGTCTTCGGCCTGGCGTCCTGCGATGCCTATGCCTGCTCGGCGGAAACGCTGACCGCGGTGACGATCGCCACGCATGACCGCAGCGCGCTGGAGCGCGACCCGGTGCTTGCCGCACGCCTGCTCCGCCGCTTCGAGGCGCAGCTTTGCGCGATGCACTCTCACGCGCTGGTGCTCGGGCGGATGTCGGCTCTGGAACGGGTGGCCTTCTTCCTGATGCGGCTGGTGCCGGAGGGAGTGGTGGGCGCCACGCTGCACCTTTCCATGACGCGGCAGGAGATCGCCGATTTCCTCGGCCTGACACTGGAGACGGTGAGCCGCGCCTTCTCCGAACTGAAGCGCCGCGGGCTGGTCGCCCTGCTGCGCGCGGACGAGGTGAAGATCCACGACCGCGGCACGATGCGCCGCCTTGCCGGCGCCGCCTGAGCCGCGCCGCGCTTCCCGCAATTCTCCCCGAACGCCTTCACGCCCCGCAGCACTGCGGGGCGTTTTTTATTGTCCGGACGCACGAGGGATCAGACGGCGACGGAGTGGCGCGTGGTGCCGGCCTGCAGGCGGGCGTCGAGCGCGGCGGCGGCGAGCCGCACGAAGGGCCGCCCGTCCGGGGTCATCTCGACATGCTGCCCCTCGATGCGCAGCAGGCCATCCTGCACCAGCGTCGCAAGGCGCGGCGCCGCTTCGGCCATGATCGCCGGGTCGAGATCGACCGCGAGGTCGCACATCAGCCGTTCGATCAGCGCGCCGCGCCGGATGTCATCGCGGGTAAAGGCGATGCCGCGCACGGTCGAGAAATGGCCCTGGTCGATGGCGCGGATGTACGAGGCGGAATCGGGGGCGTTCTGGGTGAAGCCGCGCGGGAAGCGGCTGATGGCGGAAGCCCCCAGCCCGATCAGCGCGTCCGCCTGATCGATCGTGTAACCCTGGAAATTGCGGTGCAGGCGGCCCGCCGCGGCCGCGAGCGCCATGGGGTCGTTGGGCCGGGCGAAATGGTCGAGGCCGATGGCGACATAGCCGCTGGCGACCAGCATTTCGCGCGCCGCCTCCGACTGGTCGAGCCGCTCCGCAGCGCCCGGCAAGGCCTTCTGGTCGATGAGGCGCTGGTTGGTGCGCACCCACGGCACATGGGCGTAGCCGAACAGAGCAAGGCGCTCGGGCTCCAGAAGCGTGGCCAGCTTGGCGGTGCGGCGCACGTCGCGCTCGCTCTGGTGCGGCAGACCGTACATCAGGTCGAGATTGATGGCGGAGACACCCGCCTCGCGCACCAGCTTGACCGCCTGCTCCACCGTGCCGAAGGGCTGAACGCGGCCGATGGCCGACTGCACATGGGCGCTGAAATCCTGCACCCCGAAGCTGACGCGATCCACGCCGATGGCGCCGAGCGCATCGGCCAGCGGCGCATCGGTCTCGCGCGGGTCGAGTTCGATCGAGTGTTCGATGAGCGGACCGACGTCGAATTCCGTGGCGATCCGGTCGTAAAGCCGCTTCAGCGCCTCCGGCCCGATGAGGCTCGGCGTGCCGCCGCCCCAGGCAATATGCGTGACCGCCCGTCCGCCGGCGCGGGCGGCGACGAGGTCGATCTCCTTCTCCAGCCGCGCCACATAGGCCGCCACGGGCGCCGGGCGCCGCGTCGCCTTGGTGGTGCAGCCGCAATAGAAGCAGAGCGAGGGGCAGAACGGGACGTGCAGATAGAGCGAGAGCGTCGCCTTGCTGTCCAGCTCGGAAAGCCAGGCGGCATGTTGCGCGGGCCCGATGTCGGCGGTGAAGTGGGGCGCCGTCGGGTAGGAGGTGTAGCGCGGGACCGCGCGTTCTGCATGGAAGAGGGCTGAACTATGCATGCGCACTGTTTGACGCGGGCCCGCAATCGTCGCATTGATCCGCCGCAAATCTACGTGTTGCACCGCATCTGCGGGGCAGTCCGATTTCCGCCGGTCACATCCCGTCCCATGTCGCTTCCTCCCTCCTTCGCGCGTCGTTTTCCCTCGTTCCGCACGCTGGGCTGGTGGCTCGCGACGCTGACGCTCGGCGCCCTCGGGGGCGGGCTGTTCGCGTGGCTGGGCATGCCGGCGGGCTGGCTTTCGGGTGCGCTGGTCATCACCGCGCTGGCGGCGCTGTGCGGCGCGCCGATCAGCGTGGAGCCGCATCTACGGCTGGGCACCTATATCGTGCTGGGCACGTCGATGGGCTCGGCGATAACGCCGGACACGCTCCAGGGCGTCACGACCTGGCCGGTGACGATGGCGGTTCTGCTGCTCTCCGTGCCGATCATGATGATCGTGGTGGTGGCCTATCTCGAAAAATGCGCCGGCTGGGACCGCCGCAGTGCCTTCTTCGCGGCCGCGCCGGGGGCGCTGTCCACCGTGCTCATCATGGCGGAGAGTTCGGGCGCGGACACACGCCGCGTGGTTTTCGGCCAGTCGCTCCGCCTGTTCGTGCTGGTGGCGCTGCTGCCGGCGGCGCTGGGCGGCATGGGGCACCAGCCGGCGGGCGTGCTGCCGATCAACCCGGTGGTGCCGGACTGGCAGAGCATGGTGCTGTCGCTCGCGGTCGGCATCGGCGGCGCGGCGCTGGCGGAACTGGTGCGCTTTCCCGGCGGCTCCATGGTCGGGGCGATGCTGGCGAGCGGGCTGGTGCATGGGCTCGGCCTGATCGAGGGCCGGCTGCCGGACTTCTTCCTCATCGCCGGCTTCGTGGTGCTCGGCGCCAATATGGGCAGCCGCTTTGCCGGTACGCGGGTCGACACGCTGCTGCGCTTCCTGGTCGATGCCACCGCCGCGCTTATGATCGCCATCGCCGTGGCGGTGCTGTTCGCCTTCATCGGTGCCTGGGCCTCCGGCGAGCCGGTGACCAAGGTGCTGGTCGCCTATGTGCCGGGCGCGCTGGAGGCAATGACCATCATGGCCTTCGTGCTCGGGCTCGATCCGGCCTTTGTGGCGGCGCATCACCTGATGCGCTTCGTGGGGCTCGCGCTGCTCATCCCGGTGATCGCGCGCATCTTCTTCCCGCCGCCGGCGACCGGACAGGCCGCATCACCGGCCGAGATCGACCAGACCGAACCGAAGGACTGAGCGAGGGTCGGCGGGAAGGGGCGGATTATTCCGCCGCTTCCGCGCGCTCCACGAAGGTGAGGCCGAGCCGGGCCCACACATCGGTGAGCGCCGCCGCCAGCCGGGCGACCAGCGCGTCATCATGGAACGGGCCGGGGGTGATGCGCAGCCGCTCCGTGCCGCGCGGCACGGTGGGGTAGTTGATCGGCTGGATGTAGATGCCGTGTTCCGCCAGGAGCATGTCGCTCGCCGCCTTGCAGGCTTCGGCATCGCCCACCATGACCGGCACGATGTGCGTCTCGGTGACGATCTGCGGCAGGCCCGCACGGTCGAGCGCGGCCTTCACCTTGGCGACCTGCGCCTGCTGGCGGGCGCGCTCGGCGCCGGAATTCTTGAGGTGCCGCACCGAGGCGGCGGCGGCGGCCGCGACGGCCGGGGGCAGGGCGGTGGTGAAGATGAAGCCGGGCGCGTAGGAGCGCACCGCGTCGATGATCGCGCGCCGGGCGGTGATGTAGCCGCCGACCACGCCGAACGCCTTGCCCAGCGTGCCTTCGATCACGTCGACCCGGTGCATGACGCCGTCGCGCTCGGCGACGCCGGCGCCGCGCGGGCCATACATGCCGACCGCATGGACCTCGTCGAGATAGGTCATGGCACCGTAGCGCTTGGCGAGGTCGCAGATCGCGCCGATGGGGGCGACATCGCCGTCCATCGAATAGATGCTCTCGAACACGATAAGCTTGGGCCGGTCGCCGGCCGCCTGCAGCAGCTCTTCGAGATGGGCGAGGTCGTTGTGGCGGAACACCTGCTTGTCGCGGCCCGCCTGGCGCACGCCCTCGATCATCGAATTGTGGTTCAGCGCATCCGACAGGATGAGGCAGTCCGGAATGAGGCGCGCCAGCGTCGAGATTCCGGTCTGGTTGGAGACATAGCCGGAGGTGAAGACGAGCGCCGCGTCCTTGCCGTGGAGATCGGCCAGTTCGCTCTCCAGCTCGACGATGGCGTGGCTGTTGCCCGAGATGTTGCGCGTGCCGCCAGCACCGGCGCCGGCCTGCCGGGCCGTGGCGCACATGGCTTCCACCACGCTCTCATGGCATCCCATGCCGAGATAGTCGTTGGAGCACCAGATGACGATGTCGCGCTCGCCCTGCGGCGAGTGCCAGACAGCATGCGGAAACCGCGCCGTGTCGCGCTCGATTTCGGCGAAGGTGCGGTAGCGCTGCTCGTTCTTGAGCGTGTCGACAGCGTTCTGGAAGAAGCTCACATAGTCCATGGTCACCCACTCCGGCCCCCTAGGCCCGGGGCTCGTTGTCGGCACCATGAACTTTGGAGAAGTTCCGATCAACCCGCGAAAGCACGGACGCGGCGATCGGGCGCGCCTATCGGAAAGGCAGGCGGCTCACGTCTCCGCGAGCGTGCGCACCTGCGCCAATGTCAGCGGCACGCTCGCGCGGCCGTCGAAATAGACGAAGCGCAGCTGCCGCCGCCGCGACGACATGGCCGCCGGGAGCGGATCGTAGCGGAAGCTGCCGCCGCCCAGATGGGGCATCACCGAGCCGACATCGGTGGTCTCGCTGGTCTCGACGCGCAGCAGGCTGATGCGGGTGCCTTCCTGCGTCACCGCGTCGAACGGCACCCGCGCGAGGCGCAGGAAGCTGGTCGGGTCGCTGGCGGTGCTGAAGCTCTCGACGAAGGCCTTTTCCACCAGATCGAGATCAGGCTCGCCAGCGTGGTGGTCGTCTTCCTCGATCGGTTCGGGCAGATGCGGGGTCTGCCACTGCGCCGAGCGGCGCGGGCCGTGGCCGTGATTGTGCCCGGCCTGCTCGTGCGGATGGGCATGGCCGTGGGCATGGCCGCCGGCGCCATGGTCATGATGATGATGGTCGTGGCCGCGATGCATGCTCGCTCTCACTTTGAAAAACGTCGTCCCGGACGCCGCGCCGCCAATGGGTCGTCGGCCGTCCGGGATGATGGCCTCGTCAGGGGCTAGAAGCTCACCGGCTTGTCGATCATGTGCTTGTGGCTGCCGAGCTTGCCATGGGCGACCATGGAGCCGAGCGCCTCCACCACCACGCGGGTGCCGAACAAGGCGGTGATGTCGGAGGTGTCGTAGGGCGGGGAGACCTCCACCACTTCCAGCCCGCACAAGCCCTCGGCGGCGACGAGGCCGAGGATCTTCAGCGCCTCGCGCGGCAGGAAGCCGCCCGGCTCGGGCCAGCCCGTGCCGGGCACGAAGCCGCAGTCGATGCTGTCCACGTCGAACGAGATGTAGACCGCGTCGGCATCCTTCCAGGCGAGTTCGAGCGCGATCTCGGCGGTCTTCTCCAGCCCGATCTTCTCGATGTCGTCGATGGTCAGCACGTTGGTGCCGCGCTTCCTCGCTTCCTGCACGCCATAGCGCGGAACCTGCCAGCCGCCGATACCGAGCTGAACGAGGTTCTTCGGCGAGACGTTCGGCAGGTTGGTCGCCCAGTACCAGGGCGTGGTGTGCATGCGCTCGTCGAGATCCTTTTCCTGGATGTCGATGTGGCGGTCGAAATGAATGATGCCGATGCGCTTGGAGGTGCATTCGGCGATGCCGCGCACGCAGGGAAAGCCGATCGAGTGATCGCCGCCCAGCATGACGGGGAGCGCGCCGGACGAGAAGACGTGGGAGACGCCCTTGGAGATCTGGTCGAAGCTCTTTTCCAGATTCGCCGGAATGGTGAACACGTCGCCGGCGTCGCACAGCGTCATCTGTTCGCGTAGGTCGATGCCGAGCTCGTAATTATAGGGCGTGTAGAGCGCGGAGATGCGGCGGATGCCCTGCGGCCCGAAGCGGGTGCCGGGGCGATAGGTGGTGCCGCTGTCGAAAGGGATGCCCATGACGGCGGCATCATATTTGCCGACATCGCGGACATTCTCGACATAAGGCGCCTTGAGGAAGGTGTTGATGCCGGCGAAATGCGGCAGCTCGCCGCGCGCGAAGGTGGGGATCGACTTGTCGTTGATCGAATCGGCGCCGGGCAGGCCCATGTCGAGCGCCCATTGCTGCTCCTTGCGCCAGCCATTCTCGGAGAGGCCTTCCTCGGCCTCCAGGGCCTTCCAGCCCTGCATGTCCTTCACGTTGAAATTGGGGTGGTGACGGCGCAGGCGCTGGGGCTGCGGCGCGGGGCCGGCGAAACGGGTGGTGCGGATCGGGGTCGGACGCATCAGGTCTGTCTCCTCGCGTGTCGGAACCTGCGATGCGCTTGTGGGGGGATCCTCTGGCGGCATGCCGGAGGGTCCACGCCGCAAACGCGTCGCGCGAGCCTCCCGGGCTTTTATCCCGCCGTGCACCCGGCGAATGTCTCGCCGCCGGGCTGTCCCTCTCGGACCAGCCGCGCTTGTGCGAAGCGCCGGAACCCTAGGGACACGCCAAACTAGACGGGCTTCCGGCAGACCGGAAGCCCGGATTCTCGGCAGGCCGCGCCAAAGCCGCCGAAAGTTTCGGCGCTTCCGGCCGGCTTACTTGGTGCCGAAGATGCGGTCGCCGGCATCGCCAATGCCGGGCACGATGTAGCCATGGTCGTTGAGATGGCTGTCCACGGCGGCGGTGTAGACGGTGACGTCCGGGTGGGCGTCGTGGAAGACCTTCAGCCCTTCCGGCGCGGCGATGAGGCAGACGAACTTGATGGACTGGCAGCCGGCGGCCTTGACCTGGTCCACCGCCGCCGCCGCCGAATTGCCGGTCGCCAGCATCGGGTCGAGCACGATGGCGGTGCGCTCGGAAATATCGCGCGGCAGCTTTAGATAATATTCCACCGCCTGCAGCGAGACCGGGTCGCGGTACAGCCCGACATGGCCGACACGCGCCGCCGGGAGGATTTCCAGCATGCCTTCGAGAATGCCGCCGCCCGCGCGCAGCACGGAAACCAGGCAAAGCTTCTTCCCCGCGAGAATGGGCGCCTGCATGGTGGTGAGCGGCGTCTCGATCTCGATCAGCTCGGTCGGCATGTCGCGCGTCACCTCATAGGCGAGCAGCATGCTGATCTCGCGCAGCAGCAGCCGGAACTCGTTGGCCGGCGTGCGCGAGCGGCGCATCAGGGTGAGCTTGTGCTGGATCAGCGGGTGATTGACGACGACCGTGGTCGGCGGCAGTTCGCCTTGCGGGTGATCGGCGGGCGGAGGGCTAAGAGGAGCATTCATGATCGGCGGACTCGTTCAAACCCTGTTGCGGACCCTGTGAGAGCTTCCCACAGCGTAGCGGAAAGCGCGATGGTCGATACAATTTTCGGACCAGCCCGTCCGATTTTTTCATCCGGCCGCGCGCACCCTCTTGCGGAAGACGCGAAATAGCGCTCACATTCGTTGCTTCCCTGTGAGCCGGCACGCCGGCCCGACGCGAAGCGAGCTGTTCATGTCCGTCAATGCCAGTGCAGGCGGTCGTTCCCGCAACCACATCGTCCTCACCTCCCACGGGGCGCCGACCGGCGTCGCCGGCGAAGCCCCCGTGCTGAACTGGGGTGCGCCGAACCCGGCCGAGCGCGGCCCGGTCGTGGCGACCCTCACCGATCCCAAGCGGCGCAATGCCATCGGCTCGCATGCCGGCGGCTATGCGGTCTATCGCGCGCTGGCCATTGCCGCCGGGGCGCTGCCGGCCGACTTCCGGGCCGATCTCACCAACACCGCCCCGTCCGACACGATCGGCCCGCACCCGCAATGGGGCGACCCGAGCAAGATCGTCTCGCTCGACCCGTTCGGCCACATGATCGGCGAAGCGTTTCCCGAGGCGCTGGCCGCCGGGCTCGACGTGCGCCCGAGCATCGCCATCACCCGCGCGCATATCGACATGCCGGAAATCCGCGACGCCATCCGCGCGGGGCGGCTGAAGATCGACGGTGACATCATCGGGCCGAAGGGCGACGTGCGCGTCACCAAGGCGGCGATCGAGCCGGTCTGGTACCTGCCCGGCATCGCCGCGCGCTTCGGCGTCAGCGAGGGTGCGCTGCGCCGGGCGCTGTTCGAGCACACGGGCGGCATGTTCCCCGAGCTGGTGACGCGCGGCGACCTCAAGGTGTTCCTGCCGCCCATCGGCGGCATGACGCTCTACATGTTCGGCGAACCCTCGCGGATCGGCGACGGCGTCACCCCGCTCGCCTGCCGCGTGCATGACGAGTGCAACGGCTCGGACGTGTTCTCCTCGGATATCTGCACCTGCCGGCCCTATCTCGCCCACGGCATCGAGATGTGCGTGGAGATGGCGCAGAAGGGCGGCGTCGGCCTCGTGGTCTATAACCGCAAGGAAGGCCGCGCGCTCGGCGAGGTGACGAAGTTCCTCGTCTATAATGCCCGCAAGCGGCAGGAGGGCGGCGACCTGCCGGAGACCTATTTCAAGCGCACCGAATGCGTCGCCGGCGTGCAGGACATGCGTTTCCAGGAGCTGATGCCGGATGTGTTCCATTGGCTCGGCATCCGCCGCATCGACCGTTTCGCCTCGATGAGCGACATGAAGTTCAACGCGCTGGACCGCGCCGGCATCGAGGTGATCGAGCGCGTGCCGATCCCTGCCGAGCTCATTCCGCAGGATGCGCGGGTCGAGATGGAGGCGAAGGTGTCCGCCGGCTATTACGGCGTCGGCTTCGAGAGCCAGTACGACGCCACGCAGGGGCGGGCGCTGGAGGAATAGGGTCCGCGCCACCGACGATTCGTCATCCCGGACATGGCACCGCCATGGGCCGGGATCGCTCCCCCCAATTCTCATGCGATCCCGGATCGGGCCAGCCGCCCGTGCGGGATGACGGCAAATGGAAGTGAAGAACCGGACATGATCCCGCCCGAACTTGCCGCACTGCGTTCGCCCGCCGCCGTTCGTGCCCGCTCCCATCAGGTGCTGGACCACGTGCTTGCCGGACACTCGCCGCACTTCACGATCGATGAGGCGGCGCTGCCTGTGGTGGCTGACTATGTGGCGCAGGTGACGCGGCACGCCTATCCCACGCTCGACATCCCCTATCACAGCCGCTGGCGCCATTTCGACGCCGGCGGCGTCGCGCGCTGGGAGGCGTTGGCGGCCGGGCTGGAGGGCATCGACGCCGCCGAGCGGGCGCGCATCATGATCGACCTCGCCGTGCTCAGCGTGCTGCTGGACGCCGGGGCGGGCGATGCGTGGCATTATCATGAGGAGGCGACCGGTCTCACTGTCGGCCGCTCGGAAGGGCTGGCGGTGGCGAGCCTGCGCATGTTCGAGGCCGGCGGCTTTTCCTCCGATCCCGGCCAGAAGCTGAAGGCCGATGGGCCGGCGCTGATCCGGCTCGATGCGGCAACGCTTGGAAAGTTCTTCCAGGTGAGGGACGACAATCCGCTGGTGGGGCTGGAAGGGCGCGTCGCGCTGCTCAACCGGCTGGGGCAGGCGATGGCCGCGCGGGCGGACCTGTTCGGCGACGGGCAGTTCCGCCCCGGCGGGCTCTATGACGCGCTGATCGGCGAGGCGAAGGTCGGCCGGCTGCCGGCGCCGCGCATTCTGGAGGCACTGCTCGACGGGCTCTCCACCATCTGGCCCTCCGGCCTCACGGTGGACGGTCTGGCGCTCGGCGATGTCGGCCGCCATTCCGCGATCACCGTGCCGGATGCGTCACGCGGGCTGGTGCCCTTCCACAAGCTGTCGCAGTGGCTGACCTATTCGCTGCTGGAGCCGTTCGAGGCGGCGGGGCTCGTCATCACCGAGCTCGACGCGCTCACCGCGCTGCCGGAATACCGCAATGGCGGGCTGCTGGTCGATCTCGGCCTGATCGTGCCGAAGCAGGCGATCGACCCCGCGCAGAAGCTGCCGGTCACGTCGGAGCTGGTGGTGGAATGGCGCGCGCTTACCGTGGCGCTGATGGACCGGCTGGCCGATCCGGTGCGCGAGCGGCTCGGGCTGGAGCCCTGGCAGTTTCCGCTCGCCAAGATGCTGCAGGGCGGCACCTGGACCGCCGGCCGGCAGATCGCGGCGCAGAAGCGCCCGCCTGCCGGACCGCCGCCCATCGCCATCGACGCGGACGGCACGGTGTTCTGAAGGCCCTCGCGCCTGCCCGGCGGGAGGCCGGGCAGGGCGTTCATGTCGGGCCGGACGTTCTCAGTCGAGCTGCGCCCCGGTCGCCTTCACGATCGGCGCCCATTTGGCGAGTTCCTTCTTCACATGCTCGCCAAGCTCCTCCGGCGTGGAGCCGACCGGCGTGGCGCTGAAATCGGCGAGGCGCGCCTGCACCTTGGGGTCGGTCAGCGCCTTGTTGGCGGCGGCGTTGAGCTTGGCGACGGCTTCGGGCGGTGTGCCGGCCGGGGCGAAGATCGCGTTCCACGTATAGGTCTCGTAGCCCGGAACGACTTCAGCGATAGCCGGCACATCGGGGAAAGACGGCGCGCGCTTGGCGGTGGTCACGCCCAGTGCCCGCAGCTTGCCGGACTTGATGTGGCCGGAAGAGGAGGGGAGGTTGTCGAACATGATCGGCACCTGGCCTGAAATCACGTCGATCAGCGCCGGGCCGGCGCCCTGATAGGGAATGTGCTGCATGTCGACGCCGGCGAGGCTCTTGAACAGCTCGCCCGACAGATGCAGCGGGGTGCCGTTGCCGGACGAGGCGTAGCTGTATTTGCCGGGGTTGGCCTTGAGCAGCGCGATGAGCTCTTCGGTGGTCTTGGCCGGGAATTCCGGGTTCACCACCAGCACGTTCGGCACGATGACCAGCAGCGAGACCGGCGCGAAGCTGGTCACCGGGTCATAGGGCATCTTCTTGTAGAGCACCGGGTTGAGCGCGTGGGTCGCGACCGTGCCCATGAGGATGGTGTAGCCGTCGGGCGTGGCCTTGGCCACCTGCGCGGCGCCGAGATTGCCGCCCGCGCCGCCCTTGTTCTCGACCACGACCGGCTGGCCGAGTTCCTTGCTCATGCTCTCGGCGATCAGGCGGCCGACGAGATCGGTGGAGCCGCCGGCGGCGAAGGGAATGACCAGCGTGATCGGCCGGGAGGGGAAGTCCTGCGCCGCGGCGGGCGCGAGGGAGAGAAGAGCGGCGGTGGCCGCGGCAAAGACCGTGCGAAGCATGAAAGGCGTCCTCCCGAGGAGTGAATGGGCGCAGGACCGGCGCCAGTGCCGGCCGCGGCATCTTGGATGTGCCTCGCCCCAAGGTGAGGCATTTGCGACGGCGGCTCAACCGGCCGGCCATTCAACAAAGGGCTAACGTTTTTCGGTCGGAGGCAGCCTGGAGGGGCCGCGCGCTCGATTGGATACGATGTTGGAATTATCTGGATACAATTTAAGCGTCGGATGCATGCCATGCCCAATTGATGTGCGTCCCGATCGGCCGCACACTGCTCCGGCAAAGCCGCCGGGCCCGCTGCGTCAAGGATCGACCGACGCGCAAGGGTTGGCATAGCGCTTGCGTGAGATGTCGGCGGTCCGGTGAGCGGGAGACGTGGCGGCAAGATGAGCAAGGGCGCCGACATCGAGCTGATTCAGGTCACCAAACGCTACGGCACGGCTCTGGCGGTCGATGCCGTGTCGCTGAAGATCCCGGCCGGCACCTATTGCTGCCTGCTCGGTCCTTCCGGCTGCGGCAAGACCACGACGCTGCGCATGATCGCCGGGCATGAGACCATCACCCAGGGCGACGTCCGCCTTGGCCAGACCGTCGTCACCGACCTGCCGCCCGCCAAGCGCGGCACGGCGATGATGTTCCAGAGTTACGCGCTGTTTCCCCACCTCGACTGCGTCGACAACGTCGCCTTCTCGCTGAAGATGAAGGGCGTGGACAAGCTCACCCGCCGCGCCAAGGCGATGGAGATGCTCAAGCTGGTGCAGCTCGACCATCTCGCCGAGCGCCGGCCGGCGCAGCTGTCCGGCGGCCAGCAGCAGCGCGTGGCGCTGGCGCGCGCGCTGATTACCGATCCGCAGGCGCTGCTGCTCGACGAGCCGCTCTCCGCGCTCGATCCCTTCCTCAAGATCAAGGTGCGGCAGGAGCTGAAGAAGCTGCAGCTGCAGCTCGGCATCTCCTTCATCCACGTCACCCACAGCCAGGAGGAGGCGATGGCGCTCTCCGACCTCGTTGTGGTGATGAATGGCGGACGCATCGAGCAGGCGGCGACGCCGCGCGAGGTGTTCAACCGTCCTGCCACCGCCTTCGTGGCCCGTTTCATGGGCGACCACAATGTCATTGCCGGCCGGGTGTCGCAGGTCAGCGGCGATACCGCGACCTTTGAAGTGCCGGGGGGTGCCTCCTTCCACGCGCCGGGTGCGGCGGGGCTGGAGCCGGGTGCGCCGGTGGAGATCGCCGTGCGCACCGATCGCGTGCGGCTGGCCGACAGCGTGGTGCCCGGCTGCGGGCTCACCGGGCTCGTGCAGAACATCGAGTATCACGGCCAGAAAGTGCAGATCGCCCTCGCCGCGCCGGGCGTCGAGGAGTTCTCCGTGCAGGTGCCGGAGACCGCCTTCTTCGACGCGCCGCTCAGCATAGGCGATGCCGTGCCGCTCGCCTGGACTTCGCAGGACGTCCACATCCTGCAGCCTTCGCCTTCCGCCTGATATTTGGGGACATGCTCGCCGGCGCTGCCGGCCAAAACGCTCGGGAGACTTTGATGACCAAGAAGAACATGGGTGCGGGCGCGAAGGCGGGTGTCTCCCGCCGCAGCGTGCTGAAGGGCGCGGCCGCGCTCGGCGGGCTGGCGGTCGGCGGCGGCGCCGTCACGGGCTTTCCCATCGTCTGGGCGCAGAACCCGATCACGCTGCGCCAGTTCGGCACCGGCGTGTCGAACCTCAACGCCATCGCCGAGAAGTGCAAGGCGGATCTCGGCATCACGCTGCAGATGACCGCGCTGGATTCCGACGCTGTGACGCAGCGCGTGGTGACGCAGGCCAACTCCTTCGACATCGCCGACATCGAATACTGGATCTGCAAGAAGGTGTTCCCGGCCGGCACGCTGCAGCCGATGGATGTCAAGAAGATCAAGTATTACGATCAGATCGTGCCGATCTTCACCACGGGCAAGCTGACGCCGGAATCCAAGATCGCCCAGGGCACCGCGCCCAACACGGTCGGCTTCGTCGAAGGACCGGAATCCAAGGTCTTCGCCAAGGCGCCGACCGAGTGGATGACGCTGATCCCGACCATCTACAATGCCGACACGCTGGGCATCCGCCCCGATCTCGTCGGCCGCCCGATCAAGAACTGGAAGGACATTCTCGACCCCGCCTTCAAGGGCAAGACCTCGATCCTGAACATCCCGTCCATCGGCATCATGGACGCGGCGATGATCTGCGAGAGCGCCGGCATCATCAAATACGGCGACAAGGGCAACATGACCAAGGCGGAGATCGACACCACGATCGATTTCCTCATCAAGACCAAGAAGGCCGGCCAGTTCCGCGCCTTCTGGAAGACCTTCGACGAGAGCGTGAACCTGATGGCCTCGGGCGAGGTGGTCATTCAGTCCATGTGGTCGCCGGCGGTGGCGGCGGTGCGCTCGAAGGGCATTCCCTGCGTCTACCAGCCGCTGGAAGAAGGCTACCGCGCCTGGGGCGGCGGCCTTGGCATCGCCAAGCACCTCAAGGGCGCGCAGCTCGATGCGGCATACGAGTACATCAACTGGTACCTGTCCGGCTGGGTCGGCGCCTACCTCAACCGCCAGGGCTATTATTCCGCGGTACTCTCCACCGCCGAGAAGAACATGACGCCGGACGAATGGGCGTTCTGGATGCTCGGCCAGCCGGCCAAGGCGGACATCCTCTCGCCGGAGGGCAAGGTGATGTACACGGCAGGCGCGGTGCGCGACGGCGGCTCCTTCAAGGACCGCATGGGCGCGGTCGCCTGCTGGAACTCGGTGATGGACGAGGACCGCTACATGGTCCGCCGCTGGAACGAGTTCATCGCCGCGTGAGGCTTTGTCCGCCTATGTGACGTCATCCCCGGGGCTTGCCCCCGGGGATCCACGACTTTCCGGAAGAAGCAGACGTGGATGGCCGGGCAAAGCCCTGCCATGGCGAAGGAAACCAGAGGCATCGGCCCCGCATGACGCTGTCGCGCCTAGCTCCCTATCTCCAGGCGACGCCGCTGACGCTGATCCTCGCGGCGTTCCTGGTGCTGCCGATCGCCACCATCGTGATGGTGAGCTTCTGGGATTACGACTCGATCCAGATCTTCCCGGCCTTCGTCTTCACCAATTACGAGGAGACGATTACCTCACCGGTGACGTGGAACACCTATCTCAACACGCTGAAATTCACCGTCATCGTCTGGGCGGTGACGCTGCTGGTCGGGTTCTGGGTGGCGTATTATCTCGCCTTCCACATCCGTTCGGCGACGATGCAGATGGTGCTGTTCCTCGTTTGCACCATTCCGTTCCTGACCTCGAACATCATCCGCATGATCTCGTGGATCCCGTTCCTCGGCCGCAACGGGCTGCTGAACCAGACGCTGATGAACCTGGGGCTGATCGACCAGCCGCTGGAGTTCCTGCTCTTCTCGGACTTCGCGGTGGTGCTTGCCATGGTGCACCTCTACACGCTGTTCATGGTGACGCCGATCTTCAACACGCTGATGCGCATCGACCGTGCGCTGATCGAGGCCGCGCGCGACGCCGGCGCCAATGGCTGGCAGATCCTGACCAACGTCATCATCCCGCTGGCCAAGCCCGGCATCGCCATCGGCTCGATCTTCGTGGTGACGCTGGTGATGGGCGACTTCATCACCGTGCGCTTCATGTCCGGCGGGCAATCGGCCTCCGTGGGGCTGATGATGGCGAACCAGATCGCGCTGCTGCAATACCCGGCCGCGGCGGCGAATGCGGTGATCCTGCTCATCATCGTGCTGCTGCTGGTTGGTGCCATCCTGCGCATCGTCAACATCCGCAAGGAGTTGTGAGATGGGAGTGAAGAGCATCGCCAGCCGTCCTCCCGGCGGGAGGCGAAGCCACAGAGCCGGGATCGCTCTCCAATGTCATGCGATCCCGGATACGGCCATGCGGCCGTTCCGGGATGACGATTCACGGGGAGGCATCGGATGACGTCCGAAAAGCGCGGCCCCGGCTTCTATGTGCTCACCGCCTTCTTCGTGCTGTTCGTGCTGTTCCTGTACGGACCGCTGACGACCATCTTCATCCTGTCGTTCCAGGGGCCGAATGGCGGCCTGACCTTCCCGATGAACGGCACGTCGCTGCGCTGGTTCGAGAACCTCCTGTTCGAGCAGCAGGCAGTGGGCGATTTCGGCGGCGCCTTCACGCGCTCGCTGGTGTTGGGCCTCATGACCATGCTGACCACGGTCGTGGTGTCGCTGCTGGCCGGGCTGGCCTTCCGCCGTCGTTTCCTCGGCGCCGGGCCGCTGTTCTACCTCACCATCGCCAGCCTCATCGTGCCCTCGATCCTGATCTCGCTCGGCATCGGCCTCGCCTTCAACGTGTTCGGGCTGGAGCCGGCCTGGTATTCCTCCGCCTTCGGCGCGCATCTCACCTGGACGCTGCCCTTCGGCCTGCTCATCATGTTTGCGGTCTTCAACCGCTTCAATCCGGCCTATGAGGAGGCCGCGCGCGACCTTGGCGCCAGCCCGTGGCAGACCTTCGCGCATGTCGTGCTGCCCATAATCTTGCCAAGCCTGATCGGCGTCGGCCTGTTCGGCTTTACCCTTTCCTATGACGAGTTCGCCCGCACGCTGATGACCTCGGGCAGCTTCAACACGCTGCCGCTGGAGATCTACGGCATGACCACCAATGTCACGACCCCGGTGCTCTACGCGCTGGGCACGGTGACCACGGTGTTCTCCATGGGGGTGATCCTGATCGCGCTTGCCGCCATTGCGGTGCTGCGCAAGCGCCGCGCCCGTCGTGTCGCGGGCTAGGGCCGTCACGGCGGGGTCGGTAGGGAACCGGATAGTCCGGTGCCTGTTTGCGTCCAGAATAAGCCGTATCCCCGGCATGTGCCGGTGCGATCCACGCGGCGCGGACGTTACGGGAGAAACGCCATGAACATCTGTACGACGGACCGCAAGATTTGCGACCTTCTGCGGGAGGTGGCCAAGGACGACCGCAAGCATGCGCTGACGATCAAGCTGCGCAGCGGCGACCTTATTACGGCCTACGGCCCGATCGAAGTGGCCGACCGTTTCATGCTGTGTCGCCTGCACGACAATAATTACGACGGCAGCCAGCTGATCGCGCTCGACACCATCGAGTTCATCCGCTGAGCTGATC
>QFQD01000055.1 GCA_003241485.1 Ancylobacter novellus
CCTCGGCCCTGTCGCGATGTGCGTCGAGGCGGGAGGCATCGGCGTCCGCTTCCAGCTGGCGCCGCTGCTCGACGAACTGGGCGAGTTCGCGCTCGAGTCTGGCAAGCCGCTCGCCTTCCTCACGCACCGCGCGCTCCAGCGCCCCCCGCCGGGCGGCGCGCTCGGCGTGCGACGCGGTTGCCTCCGCAAAGGCGCGCTCGGAATCGAGCAGCGCGGCGCCGGCTTCCTCGCGTGCCTCGATGGCAGCGCCCTCGGCATCCGCCGCCTCTTCCTGCGCGGCGGCGATCTCCTCGGCTTCTTCAGCGAGGCGCTCCAGAACATCGCCGGCATCGGCAGCAAGGGCCCGCTCGCGCTCCATATCGCCGGCAAGCTGGGAGAGCCGGCGGTCGAGCTCATCACGGCGCAGGCTGGCACGCGCCTCGTCCCGGTCCAGTTCGCCACGCGCCAAACTCAACCTTTGCAAAGCGGCGGCCGCGGCGGCATCCGCCTCGCGCAGGCCCGGCAGGCCATGGGCGGCGATAGCGGCGGCACGCGCGGCCTCTCCCTGCTGAAGGGTGCGGGCGGCGACGTCGCGCACGGCAAGATCGAGCGCGCGGCTGGCCTCGTTCAGCGTACCGGCCGCGTCCAGCCAGCGCAGCCAGAGCAGCGCAGCCTCCGCCTTGCGAATGTCGCCGGTGACAACGCGATAGCGCGCCGCCTGCCGGGACTGGCGGCGCAGCGCGTCGAGCTGGCCGGTGATCTGGCCGATCACGTCGTCGAGGCGGGTAAGGTTGGTCTCGGCGGCGCGCAGGCGCATCTCCGCCTCGTGCCGGCGGGCGTGCAGTCCGGCGACGCCCGCCGCCTCTTCCAGAAGCCGCCGGCGGGCGGAAGGCTTGGCGCCGACGATCTCGCCGATCTGCCCCTGCCGCACCATGGAGGGCGAGCGCGAGCCGGACGAGGCGTCGGCAAAAAGGATCTGCACGTCGCGCGCCCGCGCCTCGCGCCCATTTATGCGGTAGGAGGAGCCTGCTTCACGCTCGATGCGGCGGGAGATTTCCAGCAGGTCGGCGTCGTTGAACACGGCGGGCGCGGAGCGGTCGGCATTATCGACGACGAGCACGACCTCGGCGGTGTTGCGCGCCGGGCGCGTGGTCGAGCCGCCAAAGATGACGTCGTCCATGCCTTCGGCGCGCATCGCCTTGTAGGAGCTTTCGCCCATCACCCAGCGGAGCGCTTCGACAAGGTTCGACTTGCCACAGCCATTCGGGCCCACGACGCCGGTGAGGCCGGGCTCGATCAGCATTTCCGTCGGCTCGACAAATGTCTTGAAGCCGGTGAGACGAAGGCGGGTGAACCTCATGGAGAGAGGGTGCCGCGCGCGAACCACAAGTTCAAGTGGTACCCTGTCATCCCGGCCGAAGGCGAAGCCGCATAGCCGGGATCGCTCGCCAATGCACATACGACCGCGGGGAGACATACGGCCGGCCGGGACGAGGTAAGGCGAGTAAGGCAACACTCCTGACCAAAGGCTTATTGCCGATCGCCAGCTTCTGCTGACAAACTGCGGCCTGACAGCCGATCCTGCCGCATGAGCCGCATAGGGAGGCAGACCATCGCCTGACCAATGCCGAGCTGTCGGAGCGGATCGGCCTGTCGCCCTCGCCGTGCCTTCGGCGCACACGGCGGCTGGAGGAGGAAGGCCTGATTGCCGGTTATCAGGCGCGGCTCGATGCCTCCCGGCTTGGTCTCGGGGTGCTCGCTTTCATCCAGGTGCATCTGGAACGGCAGGTGGACGAAGCCGCGCGCGACTTCGAGGCGGCGGTGCTGGCGCTGCCGCAGGTCGTCGCCTGCTACAGCGTCACGGGCGACAGTGACTACCTGCTCAACGTGGTCTGCGAGGACCTCGAGGACTTCGCCCATTTCGCACACGACATCCTCATGGGCCTTCCGGGGGTACGCGGGGTGCGCTCATCCTTGGCCCTGAAGCGGGTGAAGGAAAGCCGGCGCTTGCCGCTCGACCATCTGCGTGCCGCACCCACCGCACCGGATTTCATCGCTGAAAAAACAGGCAGCGACAGTCCAAGCACAAAAAAGCGCCCCTGACGGCAGATTCTGCCAAGCCGTCGCTTTCCGCGCCGCGAGAACGCAAGGACATGCCGAGTTAGGTCAACTACACTGACCTATATCGACATCGGCAGCGTTCGACACGGAACGTTCAGGGGGCGCGTCATGGCATTCGTCGCAGACACGTTGACTCCGCTGGTTTCCCGGACCGCGTGCTCGGCACGCGCGGGCCTCGCGCGCTCACCGGCCGTTCTCGCCACGTTGGCACTTTCCGGCGCTGCGCTGCTGTGGTCGGGCAATTTCTTCGCCGGTCATGTCGCGGCCCATGTGATGCCGCCAGCGACACTTTCTGCTGCGCGCTGGCTGCTGGCGCTGCTTCTCCTGCTGCCCTTCACGGCATCCTCAACATCGCGGTATTCACCGTGCTGATCTATGCGGGCTTGGCGCGGACCAGCCTAGTCAACGGCTCGATTATCGGTTCCGCCGCGCCGATCGTGGTTGGCCTGTTCGGCTGGCTCATCCTCGCCGAGCGCACCAGCCTGCGCGCCCGCTTCGCCCTCGCGGTCTCGACCGCCGGCGTCGCGTTGATCGTGTTGCGCGGGGATGTGCGCAACCTCATCGCCCTCGACCTGAACAGCGGCGACCTGATGCTCTTTCTCGGCATTTCCGCCTTCGCGCTCTATGCCGTGCTGCTGAAACGCTTCCCCACCCGACTATCGGCCGCAGCGGCGCTCGCGGTTTCGATCCCTTTCGGCCTCATCGCCCTCGCGCCTTTTGCCCTCTGGGAAATCGCCAATAGCGGCATCCCCAACGATCAGCTTGGCAAGGCCGCGTGGATCGTTGTCTATGTCGCCAGCCTGCCGACGCTTGGCTTCGTGCTCTGGGCGCGCGGCGTCTCGCTGATCGGCCCCACTCGCGCCGGCCAATTCCTCCAGCTCGTGCCCGTCTTTGGTTCTGCGCTCGCCGTCGGCCTGCTCGGCGAGGTGCTGCACCTCCACCATGCGCTGGGCTTTGCCCTGGTGCTGGGCGGCATCGCCCTGTGCGACCGGCGGACACCACAGCGCCTGCCGGACTGATCCCGACGAGATCGTTACCGGCAACGGCGCAACAGCGCCTGGCCGAGCCGGTCGAGCCCCAGCGCGACCATGGCGAAGACGCAGCCCACCGCCATGTCGACGAGACGCTCCACAATGTCATGCGTCGCGCTGCCGACATTGCCGGCGACCAGTTCCAGCAGCAGCATGATGAAGACGGTGAGCACCGCCATGCCCAGCGCGCCGTGACGTTGCTGTGCCGGCCAACGCAGCAGCGCCGCCACCGCCATGCCGAGCAGCAGGGCGGTGTGAGACGGCAGCAGATGGCCGTAAAGCAGCGCCACCGCGACGCCGAGCGCCGTGCCCACCAGCGTCTGTTCCATCAGCCGCCGGCTCGACATCGCATCGGCACGCAGCACCAGCACGATGGCGATCAGCGCCCAATAGGGGCGGTGCAGCCCCAGCGACAGGCTGGTGAGAAAGGCCAGCGGCACCGCTACCGCGACGGCCAGCGCGAACACCCAGCGCTCACGCTCCGTGGCGCGAAGGCGCGCGAACACCTGCCGTGGCAGCGGCGCCGTGGACGGACGGCGAAGGCCGGTGACCCAATCCCACGCCAGCGAGATCGCCCAGGCATAGATGACGAAGCCGGCCACGACGGCGACGTCCGTGAGCTGCAGCGGCGCATAGAGCGCACCGATCGCGAGGGTGAGGCACATGAAGCGGGCCCCCGCCGCCGCGCTTGGATGGATGCTCTCCACCAGCGCGTACAGCACGCCGACGCCAGCGAAGGCAAGGACTGTCAAACCCATATGGCCGGCCGCCAGCGTGCCAATGCCGGTGCCGAGCAGCACCACCATGCCAGCCGTGCTCATGAAGCCGAGCCGGTGCAGCGCCGGCCCGCCGGTGTCGAGCGTGAAGGCCAGGATGCAGGTCACCAGGGCGTAGATCAGCCAGATGTCCACACCGACGATCAGCCCGACTGTAATCGGCGCCATGACGGTGAGCGCGAATCGGACGGAACGCGCGATCAGCCCGTCGCCATGCCAGCGCGAGACGGGAGAGAGCGGCGGGTTCTCGGGCAGGAAGGCGGGCATCTCGGCCAAAAACGGCTCCGTAGGCATGGCTTTACCCGCTGTTTACCCTGCACAGCGGAGATTGTGGATACGAGTTCTGTTGCGTCATCCAGCGTCAGGTAGCCGTCCATGAAGGTGGTTCGTAATGGGGAAGCCCGCCGGGCATCCCGCATCGCGTCTTTGTCGTCCCCCACCCATGGTGGCCTGTCCCGCGCCGATCTTCCGCTCGACACCATCCTGCGCGGGGATTGTGTCGCCGCCCTGTCGCGTCTCCCGGCAGCCTCGGTCGACCTCGTCTTCGCCGACCCGCCCTATAATCTCCAACTCCAGGGTGAACTGAAGCGCCCGGACGACAGCCGGGTCGACGCAGTCGACGACGCCTGGGACAAGTTCGAGAGCTTCCAGGCCTATGACGCCTTCACCCGCGCCTGGCTGCTGGCGGTGCGCCGCGTATTGAAGCCCACCGGCACGCTTTGGGTGATCGGCTCCTACCACAACATATTCCGCGTCGGCGCGATGCTGCAGGATCTAGACTTCTGGATCCTCAACGACATCGTCTGGCGCAAGACCAACCCGATGCCGAATTTCCGCGGCCGCCGCTTCACCAATGCGCATGAGACGATGATCTGGGCCGCGCGCGAGCCTGGGGCGAAAGGCTACACGTTCAATTACGAGGCGCTGAAGGCGGCCAATGAGGATGTGCAGATGCGCTCCGACTGGCTGTTCCCTATCTGCTCGGGAGGCGAGCGGCTGAAAGACGAGGCCGGCCACAAGGTGCACCCGACGCAGAAGCCCGAAGCGCTACTGGCCCGTGTCATCCTCTCCGCCTCCAAGCCCGGCGATGTGGTGCTCGATCCTTTCCTCGGCTCGGGCACAACGGCGGCGGTGGCCAAGCGCCTCGGCCGGCATTTTGTCGGCATCGAGCGCGATCCGTCCTATGCGGACGCAGCACAGGCGCGCATCGACGCGGTCGAGCCGCTGCCCGACCTCGCTCTCGCGACCGCACCGACCGCGCGTGACGCGCCGCGCATCGCCTTCAATTCGCTGATCGAGCGCGGGCTGTTGATGCCCGGCACGCAGCTCACCGACGCCAAGTCCCGCGTGCGGGCCATGGTGCGCGCCGATGGCATGCTGTCGCTGGAAACCGCCCCGGGCCTCGGCCAGATCGGTTCGATCCACCGCGCCGGCGCCATGGCGCAGGGGCTGGACGCCTGCAATGGCTGGACCTACTGGCACATCGAGACCCGCGAGGGGCTGAAGCCGATCGACAGCTTGCGCGCGGTCGTGCGCTCGGAAATGGCGATGGCGGCGGAATGAACGGCCGGTGATCACGCTTTATGACGTGCCGGACTCCGGCAACAGCTACAAGGTTCGCCTCGCCGCCGCGCATCTGGGTGTGCCGCTGAACCGCGTCACCATGTCCGCGCGCGACGGCTCGACCCGCCATGCGGCCTTCCTCGCCAAGAACCCCATCGGCAAGCTGCCGACGGTGGAACTGGACGACGGACGCTTCCTCGCCGAATCGAACGCGATCATGCTCTATTTGGCGGAGGGCAGCGCCCTCATCCCGACGGACCGCTATGAACGCGCGAAGACCTATGAATGGCTGTTCTTCGAACAGTACAGCCACGAGCCGGCTCTCGCGGTGAGACGGTCACTGTTCATCTATGAGGAGCGCGCGCATCTGGCGACGGCGGAGCGGCTCGCACAGCTTCTCGAGGCTGGCAACCACGCGCTCACCGTCATGGAGAGGCGGCTCGCAGGCGCCGACTGGCTCGCGGGCAACGCCTTCAGCGTCGCCGACATCGCGCTCTATGCCTATACGCACACCGCGGAGGAGGGCGGCTACGATCTGGTCAGGTTTCCAGGCGTGCGGCGCTGGCTCGCACGCGTCGCCGCCCTGCCGGGCCATGTCGGGCTGATGGACTGAACAAACAAAAAGACCGCCCTCAATGGGCGGCCTTATCGTTTTCAGGCGTGATCGGTCAAAGATTGGCGGCCTTCTTGACCGCGTCCTTCGCCTTGCCGACGGCCTGCTGGCCTTCGCCCTTGAGTTCCTGCACCTTGCCTTCGGCTTCCAGCTTCCGCGAGCCGGTCGCCTTGCCGACGCCCTGCTTCACATTGCCCATCGCTTCGTTGGCAAGGCCCTTGGCCTTATCGGCTGCGCTACCCATCGTTGCGTTCTCCATGAATGCCGCATCAGGTGCGGTCTGCCGGGATAACGCACGATGGCGGCGTCGGTTCAGACCGGTCACGCGGATTTAATCGATATACTCCAATACCTTGCGCATCACTGACGGGAATGCTTCCTCGTCGAAGCCCTGCCTTGGCACCCACCGATACCCCTGTGGAGCCGCGGTGGAAGTGGGCACCCGCGCGCGCCAGACAGCCAGTTCAAGGGCGAAATGGCTGAAGACGTGGGTGACACCGGCATTGAGCGTCTGCCAGTCCGCTTTCAGCGGCGCGTGCCCGGCCGGATTCGCCGTTCCGCCCGGCTCCCACGGAGTCGAGGGCACTTCGCTCATGCCGCCGAGCAGCCCGCGCGCGGGGCGCGAGCGCACCAGCACCGCGCCATCTGCCCGCACGACGAGAAAGGCGACGCCCTGCCGAGTGGGGCGCGCGGCCTTCGCCGCCTTGCGAGGATATTGTTCGGTAACGCCGGCCGCCTGTGCCGCGCAGTTCGAGCGCCAAGGGCACAGGATGCAGGCAGGCTTGCGCGGCGTGCACACCGTGGCCCCCAGATCCATCATCGCCTGCGCGAAGTCGCCATAGCGGGCCTGCGGCAGCAGCGTAAGCGCCAAGGCGCGCAGCTTCGCCCTCGCCCGCGGCAATTCCTCTTCCACCGCGAAGAGCCGGGCGATGACGCGCTCCCAATTGCCGTCCACCGGCGCCGCCCGGCGCTCATGGGCAATGGACGCGATAGCCGCCGCCGTGTAGGGCCCGATGCCCGGCAGCTCAAGCAGCTCGGCCTCCGTGTCAGGAAACACGCCGCCATGCTGTTCGGCCACCGCACGGGCGCAAGCATGTAGATTGCGGGCGCGCGCGTAGTAGCCGAGCCCGGCCCAGGCCGAGAGCACTTCTTCAAGCCGGGCGGCGGCCAGCGCCGCCACATCCGGCCAGCGGGCAAGGAAGGCGTGATAATAGGGCTGCACCGTCACCACGGTGGTCTGCTGGAGCATGATCTCAGACAGGAACACCCGGTAAGGGTCCTGCCGCCGGCCCGCCGGAGCGCGCCAGGGCAGTTCCCGGCGATGCCGGTCGTACCAGGCGAGTAAGGCGCGCGGATCGGGAGGCGCGCAGGCGGGCAGCCCTTGTGACGTCGACGTGGCTGGATCAACAGGGCGCGGCATGCAATCTTCTGGCTTGGCGGCTTCCGGTTCGGAGCCGCCGAAAGGTGGTAGACCTCCGCCGCGCCGGCAAGGGCTATCTGCTCGCTCTCTTCATTGCCCGCAGGAAACATGTCGACCAAGCGCTTCCGCCGCGGACCCGCCCCGCTCGCCGACCTGATCGACGCCACGATCGCCGAGAGCTGCCGCCAGCGCGGGATCGCCTCGGTGGAGATCGTCACACGCTGGGCCGACATCGTCGGTGAGACGCTGGCGGCGCGGGCGCTGCCGATCAAGCTCGCCTGGCCGTCCCGCGCCGACAGCGGGGAGCCCGGCGTGCTGCATGTGCGCGTCGAAGGCGGCTATGCCATCGAGCTTCAGCACGACGCCCCGGTCGTGGTCGAACGCGTGAACCGCTATTTTGGCTGGCGCTGCATTGGCCGGCTGGCCCTGCGGCAGGGACCGATGCCGGTTGTGCGGGCGCCCGCACGCCGCTTCAGCGAACCCGATGCGGAAGCCTGCGGCGCCGTGGCCCGTCGATTGGAGCGGTTCGGCGGCTTCGAGGACACCGCACTCGCGAGCGCACTGGCGCGGCTCGGCGCGCTGGTCGCCCGTGAGCGCCAGGAAACCGCCTCGACGGCCCCGCGGCGGCCGCCCGACACGTTCACGCAGCGGTGACGGAGATTCCACCTGCCGTACCGTTGCCATGATCGCGCGCTGCTTGTAGGCGCTAGCCATGGCCGCCTTCATCGCCTTCTCCGGCCCCGACGGGTTCGGCGCGGGCAAGCTCTCCTTCATCGGCCGCGCCGAGGCGCAGACGGTGGACATGGCGAAGCTCATGGAACCCGGCCCGCTGCCCGATCAGGTGCTCGGCAAGGCGGACGCGCCGGTCACCATCGTCGAATATGCTTCCATGACCTGCAGCCACTGCGCGCATTTCCACGCGACGACCTATCCCGTGCTGAAGGAAAAATACATCGACACCGGCAAGGTGAAATTCATCCTGCGCGAATTCCCGCTCGACATCGTCGCCAAGGCCGCCTTCATGCTGGCGCGCTGCGGTGGCGAGGGGAAGTATTACCCCATGGTCGACGTCCTGTTCGACAACCAGAAGAGCTGGGCCTTCACCAACAACCCGGCGCAGGCGCTGCTGGCCATCGCCAAGCAGAGCGGCATGACCGAGCAGCAGTTCAACACCTGCCTGAGCGACGCCAAGCTGGCCGAGAACGTCAACGCCACGGCCGAGCGCGGCGCCAAGGATTTCGGCGTCGATTCCACGCCGACCTTCTTCATCAACGGCAAGAAGGTGCCGGGCGCAATGAGCCCGGAAGAACTCGACAAGGAGTTGGCGCCGCTGCTCGGCGCCAACTGACGCGACAGACCGGCCGGCGCGTCGATCCATGCGCCGGCCGCCTCTCCCGAGCCCACCTCACTCCGGCAGACTGAGCCGGCCGTCCGGCCCCAGCGGGAAGCCGGGATTGTGCGCGACCTCCCAGGCGTGCCCGTCTGGATCGGCGACATAGCCGGAATAACCGCCCCAGAACGTTGCCTGCGCCGGGCGCAGCGCCCGACCGCCTGCGGCAACCGCGCGGATGAGCGTAGCGTCGACCTCGATCCGGCTCGCACGGTTACAGGCAAGGGCGAAGCCGCCGAACTGCCCGGCGCGGCCCGGAACGACCCCGGCATCGGCGGCAAGTTCGTGGCGTGGATAGAGCGAGAGCGCCACCCCGCCAGCCTCGAAGAACGCGGCGCCTTCCGCCTTGCGCACCCGCCGGGTGAGGCCGAGGGCCTCGTAGAACCGGATTGAGCGTTCGAGATCCGCAACGCCGAGCGTGATCAGCGACACATGCAGCGGCGGCACGGCCCGCGCCCCTGCGCGGGGCACCCGCCCGACGCTGCCGGTCAACGGCACCGTTCCATTGTCCGTGTCTTCTGCGGTGTTCATGCTCCCTCCCCGAACAGCGACAATTGCTCGCCCTTCGCCGGCGGACGCCGGAAGTGGCGCGTGGTGAGCCTGAGATGCCGGCGGTTGAGGCCGAGCCGCTCGGTGGCGATCTCGAAGCGGCGCGCCATGGTCCAGGCATAAGGGCCCGTCCCGGTCATGCGCTGGCCGAACGTGGAATCATATTCCTTGCCGCCGTGCATTTCCTTCAGCAGCGACAGCACATGCCGGTAGCGGTCCGGAAAATGCTCCAGCAACCACTCCTTGAACAGGTCGCGGATCTCCAGCGGCACGCGCAGCATGACATAGCCGGCCTCCGAAGCCCCGGCAGCGGCAGCGGCATCGAGTATGCGCTCCAGCTCGGCGTCGGTGACGGCGGGGACGACCGGCGCCACCAGCACGGCGGTCGGCACGCCGGCCTCGCTCAGCTGCCGGATGGTGTCGATCCGGCGCTGCGGCGTGGCCGCGCGCGGCTCCATGATGCGCGCCAGCTTGTGGTCGAGCGTGGTGACCGAGAGCGCCACCTTCACCAGCCCGCGCGACGCCATCGGTGCGAGGATGTCGAGATCACGCAGCACCAGCGCCGATTTGGTGACGATGCCAACCGGATGGCCGAAGTCGCTCAGCACTTCGAGGATGCGCCGGGTCAGCCGCCATTCGCGCTCGATCGGCTGGTACCCGTCGGTATTGATGCCGAGCGCGATGGTACGCGGCTCGTAACCGGCCTTCGCCAGTTCCTTGGCCAGAAGTTCCGGAGCATCCGGCTTGGCAAACAGCCGGGTTTCGAAATCGAGCCCGGCGGAGAGCCCCTGATAGGCATGGGTCGGCCGCGCGAAGCAGTAGACGCAGCCATGCTCGCAGCCACGATAGGGATTGATCGAGCGGTCGAAGCCGACATCGGGCGAATCGTTGCGGTTGATGATGGTGCGCGGCTTTTCCACCGTCACGCTGGTGCGAAAGGGCGGCAGGTCGTCGAGCCGCTGCCAGCCATCGTCGAATGCCTCGCGTGCATGCGGCTCGAAGCGGCCCGCCGCATTGGACAGCGCGCCACGCCCACGCCGTCGCCCGCCCTCGATGACGGAGGCGGGCATCGCCGCGTCGGGCACCGCGTCGATATCCGACAGGGCGGAAAGGTCGCGCGCGGCAGCGCGGCGTTCCACCATCTTCTCGGCGCGCCTTTCCTCGGCCAGCCGGCCGAGATGCTTCGGCGGGACCTTCGGAGCGGCGAGGCTTTCGCTTGGGCGACGTTGCATGCGGAATTCTTAGCGCTGGCACGAGAACATATCAAGAACATATGTCGGATTTCGCCACATGGCGCTATACGCTCGTTGTCCCGTGCGTTAGGCAAAAAGGCACTCGCCACGGGCCGTTCCGCCCCCATTCCACCCCCACTTGTCGAAAGGCAGCTGAGCGCTTGATCTCGGTCGTCATCCCCACGGGCCAGACGCACGCCCTGCTGATCCCGACCCTTGCCGCGCTGGTTCCCGGCGCGGCCACGGGCATCGTGCGCGAAGTACTGCTGGTCGACGGCGGCACCTCGTCCGATGTCGCCGAGATCGCCGATGCCGCCGGCTGCGAATATCTGCATGGCCCGGAAGATGCCGGCGCGCGGCTTCAGCTCGCGGCGCAGGCGGCGCGCTCGCCATGGCTGATGTTCCTCGCCCCCGGCGGCCTCCTTCAGGAGGGCTGGACGCGCGAGGTGCGCGGTTTTGTCGAGCAGATCGAGCGCATGGGTGCCACGGAGCGCCGCGCTGCCACCTTCCGGCTGGCGCTGGATGGTTTCGGCGTCGCCCCGCGCCTCAGGGAAGCGGCCGCCGTGGCGCGCCACGCCCTCACCGGCCGCCCGCGCCCCGAGCAGGGCCTGCTGATCCATCGGCGCTTTTATGAGACGCTTGGCGGCTATGAGGCCGGCCCTCGGGCAGCACGCCGGCTCATCGCCAAAGTCGGCCGCTCGCGCCTCGTGCTGCTCCGCTCGCAGATGCTGCTGCCGGAAAGCTGAGGCCTCTCACACCGGCGTGCGCAGCTTGCCCCGTTTCAGGTGTTCGTCGAGGCGGGGCAGGATTTCCACGAAATTGCAGGGTTTGTGATTGATGTCGAGCTGCTGGGCGAGGATGCCGTCCCAGCCGTCGCGGCAGGCGCCGGGCGAACCCGGCAGGCAGAAGATATAGGTGGAATTGGCCACACCCGCCGTTGCCCGGCTCTGCAGCGTCGAAGTGCCGATCTTCTGGAAGGAGATCAGGTGGAAGATGGTCGAGAAGCCTTCCATGCGCTTTTCGAACAGTGGCTCCACCGCTTCCGGCGTCACGTCGCGGCCGGTGAAGCCGGTGCCGCCGGTGGTGATGACCACGTCGACCGCTGGATCCGCGATCCAGCTGGAGACCTGCGCGCGGATCGCCTCGACATCGTCCGCCACGATGGCGCGCGCGGCAAGGCGATGGCCGGCACCTTCCAGCCGCTCCACCAGCGTGTTGCCGGAGCGGTCGTCGACGACGGTGCGGGTATCGGAAATCGTCAGCACGGCGATGGACAAGGCGACGAAAGGCTTCGCGGCAGGGTCGGCACTCATGGATCGGCCTCGCGGGGGGCGCAGTCAGATGCTGCCCTGGAAGGTGTTGCACTGCTTCATATTGCCCGACTGCAGGCCGGTCTTGAACCATTTCGCGCGCTGGGCCGAGGTGCCGTGGGTGAAGCTGTCGGGCACGGCAAAGCCCTGCGCCTGCTTCTGCAGCCGGTCGTCGCCAATGGCGGAGGCCGCGTTCAGCGCCTCCTCGATGTCGCCGTCCTCGAGAATCCGCCACTGCGCATTGGCGTGATAGGCCCACACGCCGGCAAGACAGTCCGCCATCAGCTCGACGCGCACGGACAGCGCATTGGCCTCGCTGCGCGAGACCTGCCGCTGGCGGGCCTGCACCTGCGACAGGATGCCGATCTGGTTCTCAACGTGGTGGCCGACCTCGTGGGCGATGACATAGGCCGCGGCGAAATCGCCCGGCGCCTTGAAGCGCTGCTTCATCTCCTGGAAGAAGGATACGTCGAGATAGACCTTCTCGTCATTCGGGCAATAGAACGGCCCCATGGAAGACTGGGCGGCGCCGCAGCCCGAGCGGGTGGCGCCGGAGAACAGCACCAGGCCGGGCTCCTGATAGGACTTGCCCTGCGCCTTGAAGATGGGCGTCCACACATCCTCGGTCTGGGCGAGCACGGCGCTGGCGAACTGGCCGAGCTGGTCCTGCGGCTGCTTCTGCGCGGGGCTGCGGGAAGGCCCGGGCTGCGATTGCTGCGGACTGGAGCCGTCGCCCATCAGGATTTCGGCGCCGCCAATCAGCACGGCGGGATTGATGCCGGTGGCCCAGGCGATGAGGCCGACGATGATCAGCCCGCCAATGCCCAGCCCGCCGCGTCCGCCCGGCAGGCGCCCGCCGCCGAAGCCGCCGCCACCGCGTCGATCCTCGACATTGTCGCTGCGCCGGAAGTCTTCCCACTTCATGTGCCGTCTCCCGTCACTGCCACCACGGTGCGATAGTGATGCACGCGCACCGTGGCAGCAATGCGCAGGAGGCCGGCTGGTTCCAGGCTACTGGTTCCGGGAGGGCGGGTTTCGCGCGATCAGGCGGCCGCGCGGGCGGGACCGGCCAGCCAGTCGCGCGTGAGATTGACGTCCGCCTGCGACAGGCCGTGCCCCACGGGGAGCGTGCGATGATCGAGGCTGGCGCCAGCGGCCCGCAGCTGCGCGCCGAGACGGGCGGCGTTTTCCTCGGGCACGATCGGGTCCATCGCGCCGGAGAGCAGCAATACGCCCTTGCCACCGAGGTTGGCCGCGGGCGGATCGGCCAGCGGCACCATGGCCCGAAGGAGCGCCGCCCCGGCCAGCACGTCGGGCTGCGTCAGCAGCACGGCGGCGGCGATGTTGGCACCGTTGGAAAAGCCGACCGCAACCGGCGCAGCGAGCCCATAGGCGGCACGGGCCTCCGCGATGAAGCCGGCGAGTTCGGCGGCGCGGACGCGCACGTCGTCCTCGTCGAACACGCCTTCGCGCAGGCGGCGGAAGAAGCGCGGCATGCCGCCCTCCAGCACCTTTCCACGCGGGGAAATCAGCGCGGAGCCAGGCGAGAGCAGGCGGCCGAGCCCGATCAGGTCGTTCTCGTCGCCGCCGGTGCCGTGCAGCAGCAGGAGCGGGGGAGCGGCGGCGTCCGTGCCGGGCTCATAACGATGCACGAAGGAAAGCGCGGCGGTGTCGCTCATGGCAGCCTCCTCGTTCGGATGGATGGAGCGGCGCCGCCCGCAGGCGGCGCCGTCATGTCAGGAAACAGTGTCAGGCGATCTCGGGCAGAACCGCCTCGATCTGGCTGCGGCGGCCTTCGAGGAAGTCCGGCAGCTTGAGCGCCTCGCCCAGATGAGCCGGAGCCTCGTCCGCGGCGAAGCCGGGAACGTCGGTGGCGATCTCGAACAGGACGTGACCGGGCTCACGGAAATAGACCGACCGGAAGTAGTTGCGGTCCTTCTGCTCCGTGGTGCGGATGCCGTGGTTCTCCACCAGCTTGCGCACCATCTCCTCCTGCGCCGCGTCGTCGGCCGCGCGGAAAGCGATGTGATGCACCGAGCCGCCGCCCATGCGGGCCGGCAGGAAGCCGCCGGCCGCATGGATGTCGACAATGCTGCCGATCTCCGTGCCCTCGGCCTTGAAGCGCACCAGCGAGCCCTCGCGACCGATCTCGGTAAAGCCGAAGATGTCGGTGAGGATGGCTCCAGTGGGCGCTGCCTCGGCAAGCAGCAGGTTCACGCTGTGGAAGCCGCGGATCGCATGCTCGGCGGGAACATCCGTGCCGATCCACGCCGGGGCGTTCTCAATGCCGGGCACGCCGACCAGCGCGAGGCGCATGCCGTGCGGGTCCTTGAAGGAGAGCACGCTCTCGCCGAAGCGTTTCACCGGGGCGCTGTGCGCCACGCCCTTCTCGACGAAACGCTGCGTCCAGTAGCCGATGGAGCCGGCCGGCACGCGGAACGCGGTCTCCTGCGTCTCGCCGACGCCGAGCCGGCCGGGCGCCACATGGTCCCACGGGAAGAAGGTGAGAATGGTGCCCGGCGAACCCGCTTCGTCGCCATAATAGAAATGGTAGGTGCCGGGATCGTCGAAATTGACGGTCTTCTTCACCAGGCGCAGGCCCAGCGTGTGGGTGTAGAACTCGACGTTGCGCCGCGCATTGCCGGCGATGGCCGTGACGTGATGGATGCCGTTGCGGTTCATGATCTTGCCCTCGGATCGAGCGCGTCTGGCGCTCGTCATGTTCGGTGAGCGCGACCTGCGCTCGTCTTGGTGAGGAAGATAACCCGGCAATGACGCAATGCCAGACCTCATCAATTGCGTTGACGCAATGTCACTCCTGCTGTTACGATGACTGGCATCGCGATTCCGGCATTTCGCGAGCCATCACAACACCTTGCCTCTTGGCAGGAGGAGACCCCTAATGGCCGAGCCCTTCAAGAACCTCGCCTGGGACGACTTCCGGCTGATCAAGGCGGTGGCGGATGCCCGCGGCTTGCCGGCAGCGGCGGCGATGATCGGGGTGAATCACTCCACCGTGTTCCGCCGTCTGAAGCAGATCGAGGAAGCGCTCGGCGCTGTGCTGTTCGAGCGCCACCGCACCGGCTATGCGCTGACCCCGGCCGGGGAGGAGATGGTAGCTCTCGCCAACCGGCTGGACGAGGAAATCACCGCCGTCGGGCGCAAGCTCGCCGGCCGCGAGCCCGCCCCCTCCGGCGAACTGCGCGTGACCACGCCGGATTCGCTGCTCATCGAACTATTGATGCCGATGCTCGCCGCCTTCCGCGAGCGCTACCCGGAAGTGCGCCTCGACATCGTGCTGAGCAATCAGGCGCTCAACCTCTCAAAGCGCGACGCCGACGTCGCGGTGCGCGCCACCGACCATCCGCCGGAAAATCTCGTCGGCCGGCGCATCGCGCGCATCGCCTGGGCGCTCTATGGCCGCGCGCAGGACTTCCCCGAGCCCGGCAACGTGACGCAGGAACAGCTGGACGCGCGCAACTGGGTGTCGCTCGGCGACACGCTGGGCGCGCTCAAGGCGGTGAAATTCGTACAGGAGAACGTCGCCCCCGACCGCGTCGCCTACAAGATCAACAGTGTGCTGGGTCTTGCAGAAGCCGTGGAGGCGGGCATCGGCATCGGCCACATTCCCTGCCTCATCGGCGATTCACGCCCCTCACTGGTGCGGCTCGCCCCGCCCGACGACGATTACGCCGCCGATCTGTGGCTGCTCACTCACCCGGATCTCAGGCACTCGCCACGCGTACGCGCCTTCCTCGATTTCCTTGCGGTGGAAATCGCCCGCCATCGCCGCTTCATCGAGGGCGACGCCGGCCACCAGCCGGACGTCCCGCAGCCGGAGGCCGAAACCGACCTCAGGGCTTGACGCGCGCCATCAGCGTGTTGCGCACGCGCGTGAGTTCATCGGTCAGCGCCGAGATCGCCTCGCCGTCGCGCTCGATGCAGGCGCCGATCTTGCCGGGAATGTCCTCGGCCTGCTGGCGCAGACCCCGCCCCTTCTCGGTGAGGTGAATGCGCACCTGGCGCTCATCGCTCACATCGCGCACGCGCCGCACCAGCCCCGCGCTCTCCAGCCGCTTGAGCAGCGGGGTGAGCGTGTTTGTCTCCAGCATCAGCCGCTCGCCGATCTGGCCGACCGTCACGCCATCCGCGTCCCACAGCGTGACCATGGCGAGGTATTGCGGGTAGGTCAGGCTCAATCGGTCCAGGATCGGCTTGTAGACGCGGTTGAAGGCGTGATTGGCCGAATAGACGGCGAAGCAGAGAAAGTCGTCGAGCTTCAGTGTTTCGTCGTGGGACATGGGGACCGCGGTTGGCTGTTCCGTGCAGCGTGACTCGCGCGTGACGCGTTCACAAGCGGGATTTTGCGTAAGAGGAACGTCGCGCGGTGGCAGATGACGATTTGATGAAGCCGCCGCCGTCCTCTATAGCATCGGCAAAACATCCATCAGGGAATCGTGCTCATGTCGGGAGGAGCCGCCACGACGAAGCCGGGCGGCTTTGCCGAACCGGTCTCGCACGGCGATCTTAGCGCGACCGGTCGCCGTTCGGCCCGGCTGCGGCTGCGCGCCGCCTGGATGTACTATGTCGAGGGCATGACCCAGAGTGCCATCGCCGAGGCGCTCGACATCGGCCGGGTCACCGTGGTGCGCCTGCTCGCCGACGCCCGCGCGCTCAATGAGGTGAAAATCTCGCTCTCGCGCGAGATCGCCGAACTGCCGCGGCTCGAAATGGAGCTGCAGAAGACCTTCGGCCTGCGCGAGGCTATCGTCGCCCCGCTGTCCGGGCCACTCGCCGACCCGACCAGCGCCATCGGCGCCGCCACCGGCCAGTTCATCTCCGACCTCATCCGCCCCGACATGAAGATCGGCTTCGGCTGGGGCCGCACACTGATGCGCGCGCTCGGCTTCATCGACGAGAAGGCGGTCGCCAACGTCTCCGTCATCTCGCTGCTCGGCGGCATCACCAAGGCGCGCCAGTACAACCCATCGGAGTTCGCCTGGCAGCTTTCGCGCATCTTCCAGGCCGACTGCCATCTCATCGCCGCCCCCGCCATCGTCGACAGCATCGAGACCAAGAAGGCGCTGATCGAACGCTGCGGCCTCGGCACCGTCTATACGCTCGCGCGCGAGATGGACGCGGTGGTGGTGAGCGTCGGCGAGATGGACAGCGACAGCACCTCGCTGCGCTTCGGCTTCTTCTCCGAGGCCGACTGGGCCTCGCTGATCGCCGCCGGCGCGGTCGGCGATGTCGTCTATAATTTCATCGACACGCAGGGGCGGGTGATCGACCACCCGATCAACACCCGTATCATGTCGATCCCGCTGGAGACGCTGCAGGCGACGCCCGAGCGCATCCTCACCTCCGGTGGCCCCGGCAAGACCGAGGCGGTGATCGGCGCGCTGCGCCTGCTTCGCCCGACCGTGTTCATCACCGACGAGATCACCGCCGCCGCCGTCCTCGCCAAGGTGGCGCCGGCGGGCGATACGCCGTAGGAAAACAGGGTTTGCGCACGGAACATTTGTGCGCGGCCGAATTGTTGAGTACCGAAAGGTGAGGCCGGGTGAACGCACCCGCCGCGCCTGCCGGGGGAAGGAAGTTCGCTGATGTTCGTCCAGAACGGGATTGTCCGCTCCGGCATCGCCGCCGAACTGGCGCGGCGCGTCGAAACGCATGGGCCCATCACCATCGGTCTCGCCGGTGCGGGGCAGATGGGCACCGATCTCATCGTGCAGGCCGCGCTCATGCCCGGCGTGCGTATCGGCGCCGTGGTCGAGCTCAACGCCCAGACCGCGATCGATGCCGCGCTGATGGCCGGCCACCGGCGCGAGGACATCGTCACCGTCTCCACCAGCAGCCAGATCGACCGTGCCATCGAGGCCGGTCATTTCGTCATCACCGACGACTACCGCGCCATGTGCGCCGCCGGCCACATCGACGTGGTGATCGACGCCACCGGCAGCCCGAACATCGGCACGCTGGTGTCGCTGGAAGCGATCCACAACGGCAAGCATGTGGTGCTGCTCAGCGTCGAGGCTGACATCACCATCGGCCGCTTCCTCAAGCAGGAGGCCCGCGCCGCCGGCGTGGTGCTCACCGGCGCGGCCGGCGACGAGCCCGCCGCCACCGTGGAACTGATCGGCTTCGCCCAGTCGCTCGGCTTCGAGATCGTCTGCGCCGGCAAGGCCAAGAACAACGCCTTCAAGCCGGACGCCGTCCCCGACGAGTTCGAGGAAGAGGCCCGGGCGCGCAACATGAATCCGCGCATGCTGGTCGAGTTTGTCGACGGCTCGAAGACCATGGTCGAGATGACGGCGCTCGCCAACGCCACCGGCCTCGTGCCGGATGTGCCGGGTATGCACGGGCCGCACGCCGACCGCGATGTGCTGGCGCAGGTGCTGTGCACCAAGGAGGATGGCGGCATCCTCTCGCGCACCGGCGTGGTCGATTTCACCCTCGGCAAGGGCGTGGCGCCCGGCGTGTTCTGCATTGTCAAGCCACGCCACCCGCGCGTGATGGAGCGCATGATCGACCTCAAGGTCGGGCCGGGCCCCTGCTTCGCGCTGATCCGCCCCTATCACCTCACCAGCCTCGAAGTGCCGCTCTCGGCGGTACGCGCCGTGCTGCACGGTACGCCGGACATGGAAGTGCTGGACCATCCGGTGGCCGAATGCACGGCGGTGGCCAAGCGCAACCTCAATCCCGGCGATGTGCTCGGCAAGATCGGCGAATATGATTATCGCGGCTTCACCATGGCCTGGCGCGAGGCGCGCGACAGCTTCGCCTTGCCGCTCGGCATCGCCGAGCGGGCGCGGGTGCTGAAGCCGGTCAAGGCGGGCGAGCGGCTGACCTATGACAATTGCCAGCCGGACGACCAGCTGATCGTCACGCAGATCCGCCGCCGGCTCGACCAGGCCGACGCGCAGTATCTGGCAGCCTGAGCGCGCCGCTCAACTATTTCCCGGCTGGCTGAGCGTGGCAAAATGCGCATTGGCGAGGCGCGCCTCGGCCTCGGCCAGCGCGTCGGCGAGCTGGCGCACCTGCACGGGATCGAGCACCAGCTGCAGCGCGGGCACCGGCTCACCGGGCTTGGGTGCCTGTGTGCCGATCTCGATGCGCAGGCCCACCTTCTCCGCGCCAAACAGCGCGGTGGTGAAGGCCTGCATCGGCCACACCTTGAGATGACCCTTGTCGTCCTTGTCCCAATCGTCGAAACGGCCGGCCATGCTGGTCTCCTGATAAAGCGGGTCGGGCGCGCGGGCGCCGTGTCGCCTCCGATCTAGCACCGATCGTGGCGCGCGCGACAGACCGCACGCGCGCCCCTGCGCGCCGTTCAATGGAAGTCGCGTGACTTTGGCAGGATGCGCACCTGCCGCGGATGGCCATGGCCGGAACGGCGCCCTGCCAGCAAATGCCCTTCGCCCGCTTTGCCGCGCACCCGCTCGTCCTGGCCGGGATCGACCTGCGGACGTGGCAAATGGCGGGGATCCTCGAACAGGCGCCCGAGTTCGGCGGAGCGGTCGAATACCCGCTCGCCCATCACATGCACGACCCCCTCCTTGCTCTTCTGTACCCGCCCTTCCACCACCACCAGACGGGCGCCCATCACCTCGCCCCGATAACGCTCGAACTGGCGCGCCCAGAGCAGCACATTGACGATGCCGGCCTCGTCCTCCAGCGTCATGAAGATAGCGTTGCCCTTGCCCGGCCGCTGGCGCACCAGCACGACACCGGCCGCGCGCACCAACGCCCCGTCGCGCGCCGCCGCGACCCCGGCGCTGGACAAGACGCCCTCACGCGAAAACACCGCGCGCAGCATGCCCATCGGGTGGCCCTTCAGCGACAGCCGCGTCGTCTGGTAATCGACCGCCACCTGCTCGGGCAGCGGCATCAGTGGCAGGTGCGCGTCGAGGTCGCTGCCGAGTTCGCGCGCATCCGCCGCGGCGAACAGCGGCAGCGGCGCATCGTCCGGTAGCCGGCGCACGGCCCAGGCGGCCTCGCGCCGATCGAGCCCCATGGAGCCGAACGCATCGGCATCCGCCAGCTTGCGCAGAGCCGCCACCGGCAGGCGGGAGCGGCGGGAAAGCGTCTCGATATCGGCAAAGAAACCGCCGGCCCGTGCCGCATCGAGCTGTTCCGACCACGCCTCGGTGAACCCGTCGAGCTGACGCATCCCCAGCCGCAGCGCCAGCGGCTGGCCGGGGGCGTCGCGCTCCAGCGTGTTGTCGTGATGGCTGTAATTGACGTCGACAGGCCGGATTTCGATGCCGTGCTCGCCCGCATCGCGCACGATCTGCGCCGGCGCGTAGAACCCCATGGGCTGCGAATTGAGCAGGGCCGCCGCGAAGATCGCGGGATAGCGACATTTGATGAAAGCGGAGATGTAGACCAGCTTGGCGAAGGAAGCGGCATGGCTCTCGGGAAAGCCATATTCGCCGAACCCCTTGATCTGCTCGAAGCAGCGCTCGGCGAAGGCGCGCTCATAGCCGCGCGCCACCATGCGCTCGATCAGCATGTGCTGGAAGCGGTCGATGGTGCCGAGATTGCGGAAGGTCGCCATGGCGCGGCGCAGGCCATTGGCTTCCTCCGACGAGAACTCCGCAGCAACCATGGCAAGCTTCATCGCCTGTTCCTGGAATAGCGGCACGCCGAGTGTGCGTTTCAGCACGCTTTTCAGTTCATCGGGGTCATGCGAGGGCCCCGGCGAGGGATAGGTGACCCGATCGGTCTCGTCCCGCCGGCGCAGATAGGGATGCACCATATTGCCCTGGATCGGGCCGGGCCGAACGATGGCAACCTGGATGGTGAGGTCGTAGAGATTTTTGGGCTTCAGCCGCGGCAGCATGTTCATCTGCGCCCGGCTTTCCACCTGAAACACGCCGATGGAATCGCCCGTCTGCAGCATGGCATAGACATCGGGCTGCTCCTTCGGCACCTCGGCGAGGCCCCATTCGATCCCTTCATGCTGCTCCAGCAGGTCGAGCGACTTGCGGATGCAGGTGAGCATGCCGAGCGCCAGCACATCGACCTTCAGCAGGCCGAGCGTGTCGATGTCGTCCTTGTCCCATTCGATGAAGGTGCGGTCCTTCATCGCCGCCTTGCCAATCGGCACCGTCTCGTCGAGCCGGTTCTGCGTCAGCACGAAGCCGCCGACATGCTGGGAGAGATGGCGCGGAAAGCCGAGCAGGCGTGTCGCGAAGCTGAGTGCCCGCGCCACCGTGGGGTTGGCGGGATCGAGCCCCGCCTGACGCGTCTGGCTGTCGGTGATCTCGCGGCCCCAGCTTCCCCACACCGTGCCGGCGAGGCGGGCGGTAACGTCCTCGGTGAGGCCGAACACCTTGCCGACATCACGCAGGGCGCTGCGCGGGCGATAGGAGATGACGGTGGCGACGATGCCGGCACGGTGGCGCCCATAGCGCTCATAAATGTACTGGATCACCTCCTCGCGGCGCGCATGCTCGAAATCGACGTCGATGTCCGGCGGCTCCCGCCGCTCCTTGGAGAGGAATCGTTCAAACAGAAGTTCGCTCTCGGACGGATCGACGGCGGTGATGCCGAGCGCATAGCAGACGGCGGAATTGGCCGCCGAGCCGCGCCCCTGGCACAGGATGCGCCGCTTCTCCGCGAAATCGACGATGTCGCGAATGGTGAGGAAATAGGAGGCGTAGCCCAGCTCGTCGATAAGGCTGAGCTCCTTCTTGAGCTGATCCCTCACCTTATCGGGGACGCCATCGGGATAGCGGATAGCCGCCCGCTGCCAGGTGAGTTCGTCAAGCCGGGCCTGCGGCGTGTAGCCCGGCGGCACCGGCTCCTCGGGATATTCATATTTCAGTTCATCCAGCGAGAAATCGATGCAGGCGAGATAGGTCAGGGTCTCCGCAACGGCCTCCGGCGCATCGCGGAACAGGCGCGCCATCTCGGCCGGGGCTTTGAGGTGCCGTTCGGCATTGGCCTCCAGAAGCCGCCCGGCCGCTTCCAGCGTGGTGCCCTCACGGATGCAGGTGAGCACGTCCTGCAGGTCGCGCTCGTCGGGATGGTGGTAGAGCACGTCATTGGTGGCGAGCAGCGGCACGCCAAGCGGCGCCGCCAGCGCCTTCAGGCCGGCGAGGCGACGGCGGTCATCGCCCCGGCGCCCCATCCGCGCGCCGAGCCAGAGCGCGCCGGGCGCCGCCTCATGCAGGCTCTCCAGCAGGGGACGCAGAGCGGCGAGACGCTTTGCCGGCACATCGTCCGGCGGGAGCAGGATGAGCGAGAGTCCACTGGCATCCGCCAGCAGGTCCTCGCGATAAAGAATGCACGCGCCCTTGCCGCCGCGCAGATTTCCCTCCGTGAGCAGGCGACAGAGCCGACCCCAGCCCGCGCGCGTCTGCGCATGGGCGACGATGTCGGGCGTGCCATCGGCAAAGGCGAGCCGCGCACCCACCACGAGGGTGAAAGGCGGCAGCTCCGGGCCCAGGCCGGCATCAGCCGACGTTTCCGCCCACAGGCGCAGGAGGCGGGTAGCCGCGTCCTCCGCTTGCGGCTTTGGCGGCTTCCTCTCGCACCGAGGCACCTTCCAGAAGCCGGCAAAGCGCTCCTTTATGTCCCGCAGCGCCGCATGGGCCCGCACCACGCCGGCCACGCTGTTGCGATCGGCGATGCCGAGGCCGGCATAGCCGAGCCGCAGCGCCTGTAAAACCAGCCACTCCGCTGTGGAGGCCCCACGCAGGAAGGAGAAGTTGGAGGCAGCGACCATCTCCGCGAAGGCAGGCGGACCCTCGGGCGCGTGTGCCGCGCCCTCCTCGCCGTCCGGCGACGTGCCTTTGGCGGCGCGCGGCGCGAATAGATGGATGAGCGCAGGCGCCCCCGCCCCGCCGGGGTCGGCAATATCCGCCGCGCTGTTCGGTAATGGGTCGTGGGGGAATGACATGCTCCCTTGCCTCACGCAAACAGGCCATGCAGGAACCAGCGCGGCTCGCCAGGCTCGCGGTCATAAAGCCCGGCGCGGAAAAGCCAGAAGCGCCGGCCCTCGCGGTTCTCCACCCGGTAATAATCGCGGGTGGGGATGTCCTGCGGCTGGCGCCACCATTCCGCGGCAATGCGCTCGGGCCCCTCTGCACGGGCTACCTCATGCACCACGCGGCGCCAGCGGAAGCGCAGCGGCGGGCCGTCGGGCACCTCCGCCAGTGCCTCCACGGGCTGGGGCGGCTCGAACATCATCAAGGGCCGCGGCAACCCGTCCGCCGGCGGCGCTAGCGACATGGCCGGCAGATCGCCCGCCGGCACCAGTGCGCTTGCCCGGCTTGGATCATGCGTGTCGCGCAAAAGGAAGCGCAGCACCCGCTCGCGCCCGAGGCGTACAGCGAGCCGATCGACCAGCGCGGCGACCTCCTCCGCCTCGATGGCGCGCCCGTCGAGGCTCACCTGCGCGGGGGTGAGCGGCTCGGCACGCAGCACGGCGAGCCGCACCAGATCGAACCCGAAGCCGGGGTCGATGGGGTCGGCCAGCGCCGCGATCTTTTCCCGCCACAGCCGGGCCAGCGCGGCATGGTCGCGCGAGGGGCGCGCGGTCTCAATCCTCAGCCGGCGCACCGCCCCGTCGGCGCGGAAGAACGAGGCCTCGAAGGCGCGCCCACCCTCCCCGCGCGCCTCCAGCATCAAAGCGAGGTCGTCGACCAGCAGGGCCAGCGTCGCCTCGATATCCTCCGCGCGAGCGATCGGTTCGGCAAAGCGCCGCTCGGCGATCGCCGCCGGCAGCGGCCGGCGCGGCACGAGGCGGATATCCTCCTCCCCGCACACACGGCGTAGCCGCGCCAGCAGGTCCTCCCCGAAGCGCGCGGCGAGCGGCGTGCCAGGCCGGGCGGCGAGATCGCCGATGGTCTTCAACCCGGCGCGGGAAAGGCCGGTCACCACCTCCTCCGCCACACCGAGCAGGGCAATGGGCAGCCCCGCCACCGCTCGCGCCTCGCCGCCGGGCGGCACGATGCCCGCTTCGCCCATGCGGCCCTTGCCGGCCCGCGCCACGGTAATATCGAGCATCAGCACGTCCGCCGCGTCGCGCGCGACAAGCGGGGTCCAGCGGTCGCAATCATCCGCCACCTGCTCGAAAAAAGCGGCATCGGCGACGGGATCGTGCTCCACCACGGCGAGGTCGGGAATGCGCGCGCGGGCATCTGCCAGTGTCAAACCGGGGGCGAGGCCGCGCCGACGCGCCACGCGGTCCACTGCGGCAAGGCGCAGCGCGCCCTTCACCTTCTCAACGAAGACAAGCGGCGTCGGGGCGAATGGGTCCGGCGCGCCCGGATCAGACGCGAGCCGGCCCTCAGCCCGCGCGGAGGAGCCCGTCCTCCCCGAGCCCCGCGCCCTGCACACCCTCGCCAACCGGTCTGCTGGCAGGAATGGGAACCACAGCGCGAGGTAGCGCGGCGAGGTCGCGGAAGGAACGTGCCTCATGGTCCCACTCCAGATTCCAGGTACCACCCTCCACCGGCCGCGCGCCCTCGCCGCCACGGTGGCGCAGCAGGGTGACGTGGAAGGCCGGCCCGCCGGGCGCGTTGGCCTCCCAAGGGGCGGAGACCGCCGGCGCCACGCGCCAGCGCGTCGCGGTCGCCGTCGGCAATTCGCGCGCGGTGGCGCGTAAGAGGAAGCAAGTGACGCCGGAATCGGCAGCCCGCAGGGAAAGGCGGCGCGTGGCGGTGAGGTCGAGCACCTTCGGTTCACCGAAGGGTTCGATAATCAGCCCGCCAAGCCCCGGGCAGCGCACTGCATCGCCCGCCGCGCGCAGCACCTCGCCCGCATCGGGCGCCCGCACCAGGATCAGCCGTGCCGGGTCGAGGCCCAGCGCGGCAAGACCCAGCGCTTCGGGCCGGCCGAGTTCCCCCTCCGCCGCATCCTGCCGCACCCAGAGGATGGGGCGCCCGCCCGGTGCCGCGCGCAGCGTCAGCGCCAGGGTGAAGCCGGTGGCCGCCGGCAGGTCCGCGCCCCGCGCAGCCTGCACCTCGTGCAGCGTGCCGCGCGGCAGGATGAGGCCGGCCTGCTCCGGCCCGCCGCCCCCGAGAGAAAAGCTATTGGCCACGTCCGGCAGGCGCTCCGCCTCCAGCCCGGCGAGCATCTGCCGAAGCGCGGCGACATCCTGGTGTCGACCCATGACGCGCTCACGTTCGTTCCTGTTTTGTTCCGTTAAAACGACTCTTTCCGGGTCGAGAGTCAAGCGTCTTGCGGAAGAGTCAGTTCGCTTCGGCGCGCTTCTCGCGGAAGGTCCACACCGCGTTGCCGCCATAGTGCCAGAGCACCAGCAAGCCAGTGACGAGAATCTGCGCGGGCAGATAGGGCGCGGCCAGCACCTGCGTGAACAGGGCCATCAGCGCCGCGTTCAGCACCATGCCGACCCCGGCGACGAGAAGAAATTTCGTCATCGCCTCGCCATGCGGTTTCGAGGAACGGAACACCACATGGCGGCTGAACTGGTAGTTGACGAAGGCGCCGACGAGGAAGCCCGCCGTGGTGCCGAGCACCGGACCGGCAAGGCCCGACTGAACGAGCCCGATCAGCACCGCGTAATGCGCCGCGGTGCCGATGCCGCCCAGCACGGCAAACAGCAGGATGTGCCGCAGCCGCGCCATGAGGGCCTCGCGGCGCCGCGCTCCGGTTCCGGCCTGCAGCCTGTCCACCGTCCCCATCCTTGCCGTCCCGCTCAGGGCTTCGCCTTCGCCACCTGCGGACCCGCGTCTTTAAGCGAAACCACCGGCGCATTCTGATCGGGAGTGAACGGGTCGTCATCCGCATCCGGCGGCAGCGTCTGGTGAACCGAGCTGTGCCTCGCGCGCAGATCCGTCACCGTGGAGAGCGGAACGCCGAGCCGCGCAACCGTGGCATAGGGCATGCCTCCCGCCACGTCACAGCCGATATTGGTCGAGGTCAGCAGGAAGTCCGCCTCATCCCAGTCTTCCACCATGTCGACATTGGGACCGAGATAGGTGGACACCTGTACGTCCTCCGCGCAGACCGCCACCTTGTAGCGGTGCGGCGGCGTGTGCGAGGTCGCGATCTGCTCCTCATGGTCCAGCCCGCGCCGCAGGTCCAGCGCCGCCTCGCGCAGACTCGCCGACCAGTAGTCGCCCTCGAACCGCCCCCAGGCGCCCGCTGTGCCGCCGACGAGCTGGTTATAGGCGACATATTCGTAAGGGTGCAGCCGCAGGAAGATGGAGACGTTGAACGCGAACAGCGCCACGATCACCGCCGCGAAACCGGCCCCCGCCACCGCCGAGCGCGACCACAGCGCCCGCCAGCCCGCCGTCATCCCGAGCGCGGCCAGCACCGTCACCGGCGGGATCACGAAGAGGAAATGGCGGATGCCGTTATAGAGCGGGGGATTATCGGCCAGCGTGAACACGACCGGCACTGCGATGGCGAGAGCGAGCGGCAGGAAGCCGATCACCCGCCGCGGATGCACCGCGAGCAAGTGCCCCATCGCCCCGCCGCGAAGTATGCGAACCGCCGACACCATCAGCATGACCAACGCGACGGCAAGGCCGAACAGCGTCACCTCGGGCAGCTTGATCAGCAGATATTCCGACATGTAGGTCGGCGGAATCTGGTCGATCGGCAGCTTCTCGCCATTGATCACCGTGCTCATGTCGAAGGCGAAATTATTGAACGCGCCCATCGCCTTGAACAGGTTGGTGGGCGGCAGCACCGACCACGGCCAGGTCACCGCCATGATGGCGAAGGCCACAAGGCCGGCGACGAGCAGCCGGGGCAGCACGCGCAGCGGCAGGCGCCAGTCGCGGAACACCAGCGTGCCGGCAAAGATCGTCACCAGGAGATAGAACACCGCGAAGACGCCGCCGACCCGAAGGCCGAGCGCGCTGCCTACCGCCATGCCGAGGCCAATGCTGAGGCGCCAGCCCGGCGCATCGGGCAGCCGTGCCACCAGCGCGGTGATGAAATAAAGGCTCCACACCATCGCCGCCGCAAAGGGCACATCCTTGGTGTGGGTGAACATCGCCCCGCCATACATGCCGGTGAAGGCCAGCAGCAGCACCGCGAGGATGCCCGCCTTCTCGCCGCCGAGCAGCTTGGCAAGCTTCCACACGCCGATGAGCCCGACAAAGCCAAAACCGGCGGAAAGCAGATGGCGCCACTCATAAAGCGGCAGCGGCACGATGTGCTCGAAGCCGGCGGCGATCAGGTCGAACAGCCCGCCATAGAGGTAGAGGTTGATGTAGTGGAACGCCTGATCGTCGGTGAAGCCGCTGCGATACCAGGCGAGCAGAAGCTGGCCATAGGTGTGCTGCACCAGCTCGTCATTGGAGATGCCGTAATCACGGAAGGTCAGCACAATCCAGGCCGCCACTGCCGCGAACACGGCAAGGCTGACCACGCGCGTCAGGGCAACCGAGCGCCAAGCACGCGCGATGGCAGGGGCGGCCCGCACGGCCGCCGCGGGAAATTCCGACGTATTGAAACTCACGAGGCGAGACCATCGGGCACGAGCGAGGGGACATGCCGGCCATTGGCATGGGTGGATGTCGCGGAGAGCGAAGCTGGCGGGGCGAAGCCCACTTCATCGGCGACGAGATAGAGCGGACGGCGCTTCACCTCGGTGAAGATACGCCCGACATATTCGCCGATGACGCCGAGGCTGATCAGCTGGACGCCGGAGACGAACAGCATGCTGACCATGATGGTGGGAAAGCCCGGCGTACGCACGCCGAGGAACAGCGCCTCGCCGACGAGATAGAGCCCGTAGACGCCGGAGAGCAGGGCCAGCACGACACCGATGAAGGACCAGACGCGCAGCGGCACCATGGAGAAGGACGACAGCCCGTCAATGGCGTAGCGCAGCAAGCCCAGCATATTGAACGACGACACGCCGCCGGCGCGCTCGGCCACCTCGAACTCGATTTCCTCCTGCCGGAAGCCGACCCAGCTGGTGATGCCCTTCATGAAGCGGTTGCGCTCGGGAAGGGCGTTGATCGCGTCGACCACGCGCCGGTCGAACAGGCGGAAATCGCCGGCCCCTTCCGGGATGTCCACTTCGCTGAGGGCCTGGAAGAAATGATAGAAGCCGCGGGTGAAAAGCCGGCGCGCGAGCGGATCGGTCTGGCGCGAGCGCCGCACCGCGATCACCATCTGCACGCCCTGCTGCCAGCGCTCGATCATCTCGGGAATCACCTCCGGCGGATGCTGGAGGTCTGAATCCATGAGCACCACAACATCGCCCACCGCGGCGCGCAGGCCAGCGGCCATCGCCGATTCCTTGCCGAAATTGCGTGCGAAGCGCAGGGCCTTGACCGAAGGATCGCGGCGACCGAGCTCGATCAGCGTGTCGAAGCTGGCATCGCGGCTGCCATCGTCGACAAAGACGAATTCCCGCTGCATGCCGGGATAACGATCCAGAACGGCGGAAAGGCGGTCATGCAGGGCCTCCAGGCAGGCGGCTTCGTTATATACGGGCACCACCACCGATACGAGGCGCGGCAACCCTCGGGAAAGGCTCGGCATGTTATCGTCGCTGTCTTTACTTGAGACCTGCCGTGACGGCAGGCGGCCTTGCAAATCTTTAGAGGAGATCGACCTCTTGTGAAGTCCACGAACACGTATATTCGGATTGTGATGTTTGTTTGGCCGCGGCACACCCATGGACGATGACCTTAAAGCCATAGTAGTTTGCGCCGATGATTACGGTTTGAGCATGGGCGTTTGCGATGCAATCGAGACCCTGATCGAACGCGGACGGCTCTCCGCTACCGGCGCAATGACCGGCCTGCCCGCATGGCGCCGCCGCGCGGGGGATTTCCGGCAGCTCGTCGACGCCCATCCCGCCGATGTCGGCCTGCACTTTACCCTCACCGGCCAGCGCCCGCTCTCGCCGGCACGCGGCCTCGCCAAGGACGGGCGCCTGCCCGAGATCGGCCCGCTGATCCTGCGCGCGCTGGCGGGGAGCCTGCCGCGCGCGGCGATTCGCGACGAATTGCGCGCGCAGCTCGATGCCTTCGAGGACCAATGGGGCGCGCCGCCCGACTTTCTCGACGGCCACCAGCATGCACACGCGCTGCCGGGCATCCGCAGCATCGTGCTGGAGGAGCTGACGGCGCGCTATGCCGGCCAGCCGCTGTGGGTACGCAACTGCACCGAACCCTCTGCCTGGGCCCGTCGGCGCCGGCTCGGCTGGCGCAAGGCGACGATCATCGGCACTTTGGCGGCCGGCAGCGCCCCGGCGGCCGAACGCGCTGGTTTTGCGACCAATGACAGCTTTCGCGGCCTCTACGGCTTCACCCCTGACCCGCCCTATCGCGAGGTGTTCCGCGCCAGCCTCTCAGGGCCGGGAGAGCGCATTCTCGTGCACTGCCATCCCGGCACGGTCGACGAGGAACTGCGCCGCCTCGACCCGCTGCTGGAGCCGCGTGAACGGGAGCTGGCCTATTTGATATCGGAGAGCTGCGGCGAGGACCTGCGTGCCGCCGGCACACGGCCGGCGCGTTTTCACGAGACAGGCAAAGCCGTCGCGTTAGCGCGGCAGGGCTGAGCCCGGCCCGGGCACAGGGACCGAGACGGAAGGGGAAGCGGGCGGATCGGCCTTCACGAGCTTCCCCTCCTCCGCCTTATAGTAGAATTGACTGGCGACCAGCCAGCCCTTGAGCGGACGCAGGGGCGGAATGCAGGTCAGCAACATGACCGGCAGCGTGGTCACCAGGTGCACCCAATAGGGCGCCTGGAATGCCACCTCGATCCACAGGCCGAACAGCACTGACGGCACGCAGACGAAGCAGATGACGAAGAAGGCCGGGCCGTCCGCCGGGTCGGCGAAGGAATAATCCAACCCACAGACCTCACAGCGCGGCGCGAGCTTGAGAAAACCGTCGAACAGGCGTCCCTGACCGCAGCGCGGACAGCATCCCTTGATGCCGCACTCGAAGGGCGAAAGTCGGGGCCAATCCTGATGTTCCATGTCACGCCTCCCGACGCCGATCACCCAGCGCGGGCGCGAGCGTCAGGGATTAAATGCCCCTCGATCCATTCAATGTCAATTATACATCGCTAAAATGACTGCATTCATTATGCATTCAATTTCATCAATGAATGGACGTCACGCGAACGGTCGGCGAACGTGGCGAGAAGATGGCGTTAACCAATTGCGCGCACTCTCGTCCCCGTCATCCCCTTGCGATTCTCGCTCCCTGCGGCGCCGCTTCGACCACGAGTTCCGGTAAATGAGTAACATCATTCCCTTTCCCGCCCGTCCCGCGCCGGTTGAGACGGAGGTCGATCTTTACGACATCGACCTGCTGACGGCGGTGGATGTGGCGATCCGCGACCTGCGCGATATCGCCCAGCGCCTGCATGGCGACGAGACCGGCCAGGAGCAGGCGCGCGAATGTCTTTCCATGCTCGCCCGCGCGCTTGAGAACGCACGCGCCTATGGCTGAGAGCGCGCCTCGCGACTGAACGCGGCGCTAGCCGATCAGTCGGTGCAGCAGGAAGAGTGAGGCCTTGAGGAAGGCCCAGACCACGCCGGACACCACGCCGAGCGAGGCCAGCGCGAGCAGCGCGCCCAGTCCGGTCCAGATGCCGTCGCGCTCCAGAATGCCGAGCGCCATGACGCTGATGGCCAGCGCCGGCAGCATGTTGCCGAGTGGGATCGGCAGAATCAGCACCACCGCCAGCACAAAGCAGATCAGCCCGATGATGTTCTCGGCGGGCGGATGTGCCAGCACGCCCAGCCGCGGACGCAGCAGCGTTTCCGCCTTGGCAAGCCATGGGGTTGCCTTGGCGACGAAGGCGGCGAAGTCCTTGCGGGCAATGGAGCGACGGGAAATCAGCGGCGGCAGCCAGGGCGTGCGCCCCAGCGCAAGCTGCGCCGTCAGGAAGACGAGCGGCGCCCCCAGCACGGTCGAGGTGCCCGGCGGCGTCGGAATCACATTGGGCAAGGCGAAGATCAGCATGAGCGGCCCGAAGGCGCGCTCCTGCATCACCCGCAGGAAATCACCCACCGCAATGCGCTCGCGGGTGGGATCGCTGGCGATCCGGTTCAATATTTCCGATAGCCGGGACGCATCCTCCGGCGGGGCCTCTCCCGTATCGGCGACGCTCTCCTGGGAGTGGAAATCGGACTGCACGGTGAAGGCTGCTCCTTGCGGGCCATCTGGAACAGGGCTCGCGATCGGGAGCCTTACCCCCTGCACATAGTCACCCAACGTGACATTCGCCAGACGGACAGGCCAAGGCCGGCGCGCATCAGGTCCAGCTGAACAGGAAGGCTCCCACCGCCACCAAGGTGATCACTACGACGGCGACCGTGTGCTTCATGGTCCAGTTATGCAGTGTCACGACATTTTCTCCTCTTTCAGCCCTCGTGTGGCGTGTCCACAACCATACGTCAATTGAACAATCCGGCCCGAACCGTTAACGAGGCCCCCCTTCGCGTGGAATTCTCGACCATGGCATTTTGCGGCCTCGACTTCGGCACGTCCAACACCACGCTCGGCATCTGGCGCCAGGGTGCGCCGGCGCTGGCGCGGGTGGAGGACGACAAGGTCACGGTGCCGAGTGCCGTGTTCTACGACCGGCAGGGCCAGCTCACCATCGGCCGCGCCGCGATGGCGCGCTATGTTGCCGGCGAGGACGGAAGGCTGATGCGCAGCCTCAAGGCCGTACTCGGCAGTGCGCTGATCGACGAGAAGACGCAGATCGGCCGGCGCGCCATCGGCTTCCGCGACGTGATCGCCGATTTCATCGCCACGGTGAAACAGCACGCCGAACAGGACACCGGCGCAGCGCTCGACCAGGTCGTGCTGGGCCGGCCAGTGTTCTTCGTCGATGACGACGCCGCGGCCAATGCCAAGGCGGAAGAGGCGCTCCGCGCCATTGCCACCCGTGTTGGCTTCCGGGATGTCTCGACACAGTTCGAGCCCATCGCCGCCGCGCTCGACTATGAGCAGCAGGTGCGCGCGGAAGAAGTCGCGCTGATCGCCGACATTGGCGGCGGCACGTCGGATTTTTCCATCGTCCGCCTCAGTCCCACCCGCCACGCGCGCGCCGAACGTGCCGGCGACATCCTCGCCAATGACGGCGTGCGCATCGGCGGCACCGATTTCGACCGTCATCTCAACCTCGGCGCGCTGATGCCGCTGCTCGGCTATCGCAGCCCGATGAAACGGCCGGGCCGCGATGTGCCGAGCGGCTATTTCCACGAGCTCGCCACCTGGTCGAGCATCAACCGGCTCTACACCTCCAAGACCGTGCGCGATCTCAACGAGGTGCGGCGCGAGGCGGCGAGCCCGGCGCTGGTCGAGCGGCTGATCCGGGTGATCGAGGAACAGCGCGGCCACACGATGGCCATGCAGGCGGAAGAGGCGAAGATCGCCCTCGCCGACGCCTCCAGCGCCAGCGTCGATCTCGGCTGGCTGGAAGCCGGGCTCTCCGTCGGCCTCACGCCGGACGAACTCGTCGCCCATACGGCAAGCCTTGCCGAACGTATCGCCCGCCGCGTCGACATCTGCCTGGCGCAGGCCGGATTGAGCGCGGAGCGGATCGGCGCGCTGTTCCTCACCGGCGGCTCGACCCGGCTCCGGCATGTCCGCGCCGCCATTGTCGCGGCGCTTCCCGGTGCGCGGGTGGTCGAGGGCGACACGTTTGGTTCGGTCGGCACCGGCCTCGCCATCGAGGCCGCGCGGCGATACAGCGCGACCACTCCCGCCGGCCAAAGCGACCAACGGTAAATTGATCGGCCGCCAGGATGCTTGTCTGGAAATTCCGACGAATTTCGTTCTTTTAAGCGCTGGCGGCTCTGGTGACGGCGGCGGCCCCATGTATAATTTCGGACCAATTGGTCCAGTACTTTGAACAGCGTCTTCAAGCCGGAGACGAAGTTTCGATCTAAGGGATGTTACGCGTCACAAAAAGCGCGTCGTCTTCCATATTTGGTAGTGTTTGCGATCGATCAATCGGAGAGACGCATCAACACAGGACGAGGCGGAAGCGGCTGGAGAACATGCTCGATCTTAACGATGAGGCATCGATGGGCACCGATACCGAGCGCCGCGACTACGCGGAAATGTTCGATCTCGCCCCCATCTCGCTGTGGCTGGAGGATTACACGGGGCTAAGAAACCTGTTCGACAGCTGGCGCGAGCAGGGCGTCACCTCGCTGCGCGACTTTCTTCAGGCCCATCCCGGCAAGGTCGAGGAATGCTCTGCGAATATCCGCGTGCTGAAGGTGAACAAGCGCACCCTCGCGCTCTACGAGGCCGATAGCCTCGACCATCTCGTCGCCAACCTGCACAGGGTGTTCCGCGCCGACATGCTGAAGTCGTTTGTCGACGAGCTGTGCCAGCTGTGGAGCGGGCACACCACCTTCGTCAGCAACACGGTGAACTATACGCTCGCGGGTCAGCGCCTCGACATCCAGCTCAAGGGCACCGTGCTGCCGGGCTACGAGACCTCGCTCGGGCGGGTGCTGCTCTCCATCGAGGACGTCACCGAGCGCGAGACCGCCCGCCGGCAGGCCGACCAGGCCGAGGTTTATGCGCGCGGCCTTTTCGAGCACTCGCCGATCTCGCTCTGGGTCGAGGACTTCTCCAGCGTCAAGCAGCTGGTCGACGACATCCGCGCGCGCGGCATTTCGGACCTGCGCGTCTTCACCGACGTGCACCCCGAATTCGTGCAGCGCTGCATCAGCGAGATGCGCGTCATCGACGTGAACCAGCACACGCTGGAAATGTTCGCCGCCCCCAGCAAGGCGGCGCTGATCGCCAATATCGGCTCGGTGTTCCGCGACGACATGCACCGCCATTTTCGCGAGCAGCTGATCGAATTGTGGAACGGCAAGCTGTTCCACCAGCGCGAAGTGGTGAACTACACCCTCAATGGCGACGAACTGCATGTCCATCTGCAGTTCTCCGTGCTGCCGGGCCATGAGCACGACTGGTCGCTGGTGCAGGTCGCTCTGACCGACATCACCGCGCGCAAGAAGGCCGAGGCCTATCTCGAATATCTCGGCAAGCACGACGTGCTGACCAAGCTCTACAACCGTTCCTTCTATGTTGACGAGCTGAACCGGCTGGAGCGCAAGGGCCCCTTCCCCGTCACCATCATCATGGCCGACCTCAACGGCCTGAAATATGTCAACGACCAGCTCGGCCATGCCGCCGGCGACACGCTGCTGCGCCGGGCCGGCGAGGTGCTCGCCAAGGCCGTCGACCGGCCAAACTGCGCCGCGCGCATCGGCGGCGACGAGTTCGCCGTATTGCTGCCAGGCACCGATGCAGACGGCGGGCTGGCGGTGATGGAGAACATCCAGAAGCTGATCGCCCTCAACAACCAGTTCTATTCGTCGAGCACGCTGTCGGTCTCCATGGGCATGGCGACCAGCGCGGTCGGCGAGCGGCTGGAGCAGGTGGTCAAGCGCGCCGATTCCGAGATGTACAAGGACAAGCGCCGCGACGAAGACGTGCCGCGCCGCAATGGCGGGCGGTAGGCCCTCGATCTAGGCGCCTGCCGTCAGGCGAGATTGCCGGCGGCGAGCGCCGCGACCTCGCCGGTGTGCACGAAGCACAGCTTATTGCCCTCGGGGTCCCGGCAATAGGCGGCGTAATAATCGGCGCCGTAATGCGGCCGCAAGCCCGGCGCGCCTTCATCGAAACCGCCATGAGCGATCGCCGCGCGCCACGCAGCCTCGGCCGCCTGCGGGGTTGCCGCGGCAAAGCTGACCTGCACCCCGTTGCCCCACGTCGCGGGCAACCCGTTGAACGGGTACTGCACGAAGAACTGCTGCCAGGGCCGGCCGGGCACGATCCAGGTCGAGCCCGCCGGCCCGCTGTCCTCATAGGTGAAGTCGCGCACCAGGCCGAGCGGCGCCAGCACCGCCTCGTAGAAGGCCGTCATCCGCGGCAGGTCGCGCGCGCCCACCATGATGTGGCTGAACATTGTCCTCTCCCGATTGATCCGTCGCATGGTACGCGAACGCTCCCGGCGCATGATTCATCTGCAAGGGGGCACCGCGCAAGCGAGGGTCGACAGCCGCGCGAATGCGCAGTAAACGGAGCGTCCGGAATTACATGAACTTCCAGTTTGTTCGGAAGTTTTCACTTAGACGGATTGTAAATGAGCAATCTCCATCACGAGCGCGTCCTGTCGGTGCATCACTGGACCGACAACCTCTTCACCTTCACGACCACGCGGGACCCGGCGCTGCGCTTCAAGAACGGGCAGTTCGTGATGATCGGCCTGCCGGTCGATGGCAAGCCGCTGCTGCGCGCCTATTCCATCGCCAGCGCCAATTACGAGGAGACCCTCGAATTCTTCTCGATCAAGGTGCAGAACGGCCCGCTCACCTCGCGGCTTCAGCATCTCAAGGTCGGCGACGAGGTGATTGTCGGCCGCAAGCCGACCGGCACGCTGCTGGTCGACTATCTCGTGCCCGGCCGCCGGCTCTATCTGCTGGCCACAGGCACGGGGCTCGCGCCCTTCCTGAGCCTTATCAAGGACCCGGAGACCTATGAGAATTACGACAAGGTCATCCTGGTGCACGGCGTGCGCACGGTCGCCGAGCTGGCCTATCGCGAGCTGATCGAGGAAGAGCTGCCGAACAACGAGTTCTTCGGCGAGCTGGTGCTGGAAAAGCTGGTCTACTACCCGACGGTGACGCGCGAGCCCTTCCACAATCAGGGCCGCATCACCGATCTCATCACCTCGGGCAAGCTGTTCACCGATCTCGATCTGCCGCCGCTGAACAAGGAAGACGACCGCGTCATGCTGTGCGGCTCACCGCAGCTGCTCGACGACATGCGCGTCATCCTGAAGGAGCGCGGCTTCGAGGAAGGCTCCACCACCGAGCCCGGCGATTTCGTGATCGAAAAGGCTTTCGTCGAGAAGTAGGAACCCGCCCCGGAGGGGTTCAGCGCAGCCGGCGGTTCGGATCGAGGTCCGGGCCGCGCTCGCGCGCCACCTCGTCGGGCGACAGCACCCGGTACTCGGCCTCAATGATGGTCGGACCACCCGCATCGGGGCCGCGCTTGCGGCTGCCGAACAGGCGGTAGGCGAGACCGGCGATCGCCACAATGGGGAACACCACAAGGAATACGCTTGCCGCCACCAGCGCCAGGGCGGTTCCCACCGCCAGCGCCACGGCAACGACAATCGCGATCTGCCACCAGCTGACGCGGCGGACCGTGAAACGCATACGGTCGAACGGATCGGTCGAGCTCATTCCCTTGGTCTTTCCTCCTCAGCGGTCGCCCCGCTTTCATGCCATATGGGAACATGAAGCAGGCATTCCAGCGGCAGCCGTGCAAAATTGAAACGGACGATAGGTCGCAGGCCGCTGCGGCAGACGGAGAGTTCCCATGATCCTGCGCGAGGCGCGCGAAGACGACCTGCCCGGCATTCTCGCCATCTATAACGATGCCGTGCTCACCACCACGGCGATCTGGAACGACACGCCGGTCGACGTCGCCAATCGCCGCGCCTGGCTGGAGGATCGTCACGCGAAGGGCTATCCCGTCCTCGTCGCGACCGAGGGCACGGACGTGCTCGGCTATGCCAGCTTCGGCGACTTCCGGCCCTTTGAAGGCTATCGCATCAGCGTCGAGCACTCGGTCTACGTGGCCAAGCCGGCACGTGGGCGCGGGCTTGGGCGGGTGCTGGTGGAAGCGCTGTTCGCGCCGGCCCGCACGCTCGGCAAGAAGGTGATGATCGGCGGCATCACCGGCGGCAACACCGCCTCCATCGCCCTTCACCAGCGGCTCGGCTTCCGCGAGACCGGCCGGCTGCTCGGCATTGGCACCAAGTTCGACCAGCGCCTCGATCTCGTCTTCATGCAAAAGGACCTCTGACACGAAAAAGGGGCGCCGTGCGGCGCCCCTTGCGTGGATCGACCGGAAACGGCGATCAGTAGCGGTAGTGGTCGCTCTTGAACGGGCCTTCCGTCTTGACCCCGATATAGGCGGCCTGGTCGGGGCGCAGCTTGGTCAGGCTGACGCCGATCTTGGCGAGGTGCAGCATCGCCACCTTCTCGTCCAGCGACTTCGGCAGCACGTAGACTTCCTTCTTGTACTTGCCGTCGGTGTTGTTGGCGAACAGCTCGATCTGCGCCAGCGTCTGGTTGGTGAACGAGGCCGACATCACGAAGGACGGGTGGCCCATGGCGTTGCCGAGGTTCACCAGACGACCTTCCGACAGCAGGATCATGCGCTTGCCATCGGGGAAGGTGATCTCGTCGACCTGCGGCTTGATGTTGTCCCACTTCAGGTTCTTCAGCGACGCGATCTGGATCTCGTTGTCGAAGTGGCCGATGTTGCAGACGATCGCCCGGTCCTTCATCGCCCGCATGTGCTCGAGGGTGATGATGTCCTTGTTGCCGGTCGCGGTGACGAAGATGTCGGCGATCGGCGCCGCCTCTTCCATGGTCACGACCTGGTAGCCTTCCATCGCCGCCTGCAGCGCGCAGATCGGATCGACCTCGGACACCATCACGCGGCAGCCAGCCTGGCGCAGCGAGGCGGCCGAGCCCTTGCCGACATCGCCGAAGCCGGCGACCATCGCGACCTTGCCGGACATCATGACGTCCGTGCCGCGGCGGATGCCGTCGACCAGCGATTCACGGCAGCCATAGAGGTTGTCGAACTTCGACTTGGTGACGCTGTCATTGACGTTGATGGCGGGCCACAGCAGCGTGCCGGCCTTCTGCATGTCGTACAGGCGATGAACGCCCGTGGTGGTCTCTTCCGAGACACCCTTGATGCTGTCGGCGATCGCCTTGAAATAGCCCTTCGGCTTCTCCTTCAGCTGCTTCTTCAGCAGCGCGAAGAACACTTCCTCTTCTTCCGAACCGGGAGCGTCGAGGAAGGCAGTGTCGCCGTTTTCGGCGCGCAGGCCGAGATGGACATACATGGTGGCGTCGCCGCCATCATCCAGGATCATGTTGGGGTAGCCGCCGCCGTGCCAGTCGAACAGCTTGGCGGTGTAGTCCCAGTACTCGGTCAGCGTCTCGCCCTTGACGGCGAACACCGGAACGCCGGCGGCGGCAATCGCGGCGGCGGCGTGGTCCTGGGTCGAGTAGATGTTGCAGGAGACCCAGCGCACATCGGCGCCGAGCGCGACCAGCGTCTCGATCAGCACGCCGGTCTGGATGGTCATGTGCAGCGAGCCGGCGATGCGCGCGCCCTTCAGCACCTGCTTGGGACCGAACTCCTCGCGGGTGGCCATCAGGCCGGGCATCTCGGTCTCGGCGATCGAGAGTTCCTTGCGGCCGAACGGGGCGAGATTGATGTCCTTGACGATGTATTCGCTGGCAATGGCCATGTGCGGCGTCCCTTCTGCCTGGGCGCGAAGTTCGCGCGGATAAGCTGGCCGGGGTGATAGCAGCCCGACCGCGCGAATACAATAACGATATAAAGATGTCTTTATGTGACAGAGGTGAGCGCGGGGCGCGCTATTCGCCCTCGCCGAAGCGGTCGGCCACCAGCGCGTCGAGCGCGTCGAGCGCCGCCTGCGCCTCGCGGCCGGAAGCCTCGACCAGAATGGTGGTGCCCGGTGCCGCCGCCAGCATCATCAGCCCCATGATCGAGGTGCCGCTGACCGTCTCGCCGCAGCGCGTCACGCGGATATCGGCGTCGTAGCGCTCCACCGTATGGACGAACTTGGCCGAGGCGCGGGCATGCAGGCCGCGCTTGTTGACGATGGGCAATTCCCGGCTGAGGGCGGCCTGTTCCGTCGTCACCGTCATTTTCCGGCCAGCACCCGGCTGGCGACATTGATGTATTTACGGCCGGCTTCCTGCGCCTGCACCACCGCCTCGGCCATCGGGATCTCGCCGCGCACCGTGGCGAGCTTGACCAGCATTGGCAGGTTGATGCCGGCCACGACCTCGATATCCGGCGAGGTCATGACGGAAATGGCGAGGTTCGACGGCGTACCGCCGAACATATCGGTGAGTATGACGACACCGCCGCCGCTGTTCACCGCCGCCACCGCCTCCACAATGTCCGTGCGACGCTGCTCGATGTCATCGTCGGGGCCAATGGTAATGGCCTCGATCTGGGACTGTGGGCCCATTACGTGTTCAAGAGCGGCGCGGAATTCGCTGGCAAGGCGTCCGTGCGTTACGAGTACGAGACCAATCATCCTGCTCTGCCGCACCCGATTTCCGGCACGAATACATTTGCGTGAGGTGCCGGGGGGTGTCGCTCCCGGTCACCCCTTGTGCTGGGGGCGCACATCATCGTTGCACCGCACACGAATGGCAAGGCCCGCCGGACGCCTCCCCAGCATAATAACGTGACCAAGCGTCATCCCTCGAATCGATCGGTCAGCAGCATGGCCAGCACCTGCTGCACGCCATCGCCCTCTGCCAGCACGGCGAGGCGGGCAAGGCGCACGCCGTCCAGCACGATATGCTGGGCCTCCGGCTCCGGCAGCCGCGCCGCGTCCCCCGAACCGAGATCGACAACGAGATCGACCGCGACCTCGGCGCGCGAGGCCATCCGGCGAATGCCGGCGCCACGGATCTCGATGAGGCCGGCGAGAGTGTCCGGAGCGCGGGCGATCAATTGCCCGTTCCGGGGAGCCAGCAGCACGCGGTCGTCAGCGACGAGTTCGACCTCGGGTACTCGCCCGGCTCCGCCCGCCAGCAGCAGCGAGAAGGCGAGGTGCGATTTTCCCGCGCCCGAAGCACCGCGGATCAGCACCCCCCGCCCGCCGACGCTGACGCAGGAGGCGTGGATCGTCGTCCCATCAAGGCGGGGGACCTGAGCCATCAAGCCGCCGGCAGGTGGACGATGAAGCGCGCTTCGGCGACCGGCTTGGCGGCCGCCTTCCGGCTGCGCGGCTTGGGTTCGGCCGGCCGGTTCTCCGCCCAGATGCGCCCGCCATGCGCCTCGACGATCTGCCGGGAGATCGAAAGGCCGAGGCCGGAATTCTGTCCGAAACCCTGCTCCTCCGGCCGATCGGTGTAAAAGCGCTCAAAGATGCGGGCGAGCGCGTGCGGGGGGATACCCGGCCCGTCATCGTCGACCGTGATCTCGACCGCGTCCTTGAGCCGCTTGCAGGTCACCCGCACTTCTCCTGCCTTGGGCGAGAAGGAGCGGGCATTGTCGATGAGATTGTTGATCACCTGGCCAAGGCGTGAATCGTGGCCCGGCACGACGAATTCGCCATTGGCGCCGGGCGCATGCTCGAAGCTGAGCTTCACATGCACATCGTCGCCGCGCACAACGTCGTTCTGCACGCCGGTCACGGTCTTGAGCAGCCGCGTGAGATCGACCGGCTCGGCTTCCTGGCGCTGCAGTTCGGCGTCGAGCCGCGAGGCGTCGGAAATGTCGGTAATCAGCCTGTCCAGCCGCTTCACGTCGTGCTGAATGACTTCCAGCAGGCGCCCGCGCGAATTGTCGGTCTTGGCGAGCGGCAAGGTTTCCACTGCCGAGCGCAGGGAGGTCAGCGGGTTCTTGAGCTCGTGCGAGACGTCGGCCGCAAAGCTCTCGATGGCTTCGATGCGGCTATAGAGCGCGTCCGTCATGTCGCGCAGCGCGCCGGAGAGATGGCCGATCTCGTCGGAACGCGAGGTGAAATCGGGAATCTCGACACGCGAGCGCGTCCGCCGGCGCACCCTCTCCGCCGCATCGGCCAGCCGGCGCACCGGGCCGGCAATGGTGCTGGCGAGCAGCAGGGACAGCACCACCATCACCGCCATGGCGACGAGGAAGACACGCACAATGACGAGCCGCTCGGCCGCCACTGCCTGGTCGATCTCGCCGCCCTGCGTGGAGAGCAGCAGCGCGCCGAGAATGGCGCGGAAGCGCTGCACCGGCACGGCGACGGAGACGATGACCTGTCCGCGCTCATTGACCTGCACCGCGCTGGCCTTCTGACCCTGCAGCGCCTCGACGATCTCCGGGTAACCGCGGCCATTGTTCGGCCCGAGATCCTTATAGAGCGGCAGGTCGCCGCGCTCGAACCACATCTTCAGGCTGTTCCAGCCGCGCTCCATCCAGTTGGGCTTGCGCGCGTTTGGGGCCGGCATTTCGAAGCGCAGGATCTCCCCGCGTGAATAGAGCGAGCGCGAATCCACCAGCAGCGCGCCGTCGCGATCATAGATGCGTGCGCGCGTGCCCGTCGGCTCCACGAGGCGCTTCAGCACCGGGGCGACGCGCTCGGGATTGATGGGGAATTCCAGCGGCGCGAACCCCTCCTCGCCCGGCCCATAGCTCTCGCCGGCCTGCAATTCGAGCAGGCGCTCGGGATCGATGGTGATGGCGTTGGTCTCGACCTGCGCCTGTGCCGCGATGGCGCTGGCAATGATCTCGCCCTGCACCAGGAGGCTCTGCACGCGCGCGTCGATCAGCCCGGCGCGGAATTCGGAGAGATAGAGAATGCCTGATACCAGCACACACATGCCCGCCAGGTTGAGCAGGACGATGCGGCGGGTAAGGCTGGAGAAGCTCTGGAAGGCGACGAAATTCCGCAGTCGCCGGAAAGCCCCGAGGAGCCCGGCGAAGCGCCCGCCTTTGCGGGGGGCGGCCTCTTCCACGGCCTCGGCTTCGTCGAGGAATTCCTCGTCTTCCGCCGGCGGCCGGGTGGATGCGGTATCGAGCAAGAAGCCGCTACTCCTTGAAGCGGTAGCCAACGCCGTACAGCGTCTCGATCATCTCGAAATTGTCGTCCGTCACCTTGAACTTCTTGCGCAGGCGCTTGATGTGGCTGTCGATGGTGCGGTCGTCGACATAGACCTGATCGTCATAGGCCGCATCCATCAGCGCGTTGCGGCTCTTCACCACGCCAGGCCGGGTGGCGAGCGCCTGCAGGATCAGGAATTCGGTGACGGTAAGGGTGACGTTCTCGCCCTTCCAGGTGCAGGTGTGGCGCTCGGGGTCCATGCGCAGCAGGCCGCGCTCCAGCACCTTGGCGCTGTCGGTCTCGCGCGGCAGCGTGCCGTCCTTGGGCGCCACGCGGCGCAGCACCGCCTTCACCCGCTCAACAAGGAGGCGCTGGGAGAACGGCTTCTTGATGAAATCATCGGCGCCCATCTTGAGGCCGAACAGTTCATCAATCTCGTCATCCTTCGAGGTGAGAAAGATGACGGGCATATCGCTCTTCTGGCGCAGCCGCCGCAACAGCTCCATGCCGTCCATGCGAGGCATCTTGATATCGAAGATCGCAAGGTCCGGCGGATTGGTCTTGAATCCGTCGAGTGCCGTCGCGCCATCCGTGTAGGTCTGAATCCGGTACCCTTCCGATTCCAGTGCAATCGACACGGAGGTGAGGATGTTGCGGTCGTCGTCGACGAGAGCAATGGTCGGCATCTGCACACTTTCCTGTTCGGCGGCGTTCAGGCCGCCCCGGCGGTGAACCGTGCCGGCGTGGCCAGAATGTGACACGCAAACTGATTCAACCGAAAATAGCGCGTTTCAAGGCGTTTAGCCAACCTAGCGCATGTCCTTGACGGGAGCCTGTCCACCGAGTCACCACAAGCAAGGTCCTGCGAGGGAGGAAAACATGCCGGCCACACAGCCCGCCACCGATGATTTCGATCCCGCCGCCGCCGTGAAACGCCTGATCCGCGAGGCCCGCATGGGCGCGCTCGCGACGCTTGACGGGGACGGCGGTCCCTATGTTTCTCTGGTCCAGTTCGCCACTCTGCCGGACGGCGCGCCCGTGCTTCTGCTCTCCGCCCTTGCCCGCCACACCCGCAATCTGCAGCGCGAGGCGCGGGTCTCTCTACTGGTGGACGAGCGGCGCATGGGCGATGAACTGCAGGGCGCGCGCGCCAGCCTGCAGGGACGCATCGCGCGGCTGACCGAGCCGAGTGATATCGACACCGCGCGCCGCCGCTTCCTCGCCCGCCACCCCGACGCGGCGGGCTTTGCCGGCTTCGCCGATTTTGCCTTCTACCGGGTGACGCTGGACAGCGCCCATCTCGTCGCCGGTTTTGGCCGCATCATGGATGTGGACGGGGCACAGCTCGCGACGCCCGTCGCCGATGCGGGCGAGCTTCTCGCCGCCGAGCCCGGCGCGATCGAGCACATGAATGAGGACCACCGCGACGCCATCCAGCTCTACGCGCTGCATCTGGTCGGCGCCGGTCCCGCCGACTGGCGGATCATCGGCATCGACCCGGATGGCTGCGACCTGATGGCCGGCACGGATGTGCGGCGCCTGTCCTTCCCGCGCCGCGTCACCACCGCCCGCGCCATGCGCGAGGTGCTGGTCGAACTAGCCGACAAGGCCCGGGCGACCACGATCGATTCGCCCCAATAGCTGCCCGGTTTGGCCACAGATTCGTCCCGGAACATCGGCGAGAAAGGCGCCTCGGGCGCGTCGGTTGCCCCTGTTTGTCACGCGTCAGGAGCCAAAACATGCACCAGTCCGGCACACGCAACGAACAACACGGCATCGAGGCGGTCGGCCTTGAGGGCATTGGCAAGGTGTTCTGGAACCTCGCTGAAGCGCCGCTTTACGAGCGGTCCATCGCCCGTGGTGAAACCCGGCTGACAGCCTCCGGTGCCCTTGCCGCCGAAACCGGCCCGCATACGGGACGCAGCCCGGCCGACCGTTTCATCGTCCGCGACGAGGCCTCCGAGGAAAATATCTGGTGGGACAATGCCAATGCGCTGTCCCGCGAGCAGTTCGAGGCGCTCAAGACGGACTTTCTCGCCCATGCCGGCACCCGTACCCTGTTTGCGCAGGATCTCGACGCCGGCGCCGACCCGGCCCACCGCGTCGGCGTGCGCGTCTATACCGAGCATGCCTGGCACGCCTTGTTCATGCGCAACATGCTGCGCCCGCCGGCGCGCGAGGCGCTCGCGGGCTTCGTACCGCAGCTCACCGTGCTGTGTGTCCCGAGCTTCCGCGCCGAGCCGGAGAAGCACGGCGTGCGCTCGCCGACGGTCATCGCCTGCGATTTCACCGCCGGCCTCGTGCTGATTGGCGGCACGCTCTATGCCGGCGAGATGAAGAAGGCCGTGTTCAGCTATCTCAACTACACGCTGCCCGAGCGCGGCGTTTTGCCGATGCACTGTTCGGCCAACGCCGGTGATGCCGGTGACGTCGCCCTGTTCTTCGGACTGTCCGGAACCGGCAAGACGACGCTCTCGGCGGACGCCTCGCGCGCGCTGATCGGCGATGACGAGCACGGCTGGAGCGCCGAGGGCATCTTCAACATCGAGGGCGGCTGCTACGCCAAGACCATCCGGCTTTCGCCGGACGCTGAACCCGCCATCTACGCGGCGGCGCAGCGCTTCGGCACCGTGCTGGAAAATGTGGTGCTCGACACCGACAGCCGGGTGCCCGATTTCGACGACGCGGCGCTGGCGGAGAATGCGCGCGCGGCCTATCCGCTCGCCTTCATCGAAGGCGCCCGCACGGAGGGGCGCGCCGGCATGCCGAAGACCATCGTCATGCTGACCTGCGACGCGTTCGGCGTGATGCCGCCGATCGCCCGCCTCACCCCGGCGCAGGCGATGTATCATTTCCTCTCGGGCTACACCGCCAAGGTCGCCGGCACGGAAGCCGGGCTGGGCGAGCCGGAGGCGACCTTCTCGGCCTGTTTCGGCGCACCCTTCATGCCACGTCATCCCGCCGTCTATGGCCGCCTGCTGCGCGAGCGGATCGCCGCGCACGAGGTGGACTGCTGGCTGGTCAACACCGGCTGGACCGGCGGCAAGGCCGGCACCGGCCGGCGCATGCCGATCGAGGTAACGCGCGCCCTCCTCGCGGCGGCGCTCGACGGCAGCCTGCGCGACGCCGAGACGCGCACGGATCCGCATTTCGGCTTCGCCGTGCCAACGAAGGTGGAGGGCATCGACCCCCGCTTGCTCGACCCCGCCCGCAACTGGAGCAGCCGCATGGACTACGCCATGACCGCCCGCCGGCTGGTCAGCATGTTCGCGGATAATTTCGCCCGCTTCGAGGACGCGATCGACGACGAGGTCCGCCACGCCCAGCCCGGCATGGCCATCGCGGCGGAGTGACGGCCGCGGGAAGCGCGCTCGCAGGCGCGCCTTCCCTCACAGGAAATACAGCCAGGTCAGCAGCGCGAAGCAGGGCAGCAGGAAAAGCCCGGACCAGGCCATGTAGCCGAAGAAGCTCGGCATGGCGACGCCGCGGCTTTTCGCAATCGCCAGCACCATGAAGTTCGGCGCGTTGCCGATATAGGTCAGCGCGCCCATGAACACCGCACCGGCCGAAATCGCCTCCAGCGTCACCGCATGCGTGGTCATGAGTTCCTGCGGCTCGCCACCCGCCAGATTGAAGAAGACAAGATAGGTCGGCGCATTGTCGAGGAAGCCGGAGAGCAGGCCGGTCATCCAGAAATAGCCCGCGTTGAACGGCTCGCCGCCCTCGCCGGTGACCAGCGCGACCAGCGGCGCGAGCGCGCCGTTCGCCCCGGCCTTCAATATGGCGATCACCGGGATGATGGTGAGGAAGATGGCGGCGAACAGCTTCGCCACCTCGCGGATCGGCTCCCAGTCGAAGCCGTTTCGCTCGCGGATGAAGGCAGGCGTGATCCAGATCGACACGCCGGCCAGCGCGAGCAGCGACAGGTCGCGCATCACCGAGGGCAGCGGCACATGGGTGCCGAGAATGTTGAACTCGATACCCGGCTTCCACAGCGCGCTCATCAGGATGGCGGCGATGACGCCCCCGAGCAGCGGCAGGTTGCGCAGGCCGCGCAGGCCCAGCCCCTCCGTCTGCGGCGTCGGGTCCGCCTTGGGCGGGCGCCCCTCCTCGCGGGCGTAGAAATACCGGTCGAGCAGATAGAAGGCGGCGAGCAGGAGTGCCGCAACCACCGCCGTGTCGTGAAACAAATGCTGCGTGGTCCAGAAGAAGTCGACGCCCTTCAGGAAGCCGAGGAACAGCGGCGGATCACCGAGCGGGGTGAGCGAGCCGCCAATGTTGGACACCAGGAAGATGAAGAACACCACGGTGTGCACGTTGTAGCGCCGCTCGTCATTGGCGCGCAGTAGCGGGCGGATCAGCACCATCGAGGCGCCCGTGGTGCCGATGAGGCTTGCAAGCACGGTGCCGATGGCGAGCAGGCTGGTATTTACCGCCGGGCTGCCCTTCAGATTGCCTGTCAGCAGGATGCCGCCGGAAATGGTGAAAAGCGAGAACAGCAGGATGATGAAGGGGATGTATTCCAGCAGCGCCGCATGCACCACCTCGTACGCCGCCAGCCCCGAGCCGAAGACCAGCACGAAGGGCACAAGCAGGACCAGCGACCAGAGCAGGGCCACCTTGCCGTAATTGTGGTGCCAGAAATGACCCGCTACCAGCGGGATGATGGCGATGGACAGCAGCATGCCGGCGAAGGGAATACCCCAGGCAAGCGACAGCGTGGCGCCGTCGATGCCCGCCGCAGCCGACGGCGTGCCGGAAAAGGCAAGCACGGCAAGTGCCAGGAACATGGCGGTACGAGCGGCGGCTTTCGTCGTCGGCATTGCGTCTCCCCTTGCGGCATCGAATGTCATCCGGGTTACCAACCCCCTCCCGGGGTGTCGAGCAAAACCGGACCTGGACTACCGCCGATGTGATCGCACCTTCCATCGGACGTGGCGCGTCGCCATGAGCTGCGCTAGATCGGTGCGGACCAGAGGCTGGCCCGGCGAACGCGTCGCCGCCCTGCCGCTCATGAGGATGCCATGCCCCGTGCCGCCGCCGGCCCCGAGATCGAACGCCTGATCCAGCTTCTCGCCCGTGTGCCCGGACTCGGGCCCCGCTCGGCGCGCCGGGCGGCGCTGCATCTCATCAAGAAGCGCGAGCAGCTGATGAGCCCGCTGGCTGCCGCCTTCGGCGACGTGCTGGGCAAGATTTCAACCTGCCGGGTCTGCGGCAATCTCGATGTGCGCGACCCCTGCTCGATCTGCGCCGACGAGACGCGCGACGAGAGCTTGCTGGTCGTCGTCGCCGACGTCTCCGACCTGTGGGCGCTGGAGCGCGCCGCGGCGCTGAACGCGCGCTACCATGTGCTCGGCGGCACGCTCTCGCCGCTCGACGGCATCGGGCCGGAGGAGCTGAACCTCAAAACGCTGGTCGCCCGCGCCCATGGCGGCGCGGTCAAGGAAGTGCTGCTCGCGCTCGGTGCCACGGTCGACGGGCAGACGACGGCGCATTACGTCACCGAACTGCTCCGCGATTCCGGCGTGAAGGTCACACGCCTCGCCCATGGCGTGCCGGTCGGCGGCGAGCTCGACTATCTCGACGAAGGTACGCTTTCCGCCGCGATACGCGCGCGCACCAGCCTGTAGGCGCCGCCTAGCGCGCAGCGCGCGCCAGACCGTGCGCCACCAGCCGGTCGATGATCTCGGGATAGCTCACCCCGCTCGCCGCCATCGCCTTTGGATACATGCTGATATTGGTGAAGCCGGGAATGGTATTCAGCTCGTTGACGAGGATGCGCATGTCCTCGGTGACGAAGAAATCGGCCCGCGCCATGCCGTCGCAACCCAGCGCGCGGAAGGCGTCGGCCGCCATCGCCTGCAGCTTGGCCTCGACCTCGGCCGGCAGCTGTGCTGGCACCATGATCGCCGCGCCGTCAGCGTCGATATATTTGGCATCATAGCTGTAGAAGCCGTGGCTTTCGGCCGGGCGGATCTCGCCGGGACGCGAGACGAACAGCCCGCCCTCGGGATCCTCCAGCACGCTCAGTTCGATCTCGCGGCCACGGATGAACTCTTCCGCGAGCAGTTTGCGATCGTGTCGGAAGCCCTCGACGAGCGCCGCCGCATAGTCGGCCTCCGTTGCTACCTTGCTCACCCCGACCGAGGAGCCCTGCCGTGCCGGCTTGATGAACACCGGCAGCCCGAGCGTCGCCACGAGCTCGGCGAAGCTCGGCGCGGCGCCCTCGCGGATGGTGACGGCGCGGGCGGTTGGCAGGCCAGCCTCGATATAGAGCCGCTTGGCAATGTCCTTGTCGAGCGCGGTGGCCGAGCCAAGGATGCCGCAGCCGACAAGCGCCACGCCCGCCACCTCGGCAAGGCCCTGCACCGACCCATCCTCACCGGGCAGACCATGCAGCACGGGGAAAAGGAGGTCGACCGCCGGCAGTTCATGCGGCACGCCGCCGGCGGGGATAGCGAGGAGCCGTCCCTTGCCGCCCGGTACGAGACACAGCTCCGTGCCGCTGTCGGGCGTGTCGAGCACGTCGTTCTCGAAGCGGCCGGCGAGCCAGCGCCCGTCGCGGGTGATGAAGATCGCGACCGGGTCGTATTTCGCCGGGTCCAGCGCCCGCATGACATTGGTGCCCGACATCACCGAGACATCGTGCTCGGCGGAGCGCCCGCCATAGAGCACCACGATGCGCAGACGGTTGGATGAAGCGGTCACGGGAGGCTCCGATGGCTGCGGAAGGAAGGGATCGTACGGGAAAAACCGGCCCAGCGACGTTCCGGTCGCCCCGGTTAACAGCGCCTTAACAGGCGCCGCCGGATCCCCCGCCCTGATAGGCGCGCTACCGCCGCTTCACGCCGCGGTCCGCGCCGCCAGCTCGCGGAAATGCCCGCGTGTCTGCAGATAGGCGAGGATGGCGAGGCCCGGCAGGGCGGCGAGCGCGGTGACGGCGAAGAACCACATCCAGCCGGTCTGCTGCGCCACGAAGCCCGCGCTCGAGGCGAGGAAGGTGCGCCCGACCGCGGCCAGCGCGGTCAGCAGTGCATATTGCGTGGCGGTGTGGGCGCGGTCGCCGCACAGCGCGGAGATGTAGGCGACGAAGATCACCGTGCCGATGGCGCCGGTGAAGTTCTCGATGATGATGGTCACCGTCAGCGCCGCGAGATCGACGCCCATCCACGCCTGCCACGAGAAGACGAGATTGGACGCCATCTGCAACAGGCCGGCGATCCACAGGCTGGTCACCAGCGGCAAGGCGCGGGCGATAAGCCCGCCGGCGAAGCCGCCGAGGATCGCCGCCGCGAAGCCGACGCCCTTGACGATGCCCGCATAGGCCGCCTTGTCGAAGCCGATATCGATGACGAAGGCGCCGGTGAGGACCCCGGCAAAGGCATCGCAGAACTTGAAGAACACCACGAAGCCGAGAATGGCGATGGCGCTGCGGCGCGACAGGAACTCCCCGAACGCGCCCACCGCCGTCTCCGCGATGCGCTTGAAGACGCTGCCTTCATGCCGCGTGGCAGGCCCGCCCTCCGGCTCCTTCGCCATCAGCGTGGCGAAAAGGCCGACGGCCACCATGAGCGCGGCGGCGAGATAGCCGTAACCCCACACATCCGCGCGCGGCACGCCCAGCACCTCGAACCACGCCACCAGCAGCACGACGCCGGCGCCCGAGGCGAGCATGCCGACGCGGTAGGCCGCGACATAGCCCGCCATGCCGGCTGCCTGCTCGCGCACCTCCAGGCTCTCGACGCGGAAGGCATCGACCACGATGTCCTGCGTCGCCGAGGCGCAGGCGACGAGGAACGCCCCGAGCGCCACATGCCAGGGCGAGAGCACCGGGTCCTGGAAGCCCAGCCAGACAATGGCGACGGCCAGCAGCAACTGCGTGAACACAAGCCAGCCGCGCCGCCGGCCCAGCCAGCGCCCGAGCAAAGGCACGTCGAGCGCATCGACCAGCGGGGCCCAGATGAACTTGAAATTATAGGGAACGCCGACCAGCGCGAAGAGGCCGATCGTGGCGAGGTTCACCTTGGCTTCCGCCATCCAGATGGTCAGCGTCGCGCCGGAAAGCGCCAGCGGCAGGCCGGAAGAGAAGCCGAGCAGGATGACGATGAGAACGCGCGGGCGCAGATACACCGCGAGGCTGGCGAGGAAGCCGTCCTCGTCGCGGGCGGGCGGCGTAGCTTGGGTGCGGGTGGCGTCGGTCATGGCGGCTCGCTCGGCTGCGGCGCGATTCGGGGCTCGGAAGCCTATCTCTAGAGGGCTTTCGCCTCCGGATCACCTGCGCCGTCATCCGCGTGGCAACGCAGGCTCGCGCCGGCACCGGACAGCAGTGTTGATGATGGTGGAACCGCTAAGCCCTATCGGGCTGGAGGACGGCGCTCTCCACCGGGATGACGTCAACGGCCACGTCGAGCTTCTGCCGGCCCGGCCCGAAGACCACGCCGCCGATGGGCGCGACGTCGGTATAGTCGCGGCCATTGGCGAGGACCACATGGTCGGTCGAGGCCAGAACGGCGTTGGTCGGGTCGAGGCCCTGCCAGCCGAAGGCCGCACCGCACCACACCGATACCCAGGCATGGGTCGCGTCCGCGCCCTGCAGCCGCTCCTGCCCGGGCGGCGGCTCGGTGCGCAGGAAGCCGGAGACATAGCCCCCCGGCAGGCCAAGGCCGCGCAGCCCGGCAATCATGATATGCGCGAAATCCTGGCACACGCCGCGGCGCATCTCGAACGCCTCAAGAGCGGGGGTGGAGACATCCGTCGCCCGCGGGTCATAGGTGAACTCGTCGTGCAGTCGGTCCATCAGCTCGATCGCGCCGGCGAGGATCGGCCGGCCTTCCGGGAAGCTCTTTGCCGCCCACTCCGTGATGGGCGCGCTGAGCGGCACGGCGAGGCTGGGAAAGACATGATGGGCGGGCGAGCCTGGCCCGAGATCGAGGCAGTCGGCCACGGCCTCACGCACCGCCTCCCACGCGGGCGACGCGGCGGGGTCGAGGCGGGGGGCGGCTTCCACCTCCACCCGTGCCCGCGTGTGCACCTTGAAATCGGTGTGCGGGGTCTCGATGCGGATATGCACCACCTTGTTGCCGAAGAAGTCGCGCGTCTCCGTCCATTCCACCGGCTCGGGCTCGACGGTGAAATGGCTGGCGCACACGCGCTGGCCGGGCCGGTCCACCGGCACCATCCGCACCACGTGCCGCGCCACCGGCACGGCATGGGTGTAGGCATAGGCTGTGGTCTGGTGGATGTCGTAGACCACCCGCGCGGGCTGCGCGGGCACAGAGCTCGTGGCTTTCGGCTCGGTCTCGCTCATGAAACGAGGTCCCACGGCGTTTCCACCGGCTGGCGGTGGATGAAATAGCGTTCGGCGATGTCGTTGGAGAGCTCCATCAGCTGCCCTTCGATCTCACGCAGGCGCTCATCGTGGAAGTCGCTGGCGTCGAACGCCTTCATCGAGGCTGCCAGGCGCGCGGCGAGACGCTCCTCCGGCGGGGGCGGCTCATCGCCGAGATGGCCCGGCAGCTGGTCGAGATGCGCCATGATGGCGTCGATCTGGAAGGCCAGCGCACGCGGGTTGACCGGCTCAAGCAGCACGAGGTCGAGCACCGGCGCGCGGCTCTCCACCATCACATAGCGCGAGCGGTAGGTGATCTGGCTGTCGCACAGCTCCAGCAGCACGTCGAGCGTGCCCGCCGTGGGGGTCTCGCCGACCAGTGCGCGGGCGAAGCGGCAGGTCGAGATGCCGCGCTCGATGCGGCGGCCGAGATCAAGGAAGCGCCAGCCGGCCAGCCGGTTCATGTTCTCCGAGGCGAGGCCGGAGAACGCCGCCAGCGCCCGCAGCGCGCGGTCGGAGCGCTCATAGGCGTCCGGCTCGGCGCTGACGGTCGGCACCGGCTCGGCGACCAGCTGGGCAAGTTCCGACAGGGTGCGCCAGGCATCGGGAGACAGCCGGTCGCGAATGACCGAAGCCGTCTGCCGCGCGGCCTCGATGATGTTGGGCAGCGCGCCGGGCAGGTCGCGACGGGTCAGCGCGGCGAGCGCATGGCGCGCCGGTCTGGCAGGGGCGAGGTCTTCCGGCACGGCGCCCCATTCGCCCAGCAGTCCGAGCAGCGCGTTGAGCGAGACACTGTCGCCCTCGACCGAGGTGGACAGGCGCCCGACCAGCGTGCGGAGCAGGCGCAGCGTCGCCTCGGCACGCTCGACATAGCGCCCGAGCCAGAAGAAATTATCCGCCGCGCGGCTCGGCAGCGGGCCGGTCTGCCGCTTGATCTCCACGCGGTCGACGGCCGGCAGCAGAGAGGTCTGCTCCACCGGGCTCGCATCGAGCACCCACACATCGGCGGAACGCCCGCCGCTCTGCATGGTGACGGCGCGCGAATCCTGGCTGTCGGACACACGGCAGAAGCCACCGGGCATCACCTTCCAGCCCTGCTCCGTCGCCGCCACGAAGATGCGCAGGATGAACGGGCGCGGCTCCAGCTTCCCCTTGCGCCAGACCGGCATGGTGGACAGCCGTGCCGCCTCCTGACCGACGAAGTCGACCCCGCGGGTGCGGATCGCCGCCCGGATCTTCTGCCGCTGCGCCCGGTCGAGATCGGCACCGATCACCGGTCCCTTGTCGAGCAGGCCCGGCAGCGCGCGCTGAAAGGCGGGAGCGATGACCAGATCGTCCAGATCATCGAGAACGCGCTCGCGCTCGCTCTCCTGCCCGCACCACCAGGTCGCGACATTGGGAAGGATCAGGTCCTCGCCGAGCACGCGCGAGCCGAGCTTGGGCAGGAAGCTCATCAGCGCGGGAGCCTCGACCACGCCGGCCCCGAGCGCATTGGCCACCGCCACACCGCCCGCACGGATGGCCTGCACGAGGCCCGGCACACCGAGATGCGAGCGCGGATTGAGCTCCAGCGGGTCGGCATAGTCGGAATCAAGGCGGCGCAGCAGCACATCCACCCGTTTCAGCCCGGCGACGGTGCGGACATAGACGATGTTGTCGCGCACCATCAGGTCCTCGCCCTCGAGCAGCACAAAGCCGAGATAGCGGGCGAGATAGGCGTGCTCGAAATAGGTCTCGTTCAGCGCGCCGGGCGTCAGCAGGCCGACCCGGCCTTCGCCGGAGCGGTCCAGCCGCGTCAGCCCGGCGCGCATCGCCTGAAAGAAGCTGGCCAGCCGCACGACATTGAGCGAACGGGCAAGATCGGGCAGCGCGCGGGCGATGGCGATGCGGTTCTCCAGCGCGTAACCCGCGCCGGAAGGCGACTGCGTGCGGTCGGAGATCACCCACCAGCGCCCATCGGGACCACGGCCTATATCGGCGGCATAGACCCGCAGAAAGCTGCCGCCATGCGGATCGACACCGACCAGCGGGCGCAGGAAATCCGGCGAGCCGGCAATGGCGGCGGCCGGCAGGGCGCCCGAGCGAACGAGATTGCCCGCGCCATAGATGTCCGCCAGCACACCTTCGAGCAACTGGGCCCGCTGGATCAACCCGCGTTCAAGCGCCTGCCATTCGCTGTCGTCGATGACGAGCGGCAGATGAGAGATCGGCCAGGGCCGCTCGCCGCCATTGGGGTCGTTATAGACGCGGTAGAACACGCCGGAGCGGTAGAGATGGCGGTCCGCGGCGCTGAAGCGGCGGTTCACCTCGTCGACGCCCATCTCGGCCAGGCCCGAGAGCATGGACAGCCAGTGCGCGCGCGGGCGCCCTTCGGCATCGACGAGTTCGTCGTGCACGCCGGGAAGCGGCTGGTATCCCGCCAGCAGCGCCTCGACCGCCTCTTCCTCGAAGAGGTGCGTCAGCGCCCTTGGCTCGTTGCGTCTGGGCATGATGCCCCCTATGCCCACCCTTGGCCGGGGAAAGCAATCGGCCAGCGGCCGCCGGACGGCGGCCTCCCCGTTATCCCCGCTTCGCCGAGGCGGCGTCAGATCCGTGCCGGACGCCTCAGATCAAGCGTGGTCGGGAATTCCGAGGACGGCTCTTCCGGCGGGACGAACAGATAGCCAGGAGTGTGACCGTAGTTCTGGAAGCGCGCCAGACGCCGCGCCTGCGCCTCGTACGAATTCACCGGAAAAGTCTCGTAATTGCGGCCACCAGGATGGGCAACGTGATAGACGCACCCGCCCAGCGACCGGTTCGACCAAAGATCGACGATGTCGAAGGTCAGCGGCGCATGCGCGGGAACGGTCGGGTGCAGGCCCGAGGCCGGCTGCCACGCCTTGAAGCGCACGCCTGCGACATATTCGCCGAAGCGCCCGGTCGGCCCGAGCGGCAGGCGCCGGCCATTGCAGGTGATGACGTGGCGGATCGGGTTCAGCCCCTCCAGCTTCACCTGCAGCCGTTCCACCGAGGAATCGACGAAGCGCACCGTGCCCCCGGCCGCTCCCTCCTCGCCCAGCACATGCCAGGGCTCCAGCGCCTGACGCAGTTCCAGCGAAACGCCGCCATGCTCCACCTGCCCGAAATAGGGGAAGCGGAATTCGCGCTGCGCCTCGAACCACAGCGGATCGACACGGTAGCCCGCGCGGCCGAGATCGTTCAGCACATCGAGGAAATCGGCCCAGACATAATGCGGCAGCATGAAACGGTCATGCAGCGCGGTGCCCCAGCGGGCGAGCGGACCCTCCTGCGGCTCGCGCCAGAGCCAGGCGATCAGCGCACGCAGCAGCAATTGCTGGGCAAGGCTCATGCGCCAGTCCGGCGGCATCTCGAAGGAGCGGAACTCGACGAGCCCCAGCCGCCCGGTCGGCCCGTCCGGCGAGAACAGCTTGTCGATGCAGATCTCGGAGCGATGGGTGTTGCCGGTGACGTCGGTGAGCAGGTTTCGGAACAGCCGGTCGACCAGCCAGGGCGGGGGCGTCTGCCCCTTGCCCGGCGCCGGCACGTTCGACATGGCGATTTCCAGCTCATAGACGCTGTCGTGGCGCGCCTCGTCGATGCGCGGCGCCTGGCTTGTCGGGCCGATGAACAGGCCCGAAAACAGGAAAGACAGCGCGGGGTGGCGCTGCCAGTAGATGAGCAGGCTCTTGAGCAGGTCCGGCCGCCGCAGGAACGGACTGTCCGCCGGCGTCGCGCCGCCGACCACGACATGGTTGCCGCCGCCCGTGCCGGTATGCCGGCCGTCGACCATGAACTTCTCGGTGCCAAGCCGCGATAGCCGCGCCTCGTCATAGAGATCGCGGGTGATCTCGACGCAGGTTTTCCAGTTCGACGCCGGATGGACGTTCACCTCGATCACGCCCGGATCGGGTGCGACACGGATGACGTTGAGCCGCGGATCGACGGGCGGCGTATAGCCCTCGATATGCACCGGCAGTTTCAGCTCCGCCGCCGTCACCTCAATGGCGGCGAGAAGTTCCAGATAGTCCTCCAGACGCTCCGTCGGCGGCATGAACACGCACAGCCGTCCGTCGCGCGGCTCGACGACAAGCGCGGTGCGCACCGAGCCGGTGCCGGTCAGCACCTGGTCGACCTTGTCCTGATGACCTTCCTCGGCCGGGCCGCGCCGATAGAGCTGGTGCAGCGCCTCGACGTCCGGCAATTCGCCGGTGATCGCCATCGGATCGGCCGGGTGGACGTAAGGATAGGCCGCCGGCGGCACCCAGGGCAGGCTGGCGAGCGGCAGGCGGAAGCCGACCGGTGAATCGCCCGGCACGAGGAACAGCTTGCCGCGCCGGAAGCGCCACTTCTCGCTCACCCAGCCTCGCTTGGAGCGCGCCTGCCAGCGCTGCACCGGCAGCACATAGCCCGTGGGTCGGCCGAGGCCGCGCTCGAACACGCGCACGAAGCGGGCCCGTGCCTCCGGGTCTTCCAGCTTGGAATCCAGCGGATCCACATTGTTCGGCAGATCGCCTTCCTTGAGAATCCAGTGGGACGGATCCTCATAGGCCGGCTCGGCATGATCGTTCGGGATGCCCAGGCGCTCGGAGAGATTCACCGTGAAGGCGCGGGCGTCGTCGATGGTCGTGCCCGTCTGGTTCTCGGTGGCGACGAGATCGGGATCGCGCCAGATCGGCCGGCCGTCCTTGCGCCAGTACAGCGAGAAGGTCCAGCGCGGCAGGCTCTCGCCGGGATACCACTTGCCCTGGCCGTAATGCATCATGCCGCCGGGCGCGAAGCGCTTGCGCAGGCGGCGGATCAGGTCGTCGGCCCGCATACGCTTGGTCGGGCCGACCGCCGAGGTGTTCCACTCCGCGCCCTGATAGTCGTCGATCGAGATGAAGGTGGGCTCGCCGCCCATGGTGAGGCGGACATCCTGCGCGGCGAGGTCGGCGTCGACCTTGTCGCCGAGCGCGTCCAAGGCCGCCCAGGCCTCGTCCGAGAAAGGCAGCGTGACACGCGGCTTCTCGGCGATGCGGGTGACCTTCATGTCGAAATCGAATGAGGTCTCCAGGCCCGGCTCGGCGCTGAAGCTGCCGGTGATCGGGGCGGCGGAGGCGTAGCTGGGCGTGGCACAGAGCGGCAGATGGCTCTCGCCGCACAGGAGGCCCGAGGTCGGATCGAGGCCGATCCAGCCGGCGCCGGGCAGATAGACCTCGCACCAGGCGTGCAGGTCCGTGAAGTCGACTTCCGTTCCCGTGGGGCCGTCCAGCGCCTTGACGTCGGGCTTGAGCTGGATGAGGTAGCCGGAGACAAAGCGGGCGGCAAAGCCCAGCCGGCGCAGGATCTGCACCAGCAGCCAGCCGGAATCGCGGCAGGAACCGGAGGCGCGCGACAAGGTCTCGTCGGGCGTCTGCACGCCCGGCTCCAGGCGGATGAGATAGCCCACCTGCTGCTGGAGGCTCGCATTGAGCTGCACGAGGAAATCGACGGTGGGCGTCTCCCCGCTCGGCCGGATCTTCTCGACATAGGCGTCGAGCAGCGGGCCGCCTTCCTCCGCCTCCAGATAGGGGATCAGCTCCTTGGCCAGATCCTCCGTATAAGCAAAGGGGAATTTCTCCGCATATTCCTCGATGAAGAAGTCGAACGGGTTGTAGACCGTCATGTCGGCGATGAGGTCGACCTCGACCCGGAATTCCGTCGTCGGCTCCGGGAAAACGTAGCGCGCCATCCAGTTGCCGAAGGGGTCCTGCTGCCAGTTCACGAAGTGGTTCGAGGGCGTGACCTTGAGCGCGTAGCTCTTCACCGGCGTCCGGCAATGGGGGGCTGGCCGCAACCGGATGATCTGAGGCCCGAGCGACACCGGCCGATCATATTTGTAGGCCGTCACATGATGCAGGCTGGCAAAGATTGTCATAGGCACCAACTGGGCAATGGACCCCGCTAGGCCGGAACGCATGCCCGACCACGCGACGCGAGTTTGTAGGCCATGCTGAACGCACGAATCATGCCGCATGCGCGGATGAGGCGGCGCCCCGTGTCGTGCCTCGCCTCGCGCCGGTATGACGGAAGGGCGGGCACTGCAAAGCGCAGCCTAGCCTGTTTCGGCGCCATCCGTGCCGCCTAAAAAAGCGGCGGCCAGATCACGGCGCGGGACGGGGGTCGGCGGGCACGTCGCCGGCAGCTGTCGCGGCCGCTGCCGGAGCGCCGCCCTTGCGCCCGCTGCGCCATTCCTCGAAGCGCTGCAGCACCGTGTAGAAGGACGGCACGAACAGCACGGCGAGGCAGGTCGAGGCCAGCATGCCGCTGAACACCGCGATGCCGATCGACTTGCGCGAATTGGCGCCCGCGCCCGTCGCCAGAACCAGCGGCAACACGCCGAGAATGAAGGCGAAGGAGGTCATCAGGATCGGCCGGAAACGCAGCCGCGCCGCCTCGGTCGCCGCCTCCATGATCTCCATGCCCTCCGCCCGTTTCTCCCGGGCGAACTCGACGATCAGAATCGCATTCTTGGCGGACAGTGCGATCAGCAGGATGAGGCCGATCTGGGTGTACAGGTTGTTGGCGACACCGAAGCCGGTCAGCGCCCCCACCGTGCCGAGTAGCGCGAGGGGCACGGCGAGCAGCACGGCGAGCGGCAGGATCCAGCTCTCATACTGGCCGGCCAGCACGAAATAGACCAGCAGGATGGCGAGGCCGAAGACGTAGTAGATCTCGTTGCCGACCACCTTCTCCTGGTAGGACATGGCGCTCCACTCATAGCCCATGCCCGGCGGCAGCGTGCTGGTCGCCACCTGCTCCATGATGTCCAGCGCCTGGCCGGAGGAGAAGCCGGTCGCCTGCGCGCCGACGATGGTGGAGGCGGGATAGAGGTTGTACAGCGTGATCAGCGGCGGCCCGAAGGTCGGGGTCACCCTGGCCAGCGTGCCGAGCGGCACCATCTCGCCCTTCGGCGTGCGGATCTTCAGCTGCAGAATCTCTTCCGGCGTGCGGCGGAAATCCGCCTCGGCCTGGATATAGGCCTGGAAGGTCTGGCCGAACTGGTTGAACTGGGTGACGTAGCTCGATCCCACATAGCCCTGCACGGTCGAGAACACCTGACCGACCGTGACGCCGAGCGTCTCCGCCTTGATGCGGTCGATCTCCAGGAAGAGCTGGGGCACATTGGCGCGGAACGAGGTGCTGAGGCGTTGTAGCGCGGACTGCGAGGACGCGTTGCGGACGATGGACTGCGTCAGGCTCTGCAGCTCGACGAAATCGAAGCTGCCATTCTTCGATTCCACCATCATGGTGAAGCCGCTGGCGTTGCCGATACCCTGGATCGGCGGGGGCACCAGCACGAAGGTGGTAGCCTCGTCGATCTGCTTCAGCTCGCGGTTCAGCGTCTCGTAGATCCAGAGCAGCCCCTGCCCGGCCTTGTCGCGCTCGTCCCAACCCTTCAGCATGACATAGGCGACGCCGGCATTCGGCAGGGTGGCATTGTTGTCCAGCACCGACACGCCGGAAATGGCGATCACGTTCTCCACGCCGGGCGTCGCCTTGGCGAGGTTGGCGATCTTCTCCATCACGGCGCTGGTGCGCTGGAGCGAGGCGGCGTCCGGCAGCTGGGCGCCGATCAGCACATAGCCCTGGTCCTCGGTCGGCAGGAAGCCGGTCGGCACACGCGTCAGGCCCCAGATGGCGCCGGCGATCAGCAGCAGGCCGACGCTAACCGTGAGCAGGCTCACATGCACCATGCGCCCGATGAGGCGGGCATACCAATGCTCGGCCCGGTCATAGACCGCATTGAAGCCGCGATAGAAGAAATTGCGCTTCTCCGGCGGCACCGGCGGGCGCAGCCAGAGCGCGCACTGGGTCGGCTTCAGCGTCATCGCGTTGATGGCCGAGATAAAGGCCGTGGCGGCAATGACGAGCGCGAACTGCTGGTAGAGCTGGCCTGTCAGGCCCGGCATGAAGGCCGCTGGCAGGAACACCGACATCAGCACCAGCGTGATGCCGATAACCGGGCCGAGCAGTTCGTCCATCGCCTTCTCGGCCGCGAGCCGGCCCGGCAGGCCGCGCTCGATATGGCGCGCCACGCCTTCCACGATGACGATGGCGTCGTCGACCACGATGCCGATGGCCAGCACGATGGCGAACAGGGTCGACAGGTTCACCGTGAAGCCCATCGCCGCCATGGCCGCGAAGGTGCCGATGATGGTCACCGGCACGGTGGTGGCCGGCACCAGCGTCGCACGCCAGTCCTGCAGGAAGACGAGGATGACGACCAGCACGAGGATGCCCGCCTCGAACAGGGTCTTGTAGACCTCCGTCACGGAGGCATTGACGAACACCGTGGTGTCGAAGGGGATCTGGTAGGAGAGGCCCGGCGGGAAGCTCTTGGCCAGCACCTCCATCTTGGCGCGGACCTCGGTTGCCACCTGCAGCGAGTTCGCCTCGGGCAGCTGGTAGATGCCGAGCGCCGCCGCCGCCTTGCCGTTGAAGGTGAAGATCTGGCTGTAGGTCTGCGCGCCCAGTTCCACCCGCGCCACGTCGCGCAGCCGGGTGATGCGCCCGCCATCGGCATTGGCGACCTTGACGATGATGTTCTCGTAATCGGCGGCATCGTTGAGCCGCCCGTCAATCGTCAGCGTGTACTGAAAGTTCTGCCCCTTGGGCACCGGCGGCATGCCGACGACGCCGGAGGCGACCTCCTGGCTCTGCTGCTGGATCGCGTTGATGACGTCCTGTGGCGTGAGCTGGCGCGCCTGTAGCTCATCGGGGTTGAGCCAGACGCGCATGGCGTACTGGCCGGCGCCGAACACGTTGACATTGCCGACGCCGTTCAGGCGGGCGATCTCGTCCTGCAGGTTGATGACGCCGTAATTGGCGAGGAACAGGCTGTCATAGCGCCCGTCCGGCGAATAGAGCGTGACGAACTGCAGGATCGCCGTCGACTTCTTCTGCGTGGTGACGCCCTGCACCTGCACCGCCTGCGGCAGCGAGGACATCGCGATGGCCACGCGATTCTGCACCAGCACCTGCGCAAGGTCCGGATCGGTGCCGATGGCAAAGGTCACGGTCAGCGTATAGGTGCCGTCGCTGGCGCTGGTCGACTGCATGTACAGCATGCCCTGCACGCCGTTGACCTGCTGCTCGATCGGCAAGGCCACCGTGTCGACCAGCGTGCGTGCGCTGGCACCCGGATAGAGCGTCGTCACCTGCACGGTCGGCGGCACGACATTGGGGTATTGCGAGACCGGAAGGTTGAACAGCGCCACGCTGCCGATGAGCACGAACACCAGCGCGAGAACGTTGGCGAGAACCGGCCGTTCGATGAAAAAGCGGGAAATCATGGCTCGGGCCTTCGGTTCGAGCGGTCCGGGATCGGCAACGCGTGTCCAGTCGCCGTGTCAGTTGGCCGGCGTGGCCGGCTTAGCCGCCGATCCGGTGGCCGGAGGAGCCGAGGCCGGAGCCGCCGCTGGGGGAGCCGTCTTCGCTTCCATCTGCGGATCGACCTTGGCGCCCGGCGCCGCGCGCTGGATGCCGCCGACCACCACCCGATCCTCCGCCGAGAGGCCGGATTCGATCACCCGATACTGGCCGACCAGTTGCCCGGTGACGACGATCTTCTGCTCGACCACATCGTCCTTGTTGACGACGAGGACATATTTGCCCTGCTGCGCCGAGCCGATCGCGGTGTCGTCGACCAGAACCGCGTCCGGGATGCTCTGCACGGGAATGCGCACGCGCACGAACAGGCCGGGCAACAGGGAGAGATCCTTGTTCTCGAACACACCGCGCACCAGCAACGTGCCGGTCGAAGGGTCGAGCTCCGGCGAGACGTAGTCGAGATGGCCCTTATGAGGGTAATCGGTGCCCTCGTTCTGCAGGCCAATGTCGATCTCGACCTCCTGGACCTGCTCGATCGTCCGCCCGCGCTTCGCCAGCGCTTCCTTGATGCGCAGCACCTGATTTTCGCCAATGTTGAAATAGGCGTAGATCGGGTTCATCTGCACGATGGTCGCAAGCTTGGTCGGCGTGCCATTGCCGACCAGCTGACCGACATCGGCGAGATGGCGGGTAACGATGCCGTCGAACGGCGCGACCACGGTGGTGTAGCCGAGATTGATGGTGGCGATCTCGATATTGGCCTTGGCCGAATCCACCGAGGCCTGGGCCTGCTCCATATTGGCGCGGGCCTTGTCGACCACCGCCTGCGAGGCGAAGTCCTGCTGGCCGAGCGTCTTCTGCCGCTGATATTCAGCCGTGGTGTTGGTGAGCTGGGCGCTGGCAGAGGCAAGCGAGGCCTTCGCCTGATCGAGATCGGCTTGGTAGGTGTCCTGCTGGATCAGGAAGAGCTGGTCGCCCTTCTTGACCACCGCGCCGTCCTTGTAGTCGATCTGCATCAGGAAGCCCTCGACGCGGGCGACCAGATCGACCGAATTGATCGAGGCCGTGTTGCCGGTGAACTCGAGATAACGCGTCACCGTTTGTTTCTCGGGCGTGGCGACCGTGACCTGCGGTGGCGGCGGGGGGACGTATTTGTTCTCTTCGGTGCAGGCTCCGAGCAGCGCCGCGATCACCGACACGCCGAACACGCCGGCCCATCCGCGTCCTGCAGCCAACAGACGCACACCCGCAACCATGCCATTCCCCCGAGCGACCCAAAGCCCGAGGCCAAAATATACTGGCACGCTGCAAAATGTCTAGTTTGACGAATATTGCAGATAAGTTATGTATATATTCACGTCATATTCGTATTAAATGAGAACATTACAATAACAGTGGGCCTGAGCAAGGCGACGACACGACACCCCACGCAGATACCTCGCACGAAACGGCGGCAATAGCTCGCGGCATCTCGCACCACCGCGCCAGGCCGAACGGGTCGATTGACGATAGCTTGAGCGGAGCTGTAACGCCGTGCACGAATCAGGCGCGGCGTGACGGTATGCTGACACGCCCCCCCATGCCGCCGGCAGCACGAACAGCGCGTGCGATCCGATTAGACCCTAGGCGGAGTGCTCGCACACTTGTACTGGTAATGCAGTCGTCACGCGTGCCGCCCACGCCTGTCAGGGACCCCGCATGAAGCCGGTCGCTTTTGCCCTCACTGCCCTCGCCCTCGCCGCCCCCACCCTTGCGCTGGCGGCCAACCCGGCGCTCACCCTGGCGCAGGGCGACATTTTCACCGATCCGGTCGGCACAGTGATCGGCGTCTCCGTCACCAACGGCACGTCCGCTACCGTCGGCTCCGCGGTCGTGACCTGCGCCTTCACGGCGAAGGGAAAACCGGTCGGCTCGTCCAGCACGACCATCTACAACATCGTCGCCGGCGATAAGGGTCAGGACCAGGTGCACCTGATGGGCGCTGCCGCCGACGCCGCCCAGTGCTCCATATCCTCGACCACGCCGTCGAACTGAACCGACCGTCGCGAGACGCCTTCGATGACCGCAGGTCGCCTCTCGGGGCCGGCGCAGGGACATGTTCCACCGCTGCTTTGCAGGCTTGTGGGAGAATGACGTCGGACCCGCTTGCCAGCGCGATGCGCTTCGCTATATTCCGCGCCTCTCACGAGGGTGGTCGGACGAAGCGCCCACCCTGCGAGAGAAACCGCGGGGTTTCGCACCCACGGTTCGGAGGGGTGGCCGAGTGGTTGAAGGCGCACGCCTGGAAAGTGTGTATACGGGAAACCGTATCGCGGGTTCGAATCCCGCTCCCTCCGCCAAACCTGATGTTTTTCCCCGTTTTCTCGCGTTAGCTACCGACAATCGGAACCCAATGTTCTCGCGGGTTCCGAATGTGTATGCGCATTTCACCATCCGTGGCCGTGAGATGCAAATGAGCGTAGTACACCGCATCCGCGCGGCGGGCCCTCGTTGGGAGCCGGCATGCGGGCGTTGAATGGGCTTTCGGCCCGAGGGGGTCGCCAATCTCACGACGACCGGCGATATTTTGCCAGACCTCTTGTTTTTGTGCACTGCAGCAACGATCTTCCTGCCGGGGCGTTAGGACACTGGCGTCCATAGTCTGGACGCATCAGGGCGCCTATTCCCCGACGGCCGGCGTGCCCGGCCGGCTCTCCGCCCTCTCGGAATTCGGATCGAATCCGGGTGGATTGACGTCGAAATACTACCTTCCGGCGAACCTGCCCCAAGGCGCGCCGCTCGTCGTTGTGCTGCATGGCTGCACCCAGAACGCGGACGGTTACGACCGTCATGCCGGCTGGTCGCAACTGGCCGATCAGGCAGGTTTCGCCCTGCTCTATCCGGAACAGCATCACGGCAACAATCCCAATCTGTGCTTCAACTGGTTTCGCCCGGGAGACACGCGCCGTGATTCCGGCGAGGCCTTGTCGATCCGCCAGATGATCGAAAAGATGGTGGCGACCCACGGCCTTGCCCGCGACAGGATATTCATCACCGGCCTGTCCGCTGGCGGCGCGATGACCTCCGTCATGCTCGCGACCTATCCGGAGATATTTGCCGGAGGCGCCATCATCGCCGGCCTAACCTATGGCTGTGCGAGTTCCGTGCCGGAAGCGTTCGACTGCATGCGCGGGCAAGGCGTGGCGTCCGAGGAGGAGCTCTGGGCGCTCGTGCGCGCGGCCTCCTCCCACGCCGGCCCCTGGCCGCGTATCGCCATCTGGCAGGGAACGGCCGACCACACCGTCGCCCCTTCCAATGCCGAGCAGATTGCCGCGCAATGGCGCGGTGTCCACCGGCTCGACGACACGCCGACGCGGTCAGAAGTGCTGGGCGTTCGCGCCAAGCGCGTCTGGTGCAATGCCGCCGGCGAGGCCGTCATCGAAGTGAACACAGTGGCGGCCATGGGCCATGGCACGCCGCTCGGCGATGAATTCGGGGTTCCCGGTCCGTACATGCTGGATGTCGGCATCTCCTCTACACGCGAGATCGCGCAGTTCTGGGGAATTGCGCCGGCGCCGGCAGAGGCGTTTGTGCCGGCCGCAACCGCCTCTCCGCAAACATCAGCTGCTGCGCGCGCGCCCGTGCCGCTGTCATCCGGGACCACGGCACCCGCGCCGGGGACCTATGCCATGACCATCTCGTCGAAGCCGCCAGCATCGAGGCCATCGGGCGCGAAAAAGATCATCGAAGATGCGCTACGCGCCGCCGGACTGATGCGTTAGGCGTTTCGCCATTGCGGCCGGCGAACGAGGCTTGCCTCGCCGGCCGGGCCTTCTCCTGTCAGCGACCGGGCGCGCCGGGCTCGTCGTTCCATCGGATCGAGGAACGCCCGCGCGTCAGATCGGTCAGCAGTCGGTCCACGCTATCGGCTTCCGATGCTGGCACGGACACCGACAGGATCGCACCGCTGTCGGTGAAGGCCTGCGTCTCCACCAGAACCCCCGCAAGCGCGCCCAACCTCGCCTGCACCAGCGCCAGATCACCGAACCCGCAATTGACGGTCCCGAGGACGCTCTCGATGAGCGTCACCTTCCCGGCTTCACGCAAACACAGCGCCGCCGTTCCGCCATAGGCACGCATCAGGCCGCCGCTCCCGAGCAGGATGCCCCCGAACCAGCGGGTCACCACAACGGCGACACGATCGAGGCCTTGCCCGTCAATGGCGCTCAGGATCGGCTTGCCGGCGGTGCCGCTGGGCTCGCCATCGTCGTTGAAGCGGTAGTTCTGCCCCACGCGCCATGCCCAGCAATTGTGATTGGCGGCGGGATCCGACCGCGCCGCGATGAAGTCCTTCGCCGCCGCCTCGTCGGCGACCGGGGCGGCGGCCGCGATGAAGCGGCTTCTCTTGATCTCTTGCTCGCGGAGAACGGGCTCAACGAGGGTCGACATATGCGGCGGCATGAAATCGCTCACGTCTGCCGGTTCGCGCCGGCACCTTTTGCCATGTTGCGAACGCAGATGGCGTGGATTCACGCCAGCGCGCCGTGCCCTACCATCAATCCTGACGACGCGACGTTCAACATGCGGGTTGCCGCTCCCGTCGACCTCCTCAATGCAGGCTCGACGCCGCGGCAACGTCCTTGTCGTGCGTGCCGAAGCGATCAACCATAGTGGCGCTCGCCTCGTTCAGGCCGCTCACCTCGACAGACGCCCCGGCCTTGCGGAACTGCAGCACAGCCTTGTCGACATGCGCACCGACGGCGACGAGCCGCCATTTGTGCCGGCGCGCATCCGCGATACTCTGCCCGAATGGATCTGATCCGCATCCTTCTGGTCGACGACCATCCGATCGTGCGCGAAGGCTATCGGCGCCTGCTCGGACGTCAGCCCGGCTTTTCGGTCGTGGCCGAGGCGGCGGCCTTCGCCGCCCATGCACCCGATGTCGTGTTGATGGACCTGTCCATGCCGGGCGGTGGCGGTTTCGCCGCCGTCGAGTCGTTGCTGGCGCGCGATGCGAAGGCACGCATTATCGTGGTGTCGATGCATCAGGGCGCGATCTTCGCGCGCAAGGCCATCGCCGCCGGGGCGCGCGGTTTCGTGTCCAAGAGCAGCCCGCCGGACGAACTGGTACGCGCCATCACCACCGTGATGTCCGGGCGGCGCGTGCTCTCGGACGACATGGCGCAGGAATTTGCCCGTACCTCGCTCGAACCCGACGATGTCGCCGGCCTGACGCCCCGCGAGCGCGACATACTTCTGCTGCTGGCGCGCGGCATGAGCGGGCGGTCCATCGCCAGTAGCCTCGGCCTTTCCTCCAAGACGGTGCAGAACAATCTGTCGCTCATCCGCGCCAAGCTCGGCGCTTCCGGCGACGCCGAACTGGTGCTCAAGGCGCAGCGCGCCGGTTTCGTCGACGCGATGTGATGCGCAGGCTGCTCCCCCAGCTGGTCCTGCGCGTGCTCGCGGCCGGATTGCTGACCGTGCTCGTCGCCGCCGGCTGGGTACTGTGGGACACCGCCAGCGCGGCCCGGCTGGACGCCCAGACCACGGCCACACGCGTTGCCGACGCCATCGCCGCCCGGCCGAGCTTCGAGGGCCTCGCCTTTGGCGGCGTGGCGCCGACGCCAGTGTTCCGCGACTGGCAGGAATTCCCCGCCTGGAGCCTGATCGCGCCGGGCATCTGCGTCGAGCTGGGGCCGCGCGACCAGCCCATTCAGCGGCGCTGCGGGCCCTATCTGGCGGCGCCCACACCGCCGGAATGGTTCGTGTGGCTGGCCGGGCATCTTGGCCTCGTGCCGCAACCGAGCGCCGTGCCGGTGCGCACGCGCTATGTCACCGATGCCTATGTGACCGCCATCGCCGATCCCGGCGTCATCATCACCCGCGCCTGGGCCCGCACCGGCGACCTGATGCGCGTGGCGGTGGGCATGGCGATCGGCGGCGCCCTGCTCACGGGCCTCTTGGTGATCCGCCTGCTGGCACCCTTCCGCACCATACTGCGCGGCATCGAGCGGCTGCAGCGCGGCGATTTCGCCACCCGCCTGCCGCGCCTGCACGTCGCCGAATTCGACCGGCTGAGTACGGCGCTGAACGACACCGCGGCGACGCTGCAGGAGGCGCAGGCGATGCGCACCGAGCTGACCCGGCGCCTGTTCACCGTGCAGGAAAGCGAGCGCCGCGCGCTGGCGCGCGAACTGCACGACGAATTCGGCCAGTGCCTGACCGCAACCCGCGCGCTTGCCACCGCCATCGCTCAATCCGGCGAGCCGACCGCGGAGGATGGCGCGCGGATCGCGGAGATTTCCGGCCAGATGATGGACAGCCTGCGCGCCGAACTCTCCCAGCTGCGCCCGCCCGATCTCGACGATCTCGGGCTCCGCCCCGCGCTTGAGCGGCTGGTCGCCGACTGGCGCAACCGTCTGCCGGCGGTTCGTTTCACGCTAACATTGAGCGGCGATGTGGATGCGGTGCCCGACGAGCTGGCCCTCAGCCTCTACCGCATCGCCCAGGAGTGCCTCACCAACGCAATCCGGCATGGCGCGCCAAAGACGGTCTCGCTGGAGATCGAGGTCGCCGCCGATATCCGGCTCACCGCGAGCGATGACGGAACGACCCGACGCGACGCCCCCATCGGGGATGGCTACGGCCTGCTCGGCATCCGCGAACGGGTGGATGCGCTCGGCGGCAGCTTCGCGTTGGAACCGATCGAAGGCGGCATGCGCGCCACGGCCCGGCTGCCGCGCTGATCCGGGTGATCTTCCCGGCCCGCCCGGGAAAGCCTCTCTGGCGCCCCTCCCCTGCCCGCGCGCATCGTCGCGCAAGCAAAGGGAGGCTTCCCCATGAACGACATGAGCCATCCGGTCGCCCGGCTCGGGGCGGAGGTCTCCGCAGGCCTGATCGGGCATGAGGGGATGGTCGAGCGCCTGCTGGTCGCCCTGCTGGCGGGCGGCCATGTTCTCATCGAGGGGCCCCCGGGCATCGCCAAGACCCGCGCGGTGAAGCGGCTCGCGGCGTCTCTGCCGGGTAGCCATGCTCGCATCCAGTGCACGCCGGACCTGTTGCCCTCGGACCTCACCGGCACCCAGGTTTTCCGCCACGAAAGCGGGGGCTTTGAGTTCGTCCCGGGACCGCTCTTCCACACGCTGGTGCTGGTGGACGAGATCAACCGCGCGCCGCCCAAGGTGCAGTCGGCGCTGCTGGAAGCCATGGCGGAGAATCAGGTGACGAGTTCCGGCGTCACCCGCCCGCTGCCCGATCCCTTCATGGTGGTGGCGACGCAGAACCCCATCGAGCACGAGGGCACGTTCCCTCTTCCCGAGGCGCAGATGGACCGCTTCCTGCTGCATCTCTCGCTCGAACTGCCGGCGGCCGAGCAGGAGCGCGCCATCCTCGATCTGGTGGCGGCCGAGCGGATCGCGCCTCCGGCACGCACGGCGGTCTCGCTGTCGGCCGGCACGCTGCACGAGGCCAAGGCCGAGGTCGCGCGCGTGCACCTCGCCCCGGCGCTGAAGGACTATATCGTGCGGCTGGTGATGGCCTCCCGCCCCGGCGGCGCCGTCGCCGAATGGGTCGAGCATCCCATTTCCCCGCGCGGCACGCTGGCTCTTGCCGTCGCCGCCCAGGCACTGGCCTGGCTCAAGCGGCGCGACTATGTCCTGCCGGAAGACGTGACGGCGCTGGCCCCCGATGCGCTCTCCCACCGCCTCATTCCGAGCTGGGGCGCCGTCAGTGATGGGCGCAGCGGACGCAGCCTCGTCGCCGACATCATGCGCACGGTCGAACCATGGTGAAAGCCACGCTCGAAGGGCCGGGCATCCGCCTGAGCGCTGCGGAACTGCTGGCGCAGCGCGAGAGCAGGCTCCCGACGTCACGGCATCGTCCGGCCTCCCGGCGACCCGGCGCGCTACCGGCCAAGCCAGCGGGCGCGGGCATGGATCTGCGCGAAATCCGTGCCTTCGCCGAGGGCGATGATGCCCGCCGGATCGACCCGGCGGCCACCGCACGCACGGGAATCCCGCACATCCGCAGCTTTCACGAGGATCGTGACGACACGGTCCTGCTCGTCGCCGATTTCCGCCCGCCCATGCTGTGGGGAACAGGTAATGCCCTGCGTTCCGTGCGCGGGGCGCGCATGCTGGCCCGGCAGGGATGGCAGGCGCTCGCCCGCGGGGCCGCCATCGCCGCCATCGCCTTCGACGCCGCCGGCACGGCGCTGGTGCCGGGAGGAGCGGGGGCGCCGCATATGGCCCGCATCGCCCAGATGCTCGCCGGGCGGCACGACCACGCGCTCGACGCGATCACCGAGCCGACCGGCGCGGGCGCCACGCTTTCGCAAGCGCTCATCCAGGCGACCCGGCTTGCCCCGTCCGGCAGCGAGGTGCTGCTCGCCACCGGCGTGGAGGGCATAGCGCCGGAGGACGAGCCGGCCCTCGCCCGCCTCGCGCGGCGGCGGCGTGTGCGGCTGCTGCTCGCGCTCGACCCCCTCGACACCGCGCCGCCGGCTCGCGCACTGCCGATCCACGCGGGTGCGCTCCACCGCATGGCGCGGCTGCAGCCGGTCGACACTCATGCGCTGGCCGCGCGGCTGCGGGCGCTGAATGTGAGCCTCGACGTGATCGCCCATGACGCAGGCTGAACTCATCGCGGCGCTTCCCGAAGGACGGCTGCCGCCGGCCCTGATGCATCTGCAGGCCTCCGATGCCGTGGCGCTGTTCGGTGCCGGTTTGTGCCTCGCCGCGCTGCTTTGCTGGCTGGCGACACCCTTCTTCGATCGTCGACCCTCGCGCCGCGCGCGTATCCGCGCCACACGCGCCCTGTCCCCGCAGGAGCGCGCTTTGGCCCTCGCCCGCATCATCGGCCATCTGCCGGAGGAGCTGCGCGCCACCGCTTATGGCACGGGGCACCCCCTCGACGCGGAGGCGATGGAGCGCATCGCCCTGAAGGCGAGTCCAGCGCGCAGATGAGCTTCACTCTCCCACTCGTGCTGCTTCTGCTGCCGCTGCCTTTGCTGATCCGATGGCTGCTGCCGACGCGTCCACCGGCGAAGGCGTCGCTCAATGTCGGATCGACCACCTTCTCCGCCGCGATACCCAGCCGCGCCGGTGACGACATCTTGGCAACCGTCCTGCTCGCGGCGGCCTGGGTGGCGCTGGTCATCGCGCTGGCCGGACCACGCATGGCCGCGACCAAGGACATCGTTACCGCCTCCGGACGCGAAATCATGCTGGCGCTCGACCTGTCGGGCAGCATGGCCAAGGAGGACTTCGCGCTCGACGGTGCGCCGCTCTCGCGTCTCGATGCGGTCAAGCGCGTCGCGGCGCGCTTCGTCGCCGCCCGCCGCGGCGATCGCATCGGTCTGGTGATCTTCGGCGACCGGGCCTATGTGGCGCAGCCGCCCACTTTTGACGTCGCCGCGGTCGCCCGCGCCATCGAGACCGCGGAGATCGGCATTTCCGGCCGCTCGACGGCGATTTCCGACGGGTTGGGCATGGCACTGCGCCGGCTTCTGCCGAGCGACGCGACGACCAAGGTGGTGGTGCTGCTCTCGGACGGTGTTGACACCACTGGCAAGGTCGGCGCCGTCGATGCCGCGCGGCTCGCGGCCCGCCACGGCGTCAGGGTGCACACCATCGCGCTCGGCCCGGAAGATCTTGGGAGCCAGCCCCAATCCCGCGACGCGGTCGACGTCGGCGCGCTGCGCGCCATGGCCGAGGCGGGCGGCGGCACCGGTTTCCGTGTGCGGGGCATGACGGATCTCGAAGCAATGGCGGCGACGCTCGAGCAGTTGGAGCCCAACCCGATGCGTCGCCCGCCGCTGCAATACTGGCGCGAATTGTGGGTCTGGCCGGCCGGCGCCGCCTTCCTCCTCACCACCCTGCTGGCGCTGCGGAGGCGCGCATGAGTGACCTCGTCCTCCTGCGGCCCTGGTGGCTGGCCACCCTGCCCCTCCTCGCCATGATCGCACTCTGGCTCTGGCGACGGGGGCCGGATGCCGGGGAATGGGAACAGGTGATGCCGCCGGCCATAGCCGCGGCGATGCGAACGCTCGGCCATCTCGGCAGCAAAAGCGGGCACGGCGGTCTCGCGGCCCTCGCGGCGGCGGGACTGGTGAGCCTCGGGCTCATCGGCCCGGCCGTGCCGCGCACCGACGCGCCGCTGCTCGCCGGAAGCGGCGCGATCCTCATCGTCCTCGACATGTCGCCCTCGGTTGCCCGAAGCCCCGCCCTCGCCGACGCCCAGGCGGCTGCCGCCGGCGTGCTAGGGGCGGCCGGCGGCCGGCCGGTCGGCCTCATGCTCTATTCCGGAGAGGCCTATGAGGTCGCCGCTCCCACGGCGGATCCGGCAACGCTGGAAAGCCAGATCGCCGTGCTTGGCCCCGACACCATGCCGGGCGGCGGCAGCCGGCCCGCCGCCGCGCTCGCCCTGGCGCGGCAGATGCTGGCGGGAAGCGGCGGCGCCGATGTCGTGCTGATCTCGGATGGCGGCGGGGTCGACGACGCCACGCGCGCGGAAGCCGAACGCCTCGCCGGAGAAGGTATCGGCCTGTCGATCCTCACGCTGGACGGCGCCGCGGGCGCAAAGGTCGACGTCGGCGCGCTCGACGCGCTGGGCGCCGCCGCACCAGCCCGCTCACCGGACGCGGTGTTTCGCCGCCTGTCGCGTACCGGCGGCCTTGAACGCGATCCCGCGCTGACCGCGCTGCAGTTCCGCGACCTCGGCCCCTTCTTGGCCGCGTTTGCCGCCCTGCCGCTTCTCAGCCTGTTCCGGAGGCGCGCATGAACCGTGTCGCGCTGACGGCCGCCGCCGGCCTCGCCTGCCTCGTGCTTGCCGGGCCAGCACCATGGGGGCGCCTCGCGCTGTGGGCCGGCCTTCCGGGCGCCGCGATGCTGCTCGACGACAACGCCGCGCGCGGGCTGTCGCTGTATCGCAACGGCGACTACGCGGGCGCCGATGCCGCCTTCTCCGCCGCCGGCCGCAGCCAGACCTTCAACCGTGCGCTGACGCTTGCCGCGACCGGGCAGCACGGGCTCTCGGTCGCCTATCTCGATGCGGTGCTCTTCGCCGCTCCCGCCGATGCGGAAGCCCGTCGCCTGCGGGACCTGATCGACACCATGGTGCCCAAGACGCAGGGTGAAAGCACCGTGCCGGGGCGCCTTGCCGGCCATGGCGGGCTGGCGCCGTCCGATGTCGCAAGCGGCCATGCCATTGCCAGCACGCCGGACCCGACATGGAAGAAGCCGATTGAAGCACGCGGTTTCGCCGCCTCCGATGCCTGGCTGGACACGCTGACGGACGATCCCGGCGAGTTCCTGCGCCTGCGGCTGCAAAAGGAATATGAGCGGCGCGCCGGCCTCGGCCTGCTCCGGCCTGAGGAGGGCGACCCATGGTAATCCGTCTCGCGCTGCTCCTCTGTCTTCTCGCAGGTTCCGCCCATGGCGAGAGCCTGCGCCTGGTGTTGCCGGACACGCGACCGATGGCGAGCGAGATGATCCCGCTGACCATCCGGGGCGAGTACACCCGCCAGATCGCGCTGGAGACTCTGACGTTCCCGAACTCGGAGGATTACGACTGGATGCAGCTCTCGCGCGACCAGTGGCGGAACGAGGAGATCGCGGGCCGCACCGTCCGCGTGTTCGAGCGGCGCATTGGTATTTTTCCGCGCCATGCAGGTGCGCTCACCCTCGGGCCGGTCGCGCATCATCTGACCGTGGTCGGCAGCAACAATCTGCGCGAACCGCTCACGGTGGAGGCTCCATCGATCACGCTGACCGTAGCGCCCTTCCCGGCAGAGAGTTCGCCGCTGGCGGCCCGCAGCCTCACCGTCGAGGATGAATTATCAGCCAAGCCCGGCGCCCTGCGCGACGGCGAGACACTGGTCCGGCGGGTGACGCTCAAAGCCGACGGCGCCCTACCGCATCTGCTTCCGCCGCGCCCCTCAATGCGTGAGCCGTGGCTCATCACCTTCGCCGCGCCCGAGCGGCGCGAGATGCAGCCAACGCCGGACGGGCCGCTGACTACGGTCACATGGGAATGGCATCTCCGCCCCAAGACCGGCGAGCCGGGTGTGCTGCCGGCGGTCGCCATCCCATGGTTCGACACGACGAGCCGGCAGATGCGTACGGCCGAAATCCCGGCCATTCCTTTCGGCTATGCCAGCTTCCACGACAACGCCACGGGCACGGAGCGCCTGCCCGCCGGACAGGTCGGCGCCGCGCTGCTCGCCCTTGCGACGGGGGTGACGGCCGGCCTCGCCCTCGCCTTTGCCGGCCTGTCGCCACGACGGAAGGCCGATATCCGGCGCTTCGTGCAGAGGCTGCGCTTCCTGATTCCGCCGCGGCGGGCACTGCTACGGGTGGCGGCGACCGGCGATCTGTCGGCGCTGCGCCGGGAGGCCGAGCGCTATCTGCGCCGACGGCGCGATCTCGGCCTGTCCGTGACGGGCCGCGAAACCGCGCTCCTCGATGCCGCACTGTACGACCGGCCGGGCCACGCCCCGCCCCTCGATCCCAAGGCCGCCGTCGGCGCCATCTTCCGGCACAGATAGATCAGCGTCCGAGCGCGTCGAGCGCCTGTCGCGCGGCACGATAGTCCGGCTTGGCATAGCCTTCGCGGAAGGCCGCGAGGCTGGCGCCGAGCCGTTCGGCCGACTGCGGCGACTGCGGCATCAGCCGGGCGGCAAGAGTCGCCCCGCGCAGCGCCCAGGAGCGCAGGCCCGTCTGCTGTGCCAGCCCCCACGCTTCATCAAGCGCGCCCATCGCCGCGTCCAGCCGCTCCGCGCCGAGGATCTTCGCGCGGATCCGCAGCAGCTCCGGCAGCACCCAGCCCTCCTCGCTCGCACGGGCAAAGGCAATGGCCGTCTCGATGCATTCCAGCGCCTGCGCGCTCTCCCCCAGCCGGTAAAGCGCCTGTGCCTGATGGCCGAGGAACATCGCACGGCGGATGGGCCAGCGGGTACGCTCGAGAGCGTCGAGGCCAGCGGCCAGATCGTCCGCAGCCTGCGAGAAAGCGCCATTCAACAGGTGCGCCGAGCCGCGATAGCACCGAAGCCATGCCTGCCACGGCCCGAAAGGGTGCCGGCCGGAGACGTCGGCGAGGAGATCGAGCCGCTCCGCCAGAATGTCGACCTCGCCACAATAGAAGGCGATGGGACAGCCGGAATCCACCAGATTGAGAGCGAGCGTCGTGGCATGGCCCCGTTCGCGAGCATCGGCGGTATTGCGTGTCGCCAGCTCGGACGCCTGATCCTGCAGCCCCTCCAGCCACAGCGCGGCCGAATAGAACGCCCGCCCGTTCAATTCCTGGTCATATTGCATGCGCACGATGGCATTGGCCGAGATGCCGCCGCTGAGCGCCGCTTCGAGCGCCGCGCGGGCCTCCTCGACGCGCCCAAGGAACAGCAATGAAACGCCGGTCAGGCGGTTGGCGATCACCAGATCGGCGGAGCGTCCACCTTCCGTCGCGCGCGCGGTGAAATCGGCGGCGATGGCGCGTGAAAGCGCGTATTTGCCGGCGCAGAAGGCGGCGAGCCAAAGACCCCAGATGGCGCGCAACTGCAGTTCCACGCTGCCGGTGTCCCGCGCGACCCGACAAGCCCTATGCAAGGTGTCCGTCGCCTCATCGCCGGGACCGATCGTATAGATCAGCGCCGTGCCGAGCGTGGTCAGCAGTGCGACCTCGCGCGCGGTATCGATCGGCACACCCTCGCCGAGGCTGGCCGCTGCGCGCTCGAAGCGTGCGCGGCATTCGTCCACCAGCGACAGCTGAAACCACAGCACGGCGGAGGAGATCGTCAGCGCCGTGCCGATCTCGCGATCGCCTTTCGGCCCGAAGCACCAGTCGAGAGCCGCGCGCACATTGTCCAGCTGCCCGGCATAGGTGGCGAGCCAGTCGGCGGGGCGGGCACGCGGCCACTCCTGCTCGGCGCTCGCGATCAGCTCCTTCATGAGCATGGCGTGGCGCCGGTTGAGCCGGTCGCAATCGCCGCTTTCCTTCAGCTTTTCGAGGGCGTAGGCGCGGGTGACCTCCAGCAGGCGATAGCGCGGCAGGGCCTGCGAAAAATCGGCGGCGACCAGCGATTTCGAGACGAGGCTGGTCAGGTTCTCGATGATCTCCCAGCTGGGCTCCTCGATGGCGGCCAGCTTGCCGGCGGCATCGAGCGAGAAATGGCCGGCAAAGACGGCGAGCCGGCACAACGTCGTCTGCTCGCCCGGCGTGAGATGGTCATAGCTCCAGCCCAACGTCGCCTGCAGCGTCTGGTGGCGTGGCAGGGCGGTGCGCCGGCCTGCGACGAGCAGCCGGAACAGGTCGTCGAGCCGCTGCGCGAGCCCTTTGACGCCGAATGCGTCGACCCGCCCGGCCGCCAGCTCGATGGCGAGCGGCAAGCCGTCGAGACGGCGGCAGATGGCGACGATATCCGGCATTTCGTCGGGTGCCGGCTCGTAGCTGCCGAGCGTGGCAGCGGCGCGCTCGATGAAAAGCCGCACGGCGGGAAAGCCGAGCGCCGCGGCGCCGGCAAACTCGGCCTCTCGCGAGGGAACCTCCAGCCCCTGCAGGCGGAAAATATGCTCGCCCTTCGCCCGCAGCGGCTCGCGGCTGGTGACAAGAAGCCTCAATTCGGGATTGCGGGTGAGCAGCAGCTCGGCGAGCGCGGCGGCGGCGACCACCACCTGCTCGCAATTGTCGAGGATCAGCAGCCCCCGCTCGAGCGGCAGCCGCTGGTCCAGGCGAACGTGACCGGTCCCCAGCGTCACGCCGATGGCCGAGGCGACCGCGTTCTCCACCAGCGCGGGATCGGTGATCGGCGCGAGTTCGACGAGAATGACGGCATCGGGGGCGGCCGCGCCCTCCTGCGCCAAAGCCTCGCGCGCGGCATCGAGGGCCAGCGTGGTCTTTCCGACACCGCCGGGGCCGACAACACTGACGAAGCGGCGCCGGGCGAGCTCCTTGCCGATCGCGGCCACCGCCGCGCCGCGCCCCAGCACGGGGGTGAGGTTCAGCGGCAGGTTCTGCCGGATGGGAGAGGCGGCCGGGGTTTCGCCCTCGGCCTGATCCGTGAAGGTGACGTCCGCGACGAAACTGTAGCCGCGACGGGCGATGTTGGCGATGTACTGTCGGCCGTCCTGACCGTCACCCAGCACGCGGCGCAGCGCCGTCATCTGGACACGCAGATTGGCCTCTTCCACGAACAGGTCCGGCCAGGCGGCGGCGAGCAGTTCCTGTTTGGTGACGACTTCGCCCGCCCGCTCGATCAGCGCCACCAGCAGCTCCAGCGCCCGCCCGCCCATGGAGATGGCCACACCGTCCTTCAGGAGCTGCTTCGACGCGAGGGCCAGACGGAACGGGCCGAACAATGCTGAGCGGTAGGCGGCTGTCATGGGTAATCCAACGGAGGGCTTCAGTCGGCCATCGCATCCGTTATCATAAAGCCCATCACTCTGGGCTATGAAGTCGGGCCGCGCGGCGATCATACACCGCCGTGTCGACACCCTTGCCTCCTCAATGGGAACCAGCATTGCAATGGACCCGCTCCATTCCGTTACGCCTGCGCAGACCGAACCGAGGCCTGGCGGCCTGCGGGTCGCTCTGTTGCTGGCGCTGCTCGCCATGGCGGGGCCGCTCTATATCGACATCATGCCCTCAATCATCGCAGCCCTGCGGAGCGAATACGGTCTGACCGCGACGCAGGCCGGCTTCGTCGCCGCCAGCAATGGCTATGGCTCAACGCTGGGGGCGCTGCTCGCGCTCTTCCTCGTGCCGCGCCTGCCGTGGCGACCGCTGGCCATCGGTTTGCTGCTCGGGCTGATCGCGGCGGATGTCGCGACCACGCTGGTCGAAAGCTATGAGGGTCTGGTGACCCTTCGCGCCGCGCATGGCGTGACCGGCGGGACGCTGGTCGGCCTGTGCTACGCACTGATCGCCCGCAGTGCCGATCCGCGTCAGGGCTTCGGCATCCTGTTCCTCTTTCACTTCGGCTTTGGCGGGCTCGGCGTTCTCGCCTCGACCTTTCTCGCGCCCTACATGACGCATGGCGTCGTTTTCCTGGTTCTGGCGGCGTTTGGCGTGCTGGCGCTGCTGGTCGTGCCGGTGTTGCCGGCTTTCGAGCCGCCGCCACGAGGCGAGGCCAACGCCGGCCCCGCCGCCCGACTGCCCGCGCGCAGCCTCCTTCGCATTGGCGGACTTTTCCTGTTCCAGGCGGCCAATCTGGGGCTCGGCGCCTTCCTGATCGGTATCGGGGGAGATTTCGGACATGCCGCCAGCTTTGCCGGCTCGGCCGTCGGCTTTGGCCTGTGGGCGGGCGTGCCCGGTGCCCTTGCGATGCTGTTTCTCAGCCGTTCCTTCGGCTGGCGGCCCATGGCGGCAGTCGTCCTCGCCGCCGGCCTCTCCAAGGCGCTGGTCGGGCTGGGGCACGACCCGGCGCTGTTTGCCGCCGCCATCGCCGCCGTGTTCTTCACCATGGCCATGGCGCTGCCCTATGCCTTCGCGCTCTGCGCCGAGGGTGATGCGAGCGGGCGATCGGCGGTGCTGGCCGGCTTCGCCTCCAAGCTCGGGCTTTCCACCGGACCGGCCGTCGGCGGCCTCGTTTATTCCTTCGGCGCCGGTGCGCTGATCGCCGCCTCCATCGCCACCGTTGTCGTGGCGGCGGTGCTCTTTGCCCTGTCGCTGCGGCCGCAGAAAAGCGGGCCGTCGGCGTAACGCAGATTTTGCAGTTTTTTGCACCTGCGCAGGCCGATCGTGCGCTATCTCCTAATGGCCATCAGTTGGCGGGAGGAGAGTGGTCATGGCCATGGCGTCCAGCCCTGGAATGCGGTGGAGGCTCCCGCCCGAGAGCGAGGCGGAAAGCCTGATTGATCCGTGCGAACTCGAACTCGTCCGGCAGACCATGGTCGCCGCGCTCAGCAGCGGCGGCGATTGCGAGATCGAGCAGATGGTGCGGCTGCATTCCGTGCTGCCGGTGCGCCGGCGGGTGCATGTGCGCCTGGAACGCAGCCGCGATAACGAGATCACTGCCGTGTGCATCACCTTCGGGCGCGACGGCGAGCCGGTGGCGGAATGGGTGCTTTCGCCGGAAGAACACAGCCACGACGCCACAGCGGCGGAGGTGGAGGCCATCAACGCCCTCACCGCCGTCATCCTGCATGCCGAAGCCGTCAAGCGACGTGTCAATCGCCCCGCCGAAGGCGCGCGCGAGGATGCCCCGCGCACGCCGCTCGCCGAGATTTCCGCGTCGATCGAACAGATCCTCGCCAACGCCCACCGGACCTGGCGCCATATCGGTGCGATCTGTCGCCCCCGGAGCGCGTCGGTTTCCTAGCCTCGACGCTACGACCCCTGCGCGGCCCAGGACGGAAACGGGTCGGGCAGATGCGTGAAAGGCGCAGGATCGAAAACCTTGGGCGTCAGCGGGCCCACAAGGCAGGCGTCCAGCGCGGCACGGATCGCGGCCTCGTCCATATTCACCCCGATAAACACCAGTTCCTGCCGCCGGTCGCCATAGCCGGGCGTCCAGTGCTGGCGCAGCCACGAGCGCCAATCGGGCTGCGTCGGCCAATGCTCGGTGGGGATCGCCGCCCACCACTGGCCGATGGACCCTGTGCGGCAGATGGCGCCTGCCAGCGACATCTCGCCGACCCGGCGCGGGCGGGTTGCCAGCCAGAACAATCCCTTGGCGCGCACCAGCCCGGGCCAGGTGCGGGCGAGGAAGGCGTTGAACTTCTCGGGATGAAACGGACGGCGGGCTCGGTAAACGAAGCTGGAGACGCCGTATTCCTCTGTCTCCGGCACATGGTCCTTGAAGCCGTTCAGCTCCTTGAACCAGGTCGGGTGCTCATGCGCCGCCTCGAAATCGAAACGGCCGGTGCCGAGAATGTGCTGCAGCGGGACATTCGCATGGTCGGTCTCGATGATGAGCGCGTCGGGATTGAGCGCCTTTATCACCGCCCGCACCTCGCTGCGCCGCGCCGGCGCGACATCCGAGACCTTGTTGAGCACAACAACATCGGCAAACTCGATCTGATCGGTCAGCAGGTCGACCAGCGTCCGGCCGTCATCCTCGCCCGCCGTCTCGCCCCGGTCGCGCAGGAAATCGCGGCTGCCGAAATCCTTCAGGAGGTTCGCGGCGTCGACCACGGTCACCATGGTGTCGAGGCGGGCAATGTCGGAGAGGGAGAACCCCTCCTCGTCGCGAAACTCGAAGGTGGCCGCCACCGGGAGAGGCTCGGCAATGCCGGTGGATTCGATCAGCAGATAGTCGAAGCGCCCTTCGGCGGCCAGCCGGCGCACTTCCGCAAGCAGGTCGTCGCGCAGGGTGCAGCAGATGCAGCCATTGGTCATTTCGACCAGCTTTTCCTCGGTTTGCGACAGGTTTGCGCCGCCCGAGCGCACCAGCTCGGCATCGATGTTCACTTCCGACATGTCGTTGACGATCACGGCCACGCGCAGCCCCTCGCGATTGGCGAGGACATGGTTGAGCAGCGTGGTCTTGCCGGCACCGAGAAAGCCGGAAAGCACCGTAACCGGAAGGCGAGAATCGGACATAAGTGCGCGCTCCACGTGCAAATTGATACAATGTATCATTCGCATGTGGAGACGGCTCGATCAAGCCCGCTGGCGCGAGAGGTCCCCCGCTAGCGGTCGCAGTAACAGGCAGCGAACCCGGCAGGCTCGGCGTAGCCAATGGCGCAGGCATAAGCGCGCTGCTCGTCCTCGCGCAGTTCGCCATGGCTGACATTGTAGAGCCGGCGGAAGACCGGGGCGGCGGGGCCGTTCGCCATCAACCCACTCCACATCGCCTCCACCGCCGACGGGTCGAAGGTTCTCGCGCCATAGGCGGAGGTGAAGGCGTATTCTTCCTGCCAGTCGGCTGTGGCCGGCCCAGCCGCCGTCGCCAGATTGGCGAGATAGCGGGTGGAAAAATCCGCCAGCGCCCCCGTCGCACGATCATAGGAGAAGATGTGGAAGCCGGGGTTCTGGCCGAAGACCGGGCTGATGGCCGGCGCGACCTTCTCCACACGCACGACCGCGCCGGCGGCGTTGCGCAGCAGCCGGTAGTCGTCGTGATGGTCATGTCCGCTGAAACTCGCCGTCACCGTGGCGCCGTAGCGCGCCAGCAGGCCGGAGAACCGGGACCCGAAGGGCTCGGCCAGCATCGGCACAAGGCGCTGCCGGCAGGTGTCGGCTTTCGCCTTCAGCGTGCTGTAGGCGTCGAATCCCACGGGAATGTGGTGCATCAGCCAGACCTTGCGGCCCGCGGCCTCGGCTACCTGCAGCTGCCGCTCCAGCCAGTCCATCATCGCCGTCGCGCCATCGAGGCCGCCGGATCCGCAGGCATTGCGGTAGTCGGCCGCCCACATGGCATTGTCGAGCACCAGCACGGTGGTATCCGGCAAGGTGGGGTGCGCGGCCGCATAATAGCCGCCTGCGCCGTAGGTCTCGTCGAAATCGGCTGACAGCCGGTCCGCCCCGACCAGCGCGCGGATGGTCGCGCGGGTCGCCGTCAGATAGGGGCCGCCGGGATCGATGCGGTAGTCACCGCAGCCTGAATCGGTGTTGCCGAGCGCCAGCAGCACAGCTTTGCCCGGCAGCGCGGCGCGCAGGCGCTCGATGACGAAGAGCGTTGTCTTGGCCGCGAAGGCACGGCTCTCGGCCGAGTCGGGGGCAAAGCCCAGCGCGCGCTGGACGCGCCCGGGAAACTCATGGGCGAGCATGTCGCCGGTGACGAGCACGAAATCGGCGTCTGCCGCCGCCCGCGACAGCTCGTTGAGCGTTGTCTCCAGCAAGGCCTCATTGGTGTCCTCGCCCCAGCGCGACAGCCGGCGTACCGGGCCGGCCGCGAGGATCGCCGGCCAGTCCGCCAGATCGGCCGAGACGAGTTCGCCGCTGCGCGCGGGTCGGTCGAACGGGTTGAAGTGAATATCCGAGACATGAACGAACGCGCCGGGGCGGGTCTCGGCGCGCGCCAATGCCGGGGCAAGCGCGAGGAGGAGGCCGAGCAGCAGCAGTGCCCGCGCGCCAGCACCCTCATAGACCTGGCGCATCAGAGCCCCCTCATGTCGTCAGTTCATGGATATTCACTTCGGGCACGACCTGACGCGCCATGTCGCACAGATGCCGGTGGTGCGTCAGGTAGATGACCTGCCCGCTCATGGCCATCTGCGCGAAGAGGCGGAACACCTCCTCCGAGCGCGGCTCGTCGAAGGTTTCCATGATGTCGTCGGCGATGAAGGGAACCGAGGGCCGCGCGGCGGCGAACTCCTCATAGCCCGCCAGCCTCAGCGCCAGATAGAGCTGGAACCGCGTTCCCTTGGACATGTCGGCCGCGAGCTTGGAGCTGCCATTGCGCGAAATGCCGATGAGGATCTCTCGGTCTTTCTCCGGGCGCGTGGCAAGGCCGGAATAATCCTCGCGCGTGATGAGGCGGAACGCTTCGGACGCCCGCTGCATCATCGAGCTGCGATGCTTTTCCCGGTAGGCGCGCAGCGCCTGCGTCGCCACCAGCCCGCCGGTCTTCAGCCTGAGATAGCGCAGCGCCAGCTCCTCTATCTCCAGCAGCACGGTACGGCGCTCGGCCTCCAGGCGTGCCACGGTCCCGTCGCCACCGATGGCGTTGAGCCGATCCTCGGCGCGCGAGCGGTCCGCGAAAAGCTGCTTCACCCGCTCGTCGAGGTCGTCGAGCCGTCCGGCGAGTTCCGCGCTTTCGCGGGTGACCTCCGCACGATCGATAGTGTCGAACCGGGACAGCGCCTCCTCGATCGAGGAGGCCTGCATGTCGCCAGTGATCTGCGCGGCCAGCCGCTCTCGGTCGGCCGCGAGCCGGTCACGCGCCGCGCATTGGGCAAGCGCGTTACTGACCTCGACGAGATCGGCCGCGTCGAAGAACGCCAGCAGCGCCGCCTTGCTCGCCTCGTGCACCGCCATGGCCGCACGGAGGGATTCCCGCTCGTCCCCAAGAGCGGTGTGTTCGGCCGCCTTCTCGTCACGGCGCTGAAGCTCGTGCTTCGCCCGCTCGTGCCGCTGCGCCAGCGCTTTGGCCGAGGCCAGCACCGCGCCGGGCTCCAGCCGCTCGCCCAGGGCGGCGAAAATCTCGGTAAGCTCGGCGACAAAGGCCTGCCGGTCATTCTCCATCGCATCGGCACGGTGCTGCAGCTCGGCGCGCTCGCGCAGCTCGGCTGAAAGCGTGCCGAGTGCATCCAGAATCGCCCGCACGCCGCCAAGGCTCGCCGCGTGACCCGCGAACCAGCGCCCCGCCAGCGCCGCGTCCCAGCGCTGCTGCCATGTCTCCATCGCCGCCGATGCCGCATCGAGGGCACGCCGGCGCGTGGCCATCTCGCGCTCACGCTCGCGCAGCGCGAGATCCGCCGCCTCGCGCGCCTTCTTGCGGCCGGCGGCCTCAGAGAGCGCCGTCTCCGCGAGTTCGACCATGACCGGGAGGGCAATCGAACGCGTGTCGACACCGACCCCCTCCAGCGCGGCGGCCAGCTCATCGCGCTCGTGCGCGGCCTCGCGCCGCGCGGCCGCCAGCCCGGCGCTCTGCAGTTCCAGTCGCTCATGCGCCGCAAGCGCAATGTCCCGTTGCTTCGTCCACCGCTCGAGCGCGGCCAGCGCGCGAGACAGTCCGCCCCCGGCCTCCCCCATCGAGACGGCGGGCACCGCCCCGGCGATCTCGGCGCGCAGGCTGGCGCGCTCGTCATCGACCTCCGACAGCAGTTCCCGCTGCCGCTCGGCCTGCGCCTGTGCAAGGGCGTGCGCGGTCGCAAGGCTGCGCAGCTCGGCGAGATCATTCGCCATGGCGAGGCGTGCATCGGCGACCGCGTCCGCGGTTCGCATCCGGCCCTCGAATTCACGCGCGCTCTCACGATCCATCGCCGCGAGGTGGGTTTGCCACGCCGCATCGCGCTCTGCCCGCAGGCGCGCGGCGCTGGCATCGTCCAGAGTGCCGGCCGTCGCCTGAAGCGCGCTTATCCTCGCTTCCAGCTCGCGCTGTTGCGTCTCCAGCCCACGAAGGCTGTCTGAAGTGGCGGCGCGGCGCGTCTCGATGGACGACAGGCGGCTGCGCCAGTGCTCGATCTCCCGGCCGTCCGGCACGGCGAGGGGGCGCAACGCAGTGCCATCGCCCGACCAGGGCGCGAGGTCGGCGAAGGCCTCGTCGCGTTGGCGCTGGAGCAGCGGCAGGTCACGCTCGATAAGCCGCTGGCGGGAGGCGACGTCGCTCTGGCGCAACCGGGCCACGCTCTCGCGCAGCGCCGCAAGGGGCACGCCGGCATCCGAGGCAAGGGCGGCCTCGTGCTGAAGGCGGTCGGCGCTGGCCCGCTCAAGCCCGCGCTCCGCTGTCGCAAACTCCTCACGCGCCGCCTCCAGAGCGGTCGCCACCCCCGAACGCTGTTCGATGAGATCGCGCAGCGTGCCGACCACCGGTGCGGGCACGAGCAGCGCCTGCGGATCGGCCTCGCCCTCACGGCCGAGCGTGCGCAGGATCACGCCGATCCGCCCCTCCAGCGCGGCAAGGCCCGCGCGCCGCTTGGGCAGGTCGTCCTCCGCGCCACTGTAACGTGCGGATGCCGAAATGAGCCTGTCGATCCGGTCGCCCAGCGCCAGCACGCGCTCGTCGAGAGCGATCGCGACAATCTCCTCGCGCAGCCGCGCCATACGCTCGTCGAGGCCCGCAAGCCGGGTGTGCAGCCGGGTGTCTTCGGCCATCAGGGTTGGCAGTTCGGCAGCCCAGTGCGCCGGCGGGTGTGGCAATCCCGCGAGTTCTTCATAATCCTGGCTCGCCCGCTGATGCTCATTCACCAGAGGCGCCGCGCGCAGCACCCGGCCGAGTTCCTCATGCCGGGCCTTGGCCAAAGCGCGCTCGCGCACCGCCTCGTCATAGGCGTGCCCCGCCTGGTTGAGCGTTGCTTCAGTTCGGCCAGCCGGTGCTTGAGCTCGGCGATCTTCGTCTTGCTCACCCGCTTGCGGTAGATTCCGTCGGCCTCCTTTTCAACTGCGTCGAGGGTATGACTCAAATCGGCAAGGCCGGCGCTGGCGGAGAACAGCAATTCGCCGAGATCGCCCTTGCTTTCGAGGATGGCGTCGCCGCCCGCTTCCAGCGTCTGGTCGTCCAGCGAGAACATCATGCGATAGGCATCGCGACTGAGACCGGCGAGCGGCACGCCAAGCAGCGCCTCGTTGGCCGGCTGTCCGCGCCCGTCGCGCAGCGAATTGCTGCGCTGCTTGACGCGCTTCATCTCATGCAGATTGCCGCCGAATTCCAGCGCCGCGCCGATCTCCATCGTGCTGTAGCCGTGCAAGAAGCCGTAGCGCGTGCGCTCCTCTATTCCGAACAACAGGTCGAGATAGCCGGCCAGCGCGGTCGACTTCCCCGCTTCGTTGCGGCCATAGACGATGTGCAGGTCCGGCCTTCCCGGACGCGGCTCGCCAAAGTCGATGGAATAGTCGGTGAACTTGCCATAGCGGGTAAGGTCGAGCCGGCGCAGGCGCATCAGTCGGCTCCACCGTCGCTGGTCTTCAGCCGCGCGATGACATCCTCGCACCCCTCGTCGAGCAGGCGGTCGAGGAAGGCGTCGAAGGCCGCCTCGCTGTCGCCGCCAAAGCCGCGCGCTTCCGGCGGCAGTTCGCCGCGCACGCTCTCCACCATTTCGCGCACGGTCTGCCGGATGCCATGCTGGTCCAGAATGTCGTCGCGCATCAATTCGCCCAGTTCCAGCACCGGGTCGGCGGAGCTTGGCGCGCCTGCCGCTACGGGCGCGGCGACGCCAAGCTCGATCTTGTCGACCCAGCTGCGGCCAATCCCCTCCAGGCGCTGCTCCACCTCGGCGAGGAGGAGATCGCGGTCGCGGCGCAGGCGCCAGGCCAGCGGCGTGTCGCCCCGCAGCATCAGGCGCCCCACCAGATGCTCCGACACCGCACGGTCGCGCGCCCTTCCAACCGCGTGCTCGACCGCCTCCACCGCCCCGTGCCACGTCTCCACGCCGGAGAGATCCACCGGAATGCGCTCGAACTGCGCGAGGCTGGTCGGCCGCTCCTCCACCACGATGCTGCGGTCGTCGCGAATGGTGACCAGCGAGGCGGTCTTCGGCCCGGCCTCGTTGATGTCGCGCCCCTGCGGTATGCCCGGCATGATGACGGTGCGCGCGCCGGCATGCTGCGCGCGCGTGTGGATATGGCCCAGCGCCCAGTAGTCGAAACCCCAGCCATGCAGCTCCGCTGCGCTGCAGGGCGCGTAGACATCGTGGCCCGGCGCGCCGGCGAGGCTGGTGTGCAGGATGCCGATATTGATGGCGTCCGGGGTCGGCTGCTTGAATTTCGGCAGCAGGCTCTCCGGCGCCTGTGGCTTGGCGAAGCTGAGGCCGTGCAGGACGATGTCCAGCGTGCCCGTACGCAGCTCCACCGCCTCGGCCCGCCCGCCGAACACCTTGACGGAAGGCGGCAGGATGAGTTCCTGCGTGATGCGCGACATCGCATCATGATTGCCCCGCACCTTGAAGACCTTGATGCCGGCGCGATGCAGGCGCTCCATCTGGCTCGCCAGGAAGCGCGCCGTCTTCATCGAGGTCTGGTCGCCATCATAGAGATCGCCAGCGATGACGAGCGCGTCGACCTGCTCTTCAAGGCACAGGTCGACAATGGCGACCAGCGCCCGCCGCGTGGCGTCGCCGATCAGCTCCGCAAGGTCGCGGTTACGCAAAGCGAGGGAGCGCAGCGGCGAATCGAGGTGGATGTCGGCGGTATGGACGAAACGGAACGGCATGGCGGCACCATAGCGAGCCATGCGCCTGCACGGCTAGCTATTCGCTGAACGGTGAAGGCGCCGGCGGGCGCGGGCTCACTCCGCGCCGAGATAGCGCCGGGCGAGATGGGCCTTGAAGATGCCCGCATCAAGCGGCCGGCCGGTGGCGCGCGTCAGCAGTTCGTCGGTCTCATAACGCGAGCCCTGCGCGTGAATGTGCGTGCGCAGCCAGCCGACCAGGCGCGGCAGGCGGCATCGAACAGCTGCGCGGCGGTCATCGCGCCCAGCGTATAGGTGGGGAAATAGCCCCAGCCGCCGCTCGGCCAGTGGATGTCCTGCAGGCAGCCGAGGCGGTCGTTCGGCGGGGTGATGCCGAGCAATTCCTGCATGCCGGCGTTCCATGCCGCCGGCAGGTCGGCGAGCGCCATCTCGTCGGCGATCAGCGCCTTT
>QFQD01000117.1 GCA_003241485.1 Ancylobacter novellus
CGGGCTCGCGGCCAAATGGAAGGCGAAGTGGCACGAGATGCGCCGCGCGATTCAGCTGGAATCGCAGCTCACCAAGCGCGAGATTCTCGGCCTTTACCTCACGCTCGCGCCCTATGGCGGCAACATCGAGGGTGTGCGGGCGGCGAGTCTCGCCTATTTCGGCAAGGAGCCGCACCGGCTCTCGCTGGGAGAGGCCAGCCTGCTCGTCGCCTTGCCACAAGCTCCGGAAACGCGACGGCTGGATCGTTTCCCCGAGCGCGCCCAGCGCGGGCGCGACGGCGTTCTGGCGCGTCTGCAGCGGACCGGGCTGTTTAGCGCACCCGAGGCGGAGTTCGCCGCGCGGGCCGGCGTGCCGACGCGGCGCATCGCAATGCCGATGCTCGCGGCCCACGCCGCCGAACGCGCGCGGGCCGAGCGACCATCGGCGCATGAGCATCGTCTCACCATCGATGCGGTCGCGCAGGCGCGACTTGAGGAACTGGCGCGCGAGCGCGTGCGCACGCTGGGTACGGGCGTCTCGCTGGCGATGGTGATGCTGGATAATGCGAGCGGCGAAGTGCTGGCGCGGGTCAGCGGTGCCGATCCGCTCGATGCCAGCCGGGCAGGGGCGGTGGATCTCACCCGCGCCATTCGCTCGCCCGGCTCCACCTTGAAGCCCTTCATCTATGGTCTGGCCTTCGAGGATGGCCTCGCCCATCCCGAAACGCTGATCGACGATAGGCCTGTTCGCTTCGGCGCCTATCGCCCGCGTAATTTCGACCGGGAGTACCAGGGAACGATCCCGGTGCGGCAGGCGCTGCAATTATCGCTGAATGTGCCGGCGGTGGTGCTGCTGCAGGCGGTGGGGCCACAGCGCCTCGCCAGCCGGCTGAGCGAGGCGGGCTTCGCCCTGAGCCTGCCACCCGGCGAGGTGCCGGGGCTGGCGGTCGGGCTCGGCGGCGTCGGCATGAGCCTCGATGCGCTCGCCGGCCTCTATGCCGGCGTCGCCAATGGCGGCATGGCCCATCCCCTGCGCGAGCGCATGGATGGTGCGGTGGTCGAGGAGCGTCCGGCGCGGCAGCTGATGAGCCCGGTCGCGGCGTGGTATCTGTCGCAGGCGCTTCTGGGCACGCCGGCGCCGCAGAACGAGCGCGCGGGCCGGATCGCCTTCAAGACCGGCACGTCCTATGGCTATCGCGACGCCTGGGCGGTGGGCTTTGACGGAAGGCGGACGATTGCGGTGTGGGTCGGCCGGCCGGACGGCCAGCCGGTGCCTGGCATGATCGGCCGCGAGGCTGCGGCGCCGATCCTGTTCGATGCCTTCGGCCGGCTGGTGACCCGGCCAGCACCGTTCGCGATGGCCCCGCGCGAGGCGCTGAGCGCACGCAACAACGACCTGCCGCCCCCGCTCCGGCATTTCGGCCGCAGGGTCGGTCAGGTCGGGATGGCGCAGGGACCGAAAATCTCGTTCCCGCCCGATGGGGCGAGTCTCGAGAACATCGCGGGCGAGCCGCTCGCACTGAAGGTCAGCGGCGGATCGGGCCGCATGACCGTTCTAGTCAACGGCATACCGGTGGGCGACGCCTCATCCGGCGCCACCTTCTTCTGGCAGCCGACCGGATCGGGCTTCACGCGGCTTACCGTCATGGACGCCACCGGGTCATCCGACAGCGTCGTCTTGCGCATACGCGGGCCGGAAGACGCGCCGAGCGTCTCCGGCGGGCTTGTCAGCGGCCGTTGATGGCAGCGCGGGCGATGTCCTGACGGGTCAGGCCACGCTTGGCGAGAGCGGCGTCCGACAGGCGCGACAGGCTCTCATAACGCTGGGCGATGCGACGGCCTTCGCCGACCGCGTCGAAAAAGGCAACGGTGGCCTCGATCACGCGGGAGAACAGGTCCGGCGAGGTGCGGTGGGTCAGGGAAACAGTGCTCATCTGAGCTCTCCAATCGTCTTAGGCATTCTGTATGCCAGGGAATATAGCCCGATTGGTGCATTGCAAAAGTCGGAATGCTGCATGGCAGCAATGATGACGACGCATGGGTGTGAAAGGTGGTTTGTTTGTGTAGGAGGTAAATTAAAACCACAAAACCGGCAACGCGCCGGTCAATGGTAAAAAATTGCCTACATCGTGGGCTGTTATGCTGCTTCCGCAGGGGAGGGCCTCTTTTGAGGCATGCCAAAATGCGGTGCTTCGTAAAGGCGCCACGGGCATCCCGGCCGAGGATTGGCTGCTTCGTTCCGGAGGAGGGGCGCCGTCTGCATTCCCAGGCGCAGACGATCGGCACGCCGAGGTGGCTCCTGGGGATGGCGCGCGTATTGCTCAACTTGGGGCTAGACCGCGCCCGAATGAGACGCTATACCCCGCCCCGTTCGCCGCCGGATCTGTAAGACCGGCCGCCGGGTTTGTCGGATCGAGCGAAATTCGCTTTGAACTGCAAGACCTTCGGTGGGGGATAGTTTAACGGTAGAACTGCGGACTCTGACTCCGTTAGTCCAGGTTCGAATCCTGGTCCCCCAGCCACCCTGTCCTATGTCTCTTGTTTTGATGATGTGAGATCGAGGTTTCTACCCTCGTTCACTGCGGGGCATTGCTGTGCTTGGCGCCTGTCGCACAGCCGTTTTCTCCCGCTAGGCGGGTTCGAGGATTCCATCCGGCACCTGCCCGAATGACGCGATAAGCACCGGTGGGTCGGCACCGCCGCTCTCCGGCTCGACATCGGTCGAGAAGGCAATGGCCCCAAGTTTGACCAGGCTCATGCGCAGGGCGATGCGTTCGGCATCGGCCGCGTTGCGAACTTCCATGGGCAGGCCCGCCTTGATGGCCCCCCGCTTGCCGGCAAAGAAGGGCTGGACGACGTAGAACGTTTTCTTGGCCAAGGGTGCCTCCTGCGTTGCACCACATTGGCGCCAAGAAATCGAACATATCAAGAACAATTCGAGCCGCCGGCGAGAGTCGCACCGCGCCGCGCCGCCCGACGGGGCAGGGTTCTTTATGCGTCCTTTATGTGTCCACCCCGCATTCCGGATCGAACGCTTATCGGGCGGCGCCTAGATGAACCGCAGCTCCAAAAGGGAGAGCTGCAATGCTTGATCTTCTCTACCTCGCCGTCGCCATCGGCTTCTTCATCGCCATGTCGGCCTATGCCCACGCTGTGTCGAAGGGCTAGGCCATGTTCGATCTCGTCCTCGGCGCCGCCGTGTCGCTGGCGCTTGCCGTCTATCTCGTGACCGCGCTGCTGCGCCCCGAGAAGTTCTGACCGCGCCGCGCGCTTCATTCTCTCAGAAAGAACACTGCCATGACCGTTCTCGGCTGGCTCCAGATAGCCATTGTCCTCGCGCTCGTCGTCGTCGCGGCCGTACCGCTCGGCGGCTATATGGCGCGCATCTATGCCGGCGAGCCGACCTTCCTCTCCTCGCTGCTCGGCCCGGTGGAGCGGGCGATGTACCGCGTGGCCGGTGTCGATCCCGGCCGCGAGCAGGGCGCGCTCGCCTACACGCTCGCCATGCTGGCGTTCAACGCCGCCGGTGTGGTGCTGCTCTACGCGATCCTGCGGCTGCAGGGCCTGCTGCCCTTCAACCCGCTCGGCTTCGCCGGCGTGTCGCCGGACCTCGCCTTCAACACGGCGGTGAGTTTCGTCTCCAACACCAACTGGCAGGCTTATGGTGGCGAGACCACCATGAGCCTCTTCAGCCAGATGGCCGGGCTGACGGTGCAGAACTTCCTCTCCGCGGCGACGGGTCTCGCGCTGGCGGTGGCGCTGGTGCGGGCCTTCGCGCGCTCCAATACGGCCACGGTCGGCAATTTCTTCGTCGATATGACGCGCTCGGTGCTCTACGTGCTGCTGCCGCTCGCCCTTCTCACCGCGCTGGTGCAGGTTTGGATGGGGGTGCCGCAGACGATGGACGCCACGGTGGTGGCGACGACGGTCGAGGGGGCGCAGCAGACCATCGCCATGGGCCCGGTGGCCTCGCAGATGGCGATCAAGCAGCTTGGCACCAATGGCGGCGGCTTCTTCAACGTCAATGCCGCTCACCCGTTCGAGAACCCGACCGCGCTCGCCAATGCTCTTGAGATCTGGCAGATGCTGGTCATCTCGGTGGCGCTGGTCTTCGCCTTCGGCCGTCTCATCGGGGACCGGAGGCAGGCCCGCGCGCTCATCGCCGCCATTGGCGTCATCCTCGTCGCCGGCATCGCCATCACCTATTGGGCGGAGGCTGCTGGCACACCGTCGCTGATGGCCGCCGGCCTCGATCCGGCTGCCGGAAACATGGAAGGCAAGGAGGTCCGCTTCGGCCTCGCCGCCTCGTCCATGTTCGCCGCCGTCACCACCGGCCTGTCGGATGGCGCGGTGAACGCCATGCACGGCTCCTTCACGCCGATCGGCGGGCTGGTGCCCATGTTCCTGATCCAGCTTGGCGAAATCCTGCCCGGCGGCAATGGCTCGGGGCTCTATGGCCTTTTGGTCATGGCGATCATCGCGGTGTTCGTCGCGGGCCTGATGGTCGGGCGCACACCGGAATATCTCGGCAAGAAGATCGAGGCGCAGGAGGTGAAGATGGCGATTCTCGCCGTGCTGATCCTGCCCACCGCCATCCTGGGCTTTTCCGCCGTGGCGGCGGTGCTGCCGGACGCGCTGGCCGGGCTCGGCAATGCGGGGCCGCATGGCCTGTCGGAAATCCTCTACGCCTATTCGTCGGCGGCGGGAAACAACGGCTCGGCCTTCGGTGGCCTCTCGGCCAATTCGCCCTGGTGGAACACCACGCTCGGCCTCGCCATGCTGCTGGGGCGCTTCGCCTACATCGTGCCGATGATGGCGATTGCCGGCTCGCTCAGCGCCAAGACGCGGCTTGCCGCCTCGTCCGGCACCTTCCCGACGCATGGGCTGCTGTTTGTCGGCCTGCTCGTCGGCGTCATCCTCATCCTCGGCGGTCTGCAGTTCTTCCCCGCTCTCGCCCTCGGCCCCATCGCCGAGCAGGTGCAGATGCTGGCCGGCAAGACCTTCTGACAGAACATTTTCTGAACCCGCCGTTTCGGAGACATCCCATGTCCACCCACTCTCCTGCGAAAAGCGGCTCCGCCTTCGCCTCGCCCGAAATGATCGGCCGGGCGATCCGGGACGCCTTCGTGAAGCTCAACCCGGCGGCGCTGATGCGCAACCCGGTGATCTTCGTCACCGAGGTCGTCGCCGCCCTCGTCACCGTGCTGTTCGTGCGGGATTTCCTTGTCGGCAATCCGCTCGGCTTCACCGGCCAGATCATGGCCTGGCTGTGGTTCACCGTGCTGTTCGCCAATTTCGCCGAAGCGATCGCCGAAGGGCGGGGCAGGGCGCAGGCGGACTCCCTGCGCAAGGCCCGCACGGACACGGTTGCCCGGCGCCTGCGCGAACCTCACCGCCGCACCAGCATCGAGCGCGTCTCGGCGCTGGATCTGAAGGTCGGCGACCATGTGCTGGTGGAGGCGGGCGACCTCATCCC
>QFQD01000001.1 GCA_003241485.1 Ancylobacter novellus
GGCGGCGGCGAGCGTGCACATTCCCAATGGCTGGGTGTTCTCGGCCACTGGCGGCGGCTGGGAATACCCCGCCTTCCTGATCGTGACCTCCTTCGCCCTGTGGCTGATCGGCGACGGCGCCTATGCGCTGCGTTCCCGCCCGCTGCTGTTTGTCGGGCGCCCGGCGACGGCCTGAACAGGCATCCACAAAAGCAAAGGGGCGGACCTCCACGGGAGATCCGCCCCTTTGTTTGCAGTATCCGCCGGCCCGCCGCTCAGCCGCCGCCATCCGGCTTGGCCGGGGCCGTTTCGACCGGGGCGTTCGGCGCCTCGGCCTTCTGCGTCGCCGCGGAAGGGTCAACCTCGGTCTTCTGTATGTCGGGCTTGTCGGTCTTGCGACGCTCGGCCTCGTCGAGGCCGACGGCGAGCTTGAGATCGATTTCCTGCAGCTCGTCCGCGTCCGGCTTCAGGTCGCGCGCATGGTTCCACTTGAACCGTGCCTCGAGCTTGCGCCCCACCTTCCAATAGGCGTCGCCGAGATGGTCGTTGATGACCGTCTCGTTCGGCTTCAGCTCGACCGCGCGTTCCAGCTCGCGCACGGCATCCTCATAGCGCCCGACGCGGTAATAGGCCCAGCCGAGGCTGTCGATGAAATAGCCGTCGTCAGGACGCAGGGAGACCGCCTTGCGGATCATCTCCATACCTTCGTCGAGATGCACGCCCTGGTCGATCCAGCTGTAGCCGAGATAGTTGAGCACATGCGGCTGGTCCGGGCGTAGCTCAAGCGCCTTCTTCAGGTCCGCTTCCGACTTCGCCCACTGCTTGGTGCGCTCATAGGCGGTGCCACGGAAATAATAGAGCATCCAGTTGCTGGCGGTGGGCGCCTGCAGCTGGTCGATCGCCTTGGTGTAGACCTCGGCCGCGTCGGCGAATTTCTCGTTCGAGCGCAGCACGTCGCCGAGCGCCATGAGGGCGCGCTGGTCCTTCGGGTCCTTGGCGACGACAGCTTCCAGCGTCTGCCGGGCGGCGTCGAAATCGCCGGCGGCTTCGAGATTGATCCCGAGCTGCACTTCCGCATTCACCTTGAAGGGCGAATCCGCCGGGACGCTGCGATAGAGCGCGATGGCCTCATCGTGCCGCTTCAGGCTCTCGAACAGATCGGCGAGGGTGATCTCGATCAGCGGATGCGAGGGGTCCAGCCAGTGGCCGAGCTGGAGATAGATCAGCGCGAGATCCTCGCCGCCCTGCCGGCCGAGCGCCGCGCCGAGGCCGTACAGCACCTCGGCAGCACCGGCCGCGGGCGTGGAGATGAGCAGCGGCAGCGTCTTGCCGGCGCGCAGCAGCGCCAGCTGCTGTTCGACCAGCGGATCGTTCGGCACCTGCCGGTCGAACGCTTCATAGGTCTCGATTGCCAGCTTCTTGTTGCCCGAGCGCGATGCCCAGCGGCCATAGGCGTCGACCACGCGCAATGTGCGCGAATCGATCTTCAGCGCGGCTTCCAGCCGGGGCCCGGCTTCCTTGCGGGCGCCCGACGCATCGAGGATCAGGCCGGCATGGAGATCCTTGAAGCCGGCATACCATTCCGGCCCCTGCAGCTCGTCGATGGCGGTGACGCCGGCGCGCGGATTGCCGGAGCCGAACTGGCTCCAGGCGCTGAGCAGCGTCGAATTCAGCTCGGCAATGGCGCCCTGGCCGGAGCGGCGCAGATTGCTGCGGGCGGTGACGTACTGCTTGCCCTTGATCGCCTTGACGCCGAGCACGAGCCGCGCGAGCGAATGTTCCGGATCGATACGCACGATACGCTGGGCGTAATCCACCGCCTCGTCGATCTCGCCCTCGGCGAGCACGGAGAGGAAGGCGCGCTCCAGTATCTCGCCGCTGCGCGGGAAGGTGCGCACGAGCGCGCGATAATAGGCCGCCGCCGCCGGGGTGTCGCGCTCGGCCGTGGCGAGGCGCGCCGCCAGATAATTGCCGGCGGGCGCGGAGCGGGCGATGAAACTATCGGGCGGCGCCTCGGCCAGCGCGGGTACAGCACCCAACGCGGTCACGAGGGCGAGAATGGCCGCACCGGGCCGCAGCGACAAACGGCGGAACGTCAAGTCAAAACCTCCTGCGGCGTGCGCCATGGCGAGTGCTTAACTGACTCGCGGCCCAAAGCCCGTCGCAGATTGGTCCTTTTTGGCGCCCCCTGCAACAATCGCCGGGGGTACCAATGGTGCTGTGCCGGGCCTTTCCGCCACAGTTTCAGATGCGTCGGCCAAGAATAAGGCCAAGAAGTGCCGCACCCGCGGCGACGGCAACCACAGTCGATGCCTGCATGGGCGGAGGCGGCGGGCTGCCGACAACACTGGGCGGCGGTACGCTCGCGACCGGCGCGGCGACCGGCGCGCCGCCCATCAGGCCGCTCAGCCCGCCATAGACCGGCGCCGGCGCCCGGCGGCGCGTGCGCATATAGGCGATCAGGAAGAAAATGAGCGAACCGATGAGGCACAGGCCGGCGATGATGAACGCCGCCATGACGGGGTCGTAGCGCTCGGCGAGCAGGATATAGCCCGCGACCAGAAACGCGATGATCGCCGCGCCCAGCAGAAGCGCGGCGAGGAAGAACAGCAGTGCCGTGGTCGAGGCACGCCGCACGGTGTGGCGCAGTTCCACACCGACCAACCCCATCAGGAGGCGCAGCATCAGCGGCCCCGGCTCAGCAGGCCGAACAGGAAGCCGACCCCGAGAGCGGCCGCGACGGCGCCGAGCGGATTGCGCTCGATAGCGGCGGTGACATCGCCACCCAGCGCACCGGCGCGTTCCTTCACGTCCTCATAGGCAGCGACGCCTTCATCATAAAGGCCGGCGGCGGTGGCCTCGGCCTTGCGCTTGCCCTGGCGGACACGGCTGGTGACGGCATCCGCCGCCGCCTCGCCCTGGGTCTTGGCCAGAACCGTCAGCGTCTCGGCGAGCTTGGCGACATCGGCGCGCAGCACGGTGAGGTCTTCGGACAGCTTGGCAAAATCCTGCTGCGCGTTGGTATCGGCCATGTCGATCTCCTTGCACGGTCCCTGGAACAGTCCCTGACGAGCCATCGACAACGCAAGGAACCCCGAGACGGTTCCACCCTACGCGGTAATCAGATGCGCAGGAATTGGTAATATCCCGGCCGGCGGCCCTCGCGCTTGGCCTTGGCCTCATAACGCGTGCCGGGCCAGCCCTCCCAGGGCAGACGCCAGTCATCGGCCCGGCGGGCCGTCCACTGGAAGCGCGGATCCGCCGTCAGCCGCGCCAGCGTCCAGGCAGCGTAATGTTCGATGTCGGTGGCGAAGCGAAAATGCCCGCCGGGCACGAGCAGCCGGGCGATCCGGTCGATATTGTCGGCCCGCACGAAACGGCGCTTCCAGTGCCGGCGCTTGGGCCACGGGTCGGGATAGAGCAGGTCGATCCGTTCGAGCGACGCATCGGGCAGCCGGTCGAGCAGCGGCACCACGTCGTCGCCGTACAGCCGCACATTGGTGAGGCCGGCTTCGGTGATCGACGTCGTCAGCTTCGCGACACCGTTCACGAAGGCTTCGGCGCCGATATAGCCGATCTCGGGATGGCGCCGGGCCTCGGACAGCAGATGCTCCCCGCCACCAAAGCCGATTTCCAGCCGCACCGCCCGCACCGGATGGGGAAACAGCGCGGCGAGCGAGGTGCCGTCCAGCGCGTCGAGGTCGATGGCGAGCGAGGGGAGCGCCTGCTCAAGATGGGCAACCTGTGCCGCGCGGAGCTTCTTGCCCTTGCGGCGGCCATAGAAGGCGAGCTCGCGCGGGGGCACTGAGGCGCGATCGTCGGGCAGGGAATCGTGATCGGCGGTGTCGGTCATATCAAGCGTGCACAAGGAAACGGGGCGGACGTCACCGTCCGCCCCGCTTATCCCCGACATGGCCGGGAAGTGCAATCGGCAGGCTCAGGCGAGGGCGTTCCGCAGGGCGTCGACGAGGTCGGTACGCTCCCAGGAGAAGCCGCCATCGGCCTCCGGCGTACGGCCGAAATGACCATAGGCGGAGGTGCGGGCATAGATCGGCTTGTTGAGGCCGAGATGCTCGCGAATGCCGCGCGGACGCAGGTTCATGACCTCGCGCAGCACCTTCTCCAGCTTGGCTTCCTCGACCTGGCCGGTGCCGTAGAGATCGACATAGACGGCAAGCGGGTCGGAAACGCCGATGGCGTAGGCGAGCTGGATGGTGCAGCGATCGGCAAAGCCGGCGGCAACCACGTTCTTGGCGAGGTAGCGCGCGGCATAGGCCGCCGAGCGGTCGACCTTGGTCGGGTCCTTGCCGGAGAACGCGCCGCCGCCATGGGGCGCCGCGCCACCATAGGTGTCGACGATGATCTTACGGCCGGTAAGGCCGCAATCGCCATCCGGTCCGCCGATCACGAACTTGCCGGTGGGATTCACGTGCCAGATGGTGGCCGGCGTGATCCAGCCTTCCGGCAGGGTCTCGCGGATATAGGGCTCGACGATGCTCTGCACATCGTGGGAGGAGAGGTCGGCGTCGAGGTGCTGGGTGGAGAGCACGATCTGCGTGACCTCGACGGGCTTGCCGCCCTCATAGCGCACTGTGACCTGGCTCTTGGCGTCCGGGCCGAGCACGGTGCTCTCACCGGAGTGGCGCGCGTCGGCGAGGCGCTTGAGGATCTTGTGGGCGTAGAAGATCGGCGCCGGCATCAGGTCGGGGGTCTCGCGGCAGGCATAGCCGAACATGATGCCCTGGTCGCCGGCGCCCTCATCCTTGTTGTTCGCGGAATCGACGCCCTGGGCGATGTCCGCCGACTGGGCGTGCAGCAGCACCTCGACCTCGGCATTGTCCCAGTGGAAACCCTCCTGCTCGTAGCCGATATCCTTGATGGCAAGGCGGGCGCGATGGATCAGGAAATCCTTGGTGATCTGGGCCGGGCCGCGGGTCTCGCCGGCGATGACCACGCGATTGGTGGTGGCGAGCGTCTCGGCGGCCACGCGCAGCTGGCTGGGATCCCAGCCGAACTCGGGGCCGTGCGTGAAGAACGCGTCGACGACTTCGTCCGAGATGCGATCGCAAACCTTGTCGGGATGGCCCTCGGAAACGGATTCGCTGGTGAACAGATAGGCTTGCCGGGACACGCGTCAGCTCCTCAGATTTTCACCGGCGCGTGAAAAGGCATCCGGCCCCGCCTGTTTCGCAAGGGCGGACGGTAGGGTCAAGCTTTTGGGGCGAACTCGTTCGGAAAAAAGAACGCTATGGCCGTTCGGCCTCACGTCTGGGCTTCGGTCCCGGCCAGGGCTTCCACCAGATCGACGATCCGCCGCCGCACCTTGCTGTCCGGTATTTTGAGGAAGGCGCGGGTGAGGGCGATGCCTTCCGAGGTCGCGAGGAAATCGGAGACATAGGCGGGCGACGCGTCTTCGGCAAAGCCGGCCGCACCGGCGGCGCCGGCCGTCACGGCGGGGATTCCATCGAAGAAGAAGGAGACGGACACGCCGAGCACGGTCGAGATGTGCTGCAGCCGGCTGGCGCCGATACGGTTCGTGCCCTTCTCGTATTTCTGAATCTGCTGGAAGGTGATGCCCAGGTTTTCTCCCAGCTTTTCCTGGCTCATGCCGATCATCATGCGGCGCATCCGTACGCGGCTGCCGACGTGCTTATCGACCGGATTGGGAGACTTTTTCGTCATCGGCTTCCCCGACCACACGCAAAAAAATACCTCCCCCGCCGTGGTGACGAGGAGAAGCAGTGCCCGAACAAGCGTCAGTCTAGGCAAAGCACGCGAGACCGTCGATCAATCTATACGTGCATCTGGCGCCGCCGGATCGCCAGAGCCAGCAATAAGCTCAGACCCAGCAACAAATATGGTATAATATTGCCAAATTTGGCATAAAATGGCGGCGGAAGAGCGGTCGGGAGCGCGCCGTCGAGCACGCCGCGCACACCCAGGGGTAGTGTGCCTATAATTCGGCCAAGCGGGTCCACAATGGCCGAGATGCCGTTGTTGGTTGCTCGAATCATCGGCAGCCCCTGCTCCACCGCGCGCAGCCGGGACTGCTCGAAATGCTGGTAGGGACCGGGCGTAATTCCGAACCATGCATCGTTCGAGACGTTCAGCAGAAAGCCGGGACGTTCGCCCTCACCAAGGCTCGCGGGCATCACCTCATCCGGGAAGATCGCCTCGTAGCAGATCAGCGGCACGGCGCTCGGCAGGCCGGGAATGCGCATCAGCTCCCGATGGGTGGCGGCGGTGAAGCCACCGCGCTGACGGGTGAGCTGCTCGAAGCCAAGGCGCTCCATCGTTTCCTGGAACGGCAGATATTCGCCGAAAGGAACGAGGTGGACCTTGTCCGCGTCGAGGATCACCTTCCCCTCGGAATCGATCACCCGCAGGCTGTTATAGGCATTGGGCCGGGCCTGTCCCGGCACGGGCGCCAGTCGCGCCGCACCAGTGACCAGCAGGCCGCCCGGCGGCAGCATGGCGGCGATGCGCGCCGCCGCTTCCGGTTCGCGCTCGTAGAAGAAGGGAAAGGCGGATTCCGGCCAGAACAGATGGGTGACGCCAGCAAGGCCGCCCTGGCTCTCGCTGGTGGCGATGTAGAGGTCCAGCACCGAGCGGCGCGCGTCGTAGCGGAACTTCTGATCCTGCGGCAGGTCCGGCTGCATGATCCGCAGCCGCGCGCCGGGCACCGTGCCGACCTCGGTATGGGCGAGGCGCCATTGGCCGAAGCCCCAGAGCGCGGCAAGCACCCCGATGGCGAGGGCAAGCGGAACATAGCGGCGCCCGGCCGGCTCCTCCTCGTCGAACAGGGCGGCGGGGGTGGCAAGCGCCAGCAGCGTCAGCCAGCACAGCCCCATCAACCCGATCACCGAGGCGCCCTGCGCGAAGCGCAGATCGTTCGCCAGCGCGTAGCCGAAATTGTTCCAGGGCAGCCCGGTGAGCAGCGTGCCACGCAGCCATTCGGTCAAGGTGAGCGCGGCGGCGAAGATCAAAAGGCGCGCCGGCCCATGTGGCCACAGCAGGCGTGCCAGTACGCAGGCGAGCCCGGTATAGAGCGCCATGCCCGCCGGCAGCAGCAGCACGGCAAGGGGCATCAGCCAGGCGAAATCATCCGCCTGCACCAGGAAGGCCTCGCCGATCCACCATAGGCCGGCGAAGAAATAGCCCATGCCGAACAGCCAGCCATAGCCGAACGCCGCCATGAGCCGGGGCCGCAGGCGCGCATGCTCGCCGGCCGCATCGATGAGCCAGACGAGTACCGGCAGCGTCGCCGCCAGCACCGGCCACAGGCCGAAGGGCGGCATGGCCAGGGCCGAGGTCGCGCCCGCGACCAGCGCGGCGAGTGCGCGCCATCGCGCCGGCGCGCCGCGCAGCAAAGCGGGCGTCATCATGCGGCGGGCGGCTTACGCGGCTGCATCGGGATTGCGTGCGACGTCGGGACGATGGCTGCCCTGCTCGGCCGGCGGCGGCAGGCTGCTGGAGGCGGGGCGTGCCTCGCGCTCGGCCGTGTCCGCCAGCTGGCGGGCCGCCGCCGTGCCGTCTCCCGCGCGGGAGATGCGCAGCCGCTTGACCCGGCGCGGGTCGGCGTCGAGCACCTCGATCTCGAACGGCCCGGGGCCGGCGACCACCTCGCCTCGCACCGGCACGCGACCGGCGATGGTGACGAGCAGCCCGCCGAGCGTGTCGACTTCCTCGGCCTCCTCGCCGGCGGCGAAGGCGGGATCGACGACGTCCGCGACCTCCTCAAGGCTGGCGCGCGCATCGGCGATGAACGTGCCATCCGCCTGGCGGGAGACGAGCGGGCCGTCATCGTCGTCGTGCTCGTCCTCGATGTCGCCAACGATCTCCTCGACGAGATCCTCCATCGAGACGATGCCGTCCGTTCCGCCATATTCGTCGATGACCAGCGCGAGATGGATGCGGCTCGCCTGCATGCTGGCCAGAAGTTCGATCGACGGCATCGAGGGCGGCACGAACAGCAGACGGCGGATCAGCTTGGCGGCGCTCAGCGAGCTGCCGAGGTCGATCGCCTTCATGTTGAAGGCGGGCACCGGCTTGGCGTAGTCGCGGGCGTGCTCATGCGGGTGGTCGCCCTCCTCGCCGGAGGGCCTGCGCGAGCCGCTGGCGCGGCGCGGCGTCATGGCGCGCTGCGTGAGATAGGTGACGAGGTCGCGGATGTGCACCATGCCGACCGGGTCGTCGAGCGTGTCGTCATAGACGACAAGGCGCGAATGGCCGGCTTCGGCGAAGACCGCGAGCAGTTCGCCCAGCGTGATGTCCTTCTGCACCGCGACGATATCCGCGCGCGGGACCATGAGGTCGCCGATGCGCAGTTCGCGCAGGTCGAGAATGCTCTTGAGCATGGACCGCTCGGTGGCGGTCAGGTCGGTGCCGGTCTCGACATTGCCGGCAAGCGCCTCGGCAAGATCCGTGCGCAGCGATCCGGAAGAGCGCCAGCCGCCGATGAGGTGGCGGAGCCGGTCGAAAAGGCCGCCCCGCGCATCCGCGGCGGCGGCGCCCCTACTCTGGCTTGGCGAGCCGGTGGAGCTGTTGCTCGACGTACTGCCGGAGCCGGCGGAGGAGCCTTCGGCGGAACTCGGCGACGAGGTATGCGGGGCGGGGGCGGACATTGGCCTCTAGTGCGTTTGTTGAACGGGTTCGGTTTCGGCGTAGGGATCGGGCACGCCCAGTTCCGCGAGGACGAGGCGTTCCATCGCCTCCATCTCCTCGGCCTCCTCGGGGACCTCGTGGTCATAGCCGAGCAGGTGCAGCGTACCATGGACCGCCAGATGCGCGAGATGGTCGCCGAGGGGCTTGCCCTCGGCAGCGGCCTCGCGCTCCAGCGTCTCGAAGGCGATGGCGATGTCGCCGAGATGGGGATCGCCCCCGGCGCGCGCCATCTCAGGCGTGGGAAAGGACAGCACGTTGGTCGCGTAGTCCTTGCCGCGCCAGTCACGGTTCAGCGTGCGGATGGCGACGTCATCGGTGAGCTTCACCGCGATCTCGGCGCCCTCAATGTCGATCTCGTACTCGCTCAGCGCGCCCACGCAGGCGGCAAGGACCGCCCGCGTCACGAGTTCGCCCGCCTCGGGAATCGCCGACCACAATTCGGCTTCCACCAGGACGTCGACCTCGAGGGTCGTGTCGTCGCTCATCGCGGCGGGGCCTCAAGCTCGGCCGCGACCTTGGCCTCGGCCGACGCGGCGGCAACCGCCTGGCTCGCGGCCTCATTGGCGCGCGCCTCGGCCCGCGCCCGCGCCGGGGCGGCCTTGCCCTCATAGGCGGCGACGATGCGGCCGACGAGTTCGTGGCGCACCACATCGGCGGCGTTGAAGTGGCAGACCTCGACACCCTCGACATTGCCGAGCAGAGCCACCGCTTCGGCAAGACCGGAGGTCTGGCCGGGCGGCAGGTCGATCTGGCTGGGATCGCCGGTGACGATCATGTGCGAGTTCTCGCCCAGACGGGTGAGGAACATCTTCATCTGCATCGACGTGGTGTTCTGCGCCTCGTCGAGGATGACGCAGGCATTGGCCAGCGTGCGTCCGCGCATGAAGGCCAGCGGGGCGATCTCGATCTCGCCGGAGGTGAGCGCGCGCTCGACGAAATTGCGGTCCATCAGGTCGTGCAGCGCGTCGTAGATCGGGCGCAGATAGGGGTCGACCTTTTCCTTCATGTCGCCGGGCAGGAAGCCGAGCCGCTCGCCCGCTTCCACCGCCGGGCGGGAGAGGATGAGCTTGTCGACCACCCGCCGCTCCAGCAGATGCACGGCATAGGCGACGGCCAGCCAGGTCTTGCCGGTGCCGGCCGGGCCGACGCCGAACACCAGCGTCTGGCGCTTGAGTGCGCGGATATAGGCATCCTGCGCGGCGGTGCGGGCGCGCACCGGGCGGCGGCGCAGCTGGATCTCGTCGAAGCTCTGCCTCTTCGTCGCGGGATCAAAATCGAACAGGAAGCCCTGCGAGGCGGCCTCGCGCAGCACGCCCTCGACATCGCCGGGGGCGATCTCGCCGCCCTTCTTCAGCCGGGCATAAAGCGTTTCCAGCACGTGGCGGGCCTGTTCGCAGGAGTCGCGCGGGCCTTCCAGCGTGACATGATTGCCGCGCTGCTCGGCAACGATCTCAAGGCGGCGCTCGATCAGGGCGAGGTTCTGCCCGTAATGGCCGAACAGCAGGCTCGCGAGGCGATTGTCGTCGAAGGCGAGCACCACTTGGCTCGGCGCATCTTCCGGCGTCTCCAGCCAGCGCGCTTCCGGGCGGCCCTGGTTGCGCGGCGTACCGCTGGAGGAGGCGCCCGTCGCGCTCGCGCGGGCGGTAACCAAGGCACGGTCGGAATCGGAACCAGGTCGACGCACGTTCACGCCTCCACCTTCTCGCTTTGCCTCACCGAATGCACGCCCGCCCCGGCGCTCCCGGCGAAGAATTCGCCACCGAGTATGTCGCCGGAAAGACTCTTGGTGCTGACCTCACGTATCTCCACGTGTGCCAGGGTGCCGATCGCCTCGCGCGGTGCCTCGACCACCACCGACTGCAGATAGGGCGAACGGCCGATAAGTTGACCGGGGAAGCGGCCGGGCTTCTCCAGCAGAATGTCGAAGCGGCGCCCGCGGCAGGCGGCATCGAAAGCCGCCTTCTGCTTGTCCAGCAAGGCCTGCAACGCATAGATGCGGGCCGATTTCACATCTTCGGGAAGCTGCCCGTCCATGCCCGCCGCCGGCGTGCCGGGGCGCGAGGAATATTTGAACGAGAAGGCGCTGGCGAAGCCGACACGTCCGACGAGGTCCATCGTGTCGGCGAAGTCCTCGTCGGTCTCGCCGGGGAAGCCGACGATGAAATCCGAGGAGAAGGCGATGTCCGGCCGCGCCGCGCGCACCTTCTCCACGATCTCGAAGAACAGCTCGCGGTCGTGCTTGCGGTTCATCGCCGCGAGAATGCGGTTGGAGCCCGACTGCACCGGCAGGTGCAGATAGGGCATGAGCGCGGGCATGTCGCGATGGGCGGCGATCAGTTCGTCATCCATGTCGCGCGGGTGGCTGGTGGTGTAGCGCACGCGCGCAATGCCCGGCACTTCGGCGATGCGGCGCACCAGTTCGGGCAGTCCGACCGCATGGCCGGCGGCATCGAGGCCGTGATAGGCGTTGACGTTCTGGCCGATCAGCGTGACTTCGCGCACCCCGCCATCGGCAAGGCGGATCACCTCGTCGAGAATCTTGTCGAGCGGGCGCGAAACCTCGGCGCCGCGCGTATAGGGCACGACGCAGAAGGTGCAGAACTTGTCGCAGCCTTCCTGCACGGTGACGAAAGCGGTGGGGCCGCGCTTGGCGATGGCGGCGCGGGTCGGGTGGGCAAGGAAGTCGAACTTGTCCTCGACCGGAAACTCGGTCTCGACGATGCCGGCGCGGCGATTATGGCCACGCGCCTCGGCCTGCGCGATCAGTTCGGGCAGCTTGTGGTAGCTCTGCGGGCCGACCACGAGGTCGACCGTGCGGGCGCGCTTGAGGATTTCCGCGCCTTCGGCCTGCGCCACGCAGCCGGCGACCGCCACCATCTGCCGGCGGCCGGCCTCTTCCTGGCTTTTGCGCAGGCGCCCGAGCTCGGAATAGACCTTCTCGGCCGCTTTCTCGCGGATATGGCAGGTGTTCAGGATGACGAGGTCGGCGTCCTCGGCCGTATCGGTCTCGACATAGCCTTCCCTGGCCAGCGTGTCCGTCATGCGCTGGGCGTCATAGACGTTCATCTGGCAGCCGAAGGAGCGGACGTGAAGTTTGCGCGGCTCACTCATTGCGTATCGATCGACCCGAACCGTGCGACGCCAGCGGGCGCGGCAGGTTCAATTGCGTTGAAACAGCGGGCACGCGGCGGACGCGCCCTTCCCAAGGCGCACCTGCAATTCGCTGCTCGCTCGCGGGTCGAGATCGTCTAGGTCTCCACAAATGCCACCTGGAACCTGTGTAGCGGGATTCCCTCGAAAAGGGAATGCGGAGGTGCGTGAACAGCCGGCCGTTTCCGCGGGATGCCTGTACTGGAAACGTCAGTCCCTCACCCGCCCGGTCAGCGCGCCGGCCAGCATGGCGCGCGCGGCCTTTTCGGCGGACAGTGTCGCAGCCTTGCGGTTCGTGCCGTCGAGCGGCGCGCCGAAATGAAGCTCCACATCGACCGCGCCGCGCCGCAGCACCTCCATGAGATGCGGGGCAAGGTCCATGTCGCCATACCAGGCGAGCCGGGGGCGCCCCGTGCGTCCGAGCGGCAGGCCGTTCTGCCTGACATAGGCGATGGCGAGCGGCTGGATGGCGGCGCCTGCCCCGTCCTCGCCCGCACTCTTGTCCCCCATCGCCTGCCGGGCGGCGCCGATCAGCGCCGAGCGGAAGGTGAGCACCCGGTTGCCATCGCTCGACGTGCCTTCGGCGAACAGCACCACCGGGTCGCCATCGTTCATCCGCGCCGCCATCTCGCGCGCCACCTTGCCGGTGGCGGTGCGCGAGGTGCGATCGACGAAGATGGTGCGCTGGAGCCGGGCGAGCAGCCCGACGCCGGGCCAGCGCCCCACCTCGGCCTTGGCGACGAAGCACAGCGGCACGCAGGACCCGAGCACGCAGATGTCGAGCCAGGAGACGTGATTGGCGACGATGAGCAGCGGGCGCGCCGGGGACGGCGCCCCGACCACCCGCACCCGCACCCCGATGAGGGCGAGCACGATGCGGTGATAGAGCCGGGGAAGGGTGCGCCGGCTCGGCAGGCGCAGCGCGAGCGAGACCCATTGCAGGGGAATGCCGATCAGCGTGACGGCGACGACCGGCAGCAGCACCAGCCAGACACGCAGCGAGCCGGCGCGCATGGAAAGGGCTCAGCCCTTCTTCTTGTCGAGCGGCACGCCGTAGAGTTCCAGCCGGTGGCCGACGAGGCGATAGCCGAGCTTGCGGGCGATCTCTTCCTGCAACAACTCGATTTCCTCGGAGCGGAACTCGACCACCGTGCCCGAGCGCAGGTCGATCAGGTGGTCGTGGTGCTCGTCCGGCACGGGCTCGTAGCGCGAGCGGCCGTCGCGGAAATCGTGCCGCTCGATGATGCCGGCATCCTCGAACAGCTTCACGGTGCGGTAGACGGTCGAGATGGAGATGCGGTCGTCGATGGCGACGGCGCGCCGGTGCAGTTCCTCCACGTCCGGATGGTCCTGCGCATCGGCGATGATCCGCGCGATGACGCGACGCTGGTCGGTCATACGCAGGCCCAGCGTGACGCAGGCATCCTCGATGGCGGTCGGCTTGTCGTTCATCTAGGCCCGGTCTCCCGTCGCGCTCACCCATCCCCTCGGCGCGTTATGGCGCAAGCGGCAAGCAAAGGGCAATCATCTCGTCAGGCGATATCCCGCCGCATGACTTTTGCGGCAAGCGGCGCGCCGCTCTCGCTGCGATAATAGCCGGCGCGGCGGCCGATTTCATGAAAGCCCATGCGCGCGTAAAGCCGCAGGGCGGCGACGTTGCCTTCCTCCACTTCCAAGAAGACGGATGCGTACCCTTCGGCCGCCAGCTGGCCGAAGGCGGTCTCGATGAGACGCCGGCCGATGCCCTCGCCGCGCCGCGCCCCGGCGACCGCCACGGACAGGATTTCGATCTCCGGCGCGACGCCGCTGAGCAGGATGAAACCGACCGGCGTGCCGCCCACGCCATTGGTGGCGATGAGGGTGCGGGTCAGGCGGTTGGCGAGCAGTCGCTCGAACTCCGCGCCGTCCCAGCCGAGTCGAAAGGAGGCGCCGTGCAGCGCGGCCAGAGCCTCGGCATCCTCGGGGCGTGCGGGCCGCAGCACGGCCTCACGCCGCCGCGCGATCAGCCGGTCGAGAAACCCCGCGCTCACCGCCGCGCGATCCGTGCCGCCGTCTGCGGCTTGGCATCGGCATCGCGCAGATAGAGCGGGCGCGGCTCCGAGCGGGCGGGATCGGCGACGCTGGCGAGGCGGGCGAGCCAGACCGGATCGGGCGTGGCGTCGGCGTGGATCTCGATGGGCGGGCGCTCGCCCGAGGGCCAGGCCTGCATCAGCAGCGCGGCGCCGGACCCGACAAGACGCACCGGCCCGATGGCGACCGAGCGCGCGGCATCCTTCAGCGCCATGGCGCGCGGGCCGACCAGCACCCGGCCAGAGGCGCCGACCATCTGCAGATAGACATTGCCGTGGCGCGCATCGATTGCCGCCGCCACCGGCACGCGGTCGTTCTCCGCCAGCAGCGGTGCGGCGAGCACGGCGAGGGTGGACAGGCCGATCACCGGGCGCCCGGTGGCGACGCCAAAGCCGCGCGCGGCGGAAAGCCCGACGCGCAGCCCCGTGAAGCTGCCGGGACCGACGGTGACGGCGAAGGCGGCGATATCATTGAAGCCGAGGCCCGCCGCGTTCATCACCTGCTCGACCATGGGAATGATCGCTTCCGCATGGCCGCGTGCCATCGCCACGCGCGCCACGCCCAGCGTCCGGTCGGACGCGGTGTCGTGGAGCGCGACGGCGCTGGCCTCCAGCGCGGTGTCGATGGCGAGAATCAGCATGGGTACAACCTGTCGCCGCCCACGATGCGCATGGTCAGCGGCAGAAGAAAAGGGACCGGCGGGCCGGGTCGCGCCGCGATGGGCTTCATGCCTGACGGATCAGACCGGCCGCACCTCGACCACGTCGGGCACGAAATGGCGCAGCAGGTTCTCGATGCCGTTCTTCAGCGTCGCGGTGGAGGATGGGCAGCCCGCGCACGATCCCTTCATGCCGAGATACACCACGCCATCCTTATAGCCGCGGAAGGTGATGTCGCCGCCGTCATTGGCCACGGCCGGGCGCACGCGGGTGTCGATCAGCTCGCGAATGGTATCGACGAGACCGGCGTCCTTCGCCTCGAAGAAGGCGTCGTCATCGGCATGCTCATGGTCGTCCGGCAGCAGCTTCTGGCCGGAGACGAAGTGCTCCATGATCGCGCCGAGAATAGCGGGCTTGAGATGCGCCCACTCGGCCCGGTCCTTGGTTACGGTGACGAAGTCCGAGCCGAAGAACACGCCGGTAACGCCGGGAATCTCGAACAGGCGGGCGGCCAGCGGCGAGCGCGCGGCTTCGTCGGCGTCGCGGGCCTCGAAGGTGCCCTGGCCGAGCACGGTGCGGCCGGGCAGGAACTTCAGCGTGGCGGGATTGGGGGTGGCTTCGGTCTGGATGAACATGGGGTGCTCCTTGCCAACCGGGGTTCAAGGCCTCGGCGACGGGGGAATTTGGAATTTAGATAAGCTCTCGCGGGGTCCAGGGGAAGCCCCCGGCGGCATCACGCCCAGGCCAGTTCAGGCCCCACCGGCACGATGCCGGTCGGGTTCAGCGCCTTGATTGAATAATAGCCGCGCTTGATGTGGTCGAGGTTCACCGTCTCGCGCACGCCGGGCAAGGCCAGCATGCGTTCGAGATAGGCGGAGAGGGCGCGGTAGTCGGCGAGGCGGCGCAGATTGCACTTGAAGATGCCGTGATAGGCGGGGTCGAAGCGCACCAGCGTGACGAACAGGCGGATATCGGCTTCGGTCACCGCCTCGCCGGTGAGGAACGGCCCGCCGGCGGCCAGCCGCGATTCCAATTCGTCGAGCATGCCGAACACCTCCGCGAACGCCTCCTCATAGGCGAGCTGGGTGGTGGCGAAGCCGGTGCGGTACACGCCGTTATTGAGGCGCGGATAAATGCGCGCGTTCAAGGCGTCGATCTCCTCCCGCCATGCCGCGGGGTAGAGGTCGATGTCCCGGTGGGCCAGCGCGCCGAAGCCGGAATTGAACATGCGCACGATGTCGGCGGACTCGTTGTTCACGATCGTCCCCCGTTCCTTGTCCCACAGCACCGGCACGGTGGCGCGGCCGGTGAAATGCGGGTCGGCGCGGGTGTAGATCTCGTGGATGTAGGTTGCGCCGTTGAGCGTGTCCTCATTGGCGCCGGGATAGTGGCCGAAGCGCCAGCCCTGATCGGTTAGCGCGGGCTCGACGACGGAGACGGAGACCGCCGCCTCCAGCCCCTTGAGCTTGCGGGCGATGAGAGTGCGCGAGGCCCAGGGGCAGATCAGCGCGACATAGAGGTGGTAGCGCCCGCTCACGGCCTTGAAACCGGCCTCGCCGGTCGGGCCCGCCGCGCCGTCCGGCGTCACCCAGCTGCGGAAGCTGGAGACCTGCCGCACGAAGCCGCCCTTGGCGTCGGTGGCCTGCACCGGTTGCCAGTTCTCCACCCATTTGCCGTCGACGAGCATGTCAATTCCTCAGGCGAGCGCGTCGATCTCGGCATCCGAAAGCGAGGCGGGCACGATGGTGACGGGAATGCCGAGGCCCGCCCAGATGCCGGTGGCGAGCGAAGCGACGAGCGGGCCGGGCCCCTGCGGACCGGTGCCGGCGGCGAGCACGAGGATGGCGATGTCCTCATCCGCCTCGACCTGCTTCAGGATCTCGTCCGCGATCTTGCCCTCGCGAACCTCCGTCCTGGCGTCGACGCCGGCGATGGTGCGGGCGCGGGCGGCGAAATGACTGAGGCGGGCTTCGGCCTTGTCGGTGGCTTCCGCGCGCATCAGCCCGGCAACGCCGAGCCATTGGCTCTGCACGTCGGCAAGATCGAGGACGCTTAGCAGCACCACGCTTCCCTGCGTGCGGGCCGCGCGGCGGGCCGCGTAATAGAGGGCGCGGTCGCATTCCAGCGTGTCGTCGACGACGACGAGGAATTTGCGCTGATGTCCGGGTTCGTGACTTTGACGCCTGCGCGGCATGGGCGTGTTTCCGAAACGGGCGGCGTCGGGCGGGGCCAGCCCACCCCCGTTTCATATCACAGCGCGGCGCCCCGGGCAGGCGTCATCGCCTACGCGATTCTACCGAGGAACGGGCCACGGACCGGCGCGGCGTCGGCCTCGTTCAGCGAACGAAGCCGACAATGTCCTTGACCTGGCGCAGCGTATCTTCCGCCAGCACGCGGGCGCGGTCCGCCCCGTCGCGCAGGATGGCGTCGATATGCGCGGGCTCGGCGACGAGGCGCTTCATCTCGCCCCCGATCGGGCCGAGCTTGGCCACCGCGAGGTCGACCAGCGCCGCCTTGAAGGTGGAGAACTGGCCGCCGCCGAAATCGGCCAGCACCTGCTCCTTGGGCGTCGCGGACAGCGCGGCGTAGATGCCGACGAGGTTGTCCGCCTCCGGTCGGCCCTTGAGCCCGTCAAGCTCCGAGGGCAGCGGCTCGGGGTCGGTCTTGGCCCTGCGGATCTTCGAGGCCACCGCGTCGGCGTCGTCGGTCAGGTTGATGCGGGAATTATCGGAAGGGTCCGACTTCGACATCTTCTTCGAGCCGTCGCGCAGGCTCATCACCCGCGCCGCCGGCCCGCCGATCAGCGGCTCGGTGAGCGGGAAGAAGTTCTCCCCGAGGCCGAGGCTGGCGATGGAGGGACCGAAGTCATTGTTGAACTTCTGCGCGATGTCGCGGGTGAGTTCGAGATGCTGCTTCTGGTCCTCGCCCACCGGCACATGGGTGGCGCGGTAGAGCAGGATGTCGGCCGCCATCAGGCTGGGATAGGCGTAGAGCCCGACCGAGGCGTTCTCGCGGTCCTTGCCGGCCTTTTCCTTGAACTGGGTCATGCGGTTGAGCCAGCCCAGGCGCGCGACGCAGTTGAACACCCAGGCCAGCTCGGCATGGCCCGAGACCTGGCTCTGGTTGAAGACGATGTGCTTCTTCGGGTCGATGCCGGCGGCGATGAAGGCGGCGGTGACCTCACGGATCTGCTTCTTCAGCTCGACCGGGTCCTGCCAGACGGTGATGGCATGCAGGTCGACGACGCAATAGATGCAGTCATAATTGTCCTGCAGCGCCACGAAGCGCTGGATGGCACCGAGATAATTGCCGAGATGCAGATTTCCGGTCGGCTGGACGCCGGAAAACACACGCTGCTGAAATTCCATGTCTGACGTCCTGATCGTCATGCGCGGTCGCGGCGGATTCCTCCGCGCGAGGCGCTATGGCACGCAAGGCCGGGTGGGGCAAGCGTTGGGGCGGGCAGAGGCCTTCTCATTGTCGCAGGGCTGCCCGGATCTCGCGAAAGGAGAGGGCCCCTGTAAGCCGCGCCGCGCCGGCATAGACCGCGACGCCGGTGAGGACCAGCCCCGCCAGCGCGGCCGCCGCGCTCAGACCGCCGGCCATCAGCGCCCCCTGCGCGAGGCGGCCCGCCAGCGCCACTGCGCCGGCCATGGCGAGCGCGGCGAGAAGGAGGCCGGCTATGCGCCGTGCGGCCGCGCCGCCAAGGGTGAGGTGCCCGCGCCGGGCGAGGCCGAGGCCGAGCAGGACCATGCCGACGACGCTGGAGGCCAGCACGCCCAGCGCCGGCCCCGCCATGCCGTAGCGCGCCGCCAGCGCGAAGCCGAGGCCGCCGCCAACCAGCAGCGCGGCAAGCCCGGCGCCGCTGACCAGCCGGGCAAAGCCATGGGTGAAGGCGATGGTCGCCAGGATCTTCTCCACCGCCTGCAGCGGCAGCGAGAGCGCGAGGAAGGCCAGCGCGGTGGCGGTCAGTTCCGCGGCCTCTGCATCGAAGGCGCCGCGCTTGAACAGCACGATCACGATGGGGTGGGCGAGCACGGCAAGCCCAAGAGCGGCGGGAAGCGCCAGCGCCAGCGCCGCTTCGATGCCGCGCGCGCCCAGATCCTTCGCCTCCCGGGCCGCCAGCGCTGGCAGCAGAACGGCCCCGGCGCTGGCGCCAATGAGCCCGAGCGGCAGTTCGACGAGGCGCGTGGCATAGAACAGCGCGGCGACGCCGCCGGCTATTCCGGAGGCCGCGGCCGCCGCCACGAGGAAGCGCAACTGCGGCAGGGCGGCGGCAAACAGCGTCGGCCCGGCATCCCACAGCATGGCGCGGGCGGCGGCGAAGCCTTGCGCGACATTTCGCAGGCTCAGCGTGCCGCGCGGCAGGGCATGAACGTTCAGCGCGAACTGGGTGAAGGCGCCGGCGATCGCACCCGCCGCCAGCCAGGCCAGCGCGGTCTCCACCGACATCGCATGCGCGCCCGACAGCCACAGCAGCGCCAGCAGCACCAGCACGACCACATTGGCGGCAGCCGGCGCCATCGTCGGGCGGGCGAAGCGTCCCGCCGCATTGGCCAGCGCCGCGCAGACGCCGGCGAGCACCGCGAGCGGCACGCAGACGACGCTGAGCCGGCCGGCAAATTCCGCGCCCGCTTCCCGGGCACCGTCATTGGGAAAACCCGGTGCCAGGACAGCGATGACCTGCGGCATGAAGAGGAACAGCAGCGCTGCCACGGCGAGCGACGCAGCCCCGAACAGCAGCAGCGCCGCCGCGGCGCGCTGGCGGGTCTCCGGCGTTCCCTCCGGCCCGGCCCGGCCGCCAAGATGGGGAAGCACGGCGGCATTGAGGGCGCCCTCTCCGAGCAGGCGGCGCACAAGCTGCGGCAGAGCGAGGCCGGCAACGGAGGCGTCTGCCACCACGCCGGTGCCGAACAGCGCCGCCACTCCCGCATCGCGCGCGAAGCCCAGCACGCGGGAGCCGAGAGTGAGGAGCGCGACAGTCGAGGCGTGACGCAGCAGGGCCATGCCCGAGCAATAGCGGGCCGGCGAGGCGAGGGAAAGCGCGGGCGAGAAGCGTTGCAGGTGTGCCCCCGGTCTGCTACCGCCAGACCTTCCCCGCCGCAGGCGAACGATCTCGAAGGAAAGCGCTTCCATGACCGCCCAGCAGCTCGATGTGATCGGCTTCGGCAATGCCATCGTCGACGTGATCGCCCGTTCCGAGGAAGCCTTTCTCGACCGGCACGCCATGCCGAAGGGCAGCATGACGCTCATCGACGAGGCGCGCGCCGGGACGGTCTATGGCGACATGGGCCCCGGCGTGGAGATTTCCGGCGGTTCGGCCGCCAACACCATGGTCGGCATCGCCGCGCTGGGCGGCCGCGCGGGCTTCATCGGCAAGGTGCGCGACGACGAGCTGGGCGGCATCTTCGCCCATGACATCCGCGCCGCCGGCGTCGCCTACGCCACCCCGGCCGCGAATGACGGGCCGACCACGGCGCGCTGCCTCATCCTGGTGACGCCGGATGGCGAGCGCACCATGAACACCTATCTCGGCGCGGCGCAGAACCTCTCGCCGGCCGATGTCGACGCGGCTGCGGTGGCGAGCGCAAGCGTGACCTATCTGGAAGGCTATCTCTGGGATCCGCCGGCGGCAAAGGAGGCCTTCCTCAAGGCGGCCGACATCGCCCATAAGGCCGGCCGCACCGTGGCGCTCACCTTGTCCGATGCCTTCTGCGTCTTTCGCTACCGGCCGGAATTCCTCAAGCTGATGCGCGAGGGCGTGGTCGACCTGGTCTTCGCCAATGAGGCTGAGCTGACCGCGCTGTACGAGACCGATTTCGAGGCGTCGCTGGCGCAGCTGCGGCAGGATGTGAAGCGCGCGGTCGTCACACGCAGCGAGAAGGGCGCGCTGTCGGTGGCGGGCAGCGACCTCGTCTCCGTGCCGGCTTTCCCGGTGGAGAAGGTGGTGGACACCACGGGCGCGGGCGACCTGTTCGCCGCCGGCTATCTCCACGGCTTCGCGCGCGGCTTCACGCCGGAGGAATCGCTCAAGCTCGGGGCGCTGGCCGCCGCCGAGATCATCAGCCATATCGGCGCCCGCCCGGAAAAGGGACTGAAGGCGCTCGCGGTGGAGAACGGCCTGCGGGTGTAGAGGCAGGATATTTTACGTGTATGATATTTGACAGGTGTGCTATTTTCAGCCTTCTTAGTGCTTAGGCATTAGGAGTCTGGTCCATGCAATTCAAGATAGATCCACGCCTGAGTGAGCTTCAGTACGACGCTCAGAATTTCAGGGATTTGGGGGAGAGCATTATCGGGCAGGTCCTCTGGGGATGGCTGAGGCGCGCCGACAATGTCGTCCGCATGGAAACCGCGACTTATTTAGAGCGCGCAGCCGTAGAGTCTTTGGGACCTCCATTACTTGACGAATTCGGCGTCAATGTCGCGGAGGATCGTCACAAGCAGATGATCGGTCATATGGTCCGGCAGATAATGGAAGCTCTCGGCTATCAGCTTGTCCAAAGAGGGACAACAATAAGCAAGGGTATGTTCTCCACGGGTGCGCGGTACCAGCATCCGTCCGAAAGCCGCGACCGCTCCATGAGAATAACAAAGGAGCAGCGTGAAACATGGATCAAAAAAACTGCCAATAGTCCGTTCAATGTCTGGCTCGCACAGCAGATCCGAGACCGGGAGGGCCGACTTGATCTCGAAAAGCTGCATTCCGTCGCGAAGCGCTATGGGATTACAGACGTCGACCGATATAAAACGCTAAACCCTGGTCAACAACGTATGTCCATCGGAAATCGACTTCGTTCGCTGGTTGATCCATCAGAGTACGGCGTCGATCCCCAGAATTGACGCACAAAAAGTGCTCGCCTCCTCAGCGCGGGGCGCGCTTGGCGAGGATGCGCTGGAGCGTGCGGCGGTGCATGGAAAGCCGCCGCGCGGTCTCCGAGACATTGCGCCCGCACAATTCATAGACGCGCTGTATGTGCTCCCAGCGCACCCGGTCGGCCGACATCGGGTTTTCCGGCAGCTGGGGCTTGTAGTCGCCCTGCGCGCTCAGCGCGGCGCAGATGTCGTCGGCATCGGCCGGCTTGGCGAGATAGTCGACGGCGCCCATCTTCACTGCGGTGACGGCGGTGGCGATGTTGCCATAACCGGTCAGGATGATGCCGCGCGCCTCGGGCCGGCGACGCTTCAGCGCCGAGATGACCTCGAGGCCATTGCCATCGGCAAGACGCATGTCGACCACCGCGAAGGCCGGCGCGCCGCCCTCGACGCTCGCCAGCCCGTCCGCCACCGTTTCGGCCGTGGTCACGGCGAAGCCACGCGATTCCATGGCACGCGCGAGACGCTGCAGGAACGGGCGATCGTCATCGACGATCAGCAGCGAGCGATCCTGGGTATCGGAGGTGACATCGAGCATTTTGGGCCTTCCCGAGCGCCGCGCGGAGAACCGTGTCCTTGCGAATTCCGTATTGTTTACGCGGAGATTACACCGGGCGGCACGCGAGCGCAAAAGTGTCGCAGCCGCCGGCCGTCACGGCTTACGCCTGTGCGTCGTTCCCGCCTTCCGCCTCGTGCTCACCGGAAATGTCGATCAGCCGGCGCGGCCAACGCACCGTGATGGAGGCGCCATGGGCCGGCGCGGCGCGATTGACGAAGCCGAGTTCGGCGCCGGAGCGTTCGAGCAGGGTCTTGGCGATGAAGACGCCGAGGCCGAGACCTTCGCTGCTTTCCTCGCTCTCCTCTTGCGTGTCGCGGCGCCAGCGGTTGCGCCCGCGGCTGGTGACATAGGGCGCGCCGATCTGGTCGATGAGTTCCGGCGGAAAGCCGGGGCCGTCATCGGTGATAGTGACGGTGACGTCGTCCGCGCCCCAGTTGGCGACGACATTCACATGCGTCTCGGCGAAGTCGACGGCATTCTCGACGATGTTGCCCAGTCCGTAGAGCAGGCCGGGATTGCGCGCGATGATCGGTTCTCCCTCCGTGCGGGTCGGCTGGGCGACGGTGATGGCGATGCCGAAATTGCGGTGCGGCTCCACCACGTCCTCCAGAATGTGGGACAGTCGCATACGGTCGAACGGCGCGTCGCCGGACTCCAGCGAGGTCAGCGTGCGCAGAATGGACCGGCAGCGGTCCGCCTGTTCGCCCAGCAGGCGGATGTCGTCCGCGAGCGGGCTCTCGGCCGGCAGCGCGCGGGCGAGTTCCTTCACCACCACGGTGATGGTGGCAAGCGGCGTGCCCAGCTCATGCGCGGCGGCGGCGGCGAGGCCATCCAGCGCCGAGAGGTGCTGCTCGCGCGCCAGGACGAGTTCGGTCGCCGCGAGCGCTTCGGAGAGTTCGCGCGTTTCCTCCGCCACGCGCCAGGCGTGCACGCCGATGAAGGCGATGGCGATGGCGAGGGCGAACCAGATCGCGGCAAGATAGATCGGCGGCAGGACCGGGCCGGCGCCGAGATCGCTCGCGGACCAGGGCAGCGGCATCTGCCAGAGACCGACCAGCGCGGCACACACCGCCGCCAAAGCGCCGAGCAGGATGGTGGTGCGCGGCGAGAGCGCGGTGGCGGAGATCAGCACCGGGGCGAGAAACAGCAGGGCGAAGGGGTTGGCGAGCCCGCCGGTGAGGAACAGCAGGGCGGCAAGCTGGAGGATGTCATAGGCGAGCAGCCAGGCCGCCTCGATGTCCGAAAGCCGGCGCGCGCCGGGATTGCGCAGCCGCAAAGCGAGGTTCAGCCAGGCGGAGAGCGCCACCACGGCAAGGCACGCACCGAGCGGCAGGGTGAAGCCGAGCAGCCAGTGCACCACCACGATCGCCAGAGTCTGGCCAGAGATGGCCAGCCAGCGCAGGCGGATGAGCGTGTCGAGCCGCAGGCCGAAGAAACGTTCGCCAATCGGATGGTCGAGCGAGAGCATCATGTCGTCTCCGTCTGACGGCCCTCTATAGCGTCGCAGCCTGATCGAGCCAGTCAAATTCGTTGCGGCCGCGGAAAATGCCCCTGTCTTCAACCCATTGGGCCTTCCCCTGCAGGGCGGCCGGTGCCGCGAGCCTGCTTTTGCCGGCCCGCGCGACGCGCGCAAAAGCGGGCTGTCGTTGACGGCGCCGTGAAATCTCCTATTTATGTTGCAGCGCACAAAGCGCCGCCGCCGGCAGAACCCGGTGCAGAACGGCGCTGGAGGACCTGACAGGTGCAAGACGGCCGGCCAAAATGGCGGCCGTTCGGATCGCGCGCCTGGAGACGGAGGCATTTATGGCGATCGGCGTTTTCGGCGATGTTCCCGATGCGGCAGAAGCTGCACGCACGCCCGACGTGGCGGTTGAGACGGCTTCGGCTTTCTCCAAGCCGCTCTACTGGATGTTCGAGATGGGCGTTGCGGCGCTCGACCCGCTGCGCGTGATGGCTGATGCGGGCCGGCTTTATTACCGCAACCCGGTCAACCCGTTGTCCCATACCGGTTTCGGCAAGTCGATGTCGGCGGCGTTCGAGATGTTCGAGCGCTCGACCCGGCGCTATGGCAAGCCGGACTGGGGCATTACCGAGACGGTGGTCGGCGCGACGCATGTGCCGGTGCATATCGAGACGGTGTGGGAGCGCCCCTTCTGCCGGCTGCTGCATTTCCAGCGCGATTTTCCGACGCCGCCGCGCCGGCCGCAGCCGCGCATGGTGATCGTCGCCCCGCTGTCGGGCCATTACGCCACCCTGCTGCGCGGCACGGTGCAGACGCTGCTGCAAAACCACGACCTCTACATCACCGAGTGGGTGGATGCCCGCAACGTGCCAATGGCGGAGGGACGCTTCGACCTCGACGACTATATCGACTACCTCATCGAGATCTTCCGCCATCTCGGTGGCGGCGTGCACGCGCTTGCCGTGTGCCAGCCGGCCGTGCCGGTGCTGGCGGCGGTGGCGCGCATGGAGGAGATGGGCGACCCGAACGTGCCCGCCTCCATGGTGCTGATGGGGGGCCCGATCGACACGCGGGAGAGCCCGACCGCGGTGAACGACTTTGCGCAGGCGCGCGGGCTCGACTGGTTCCGCCGCAACGTCATCACCACCGTGCCGTGGCCCAATGCCGGGGTGATGCGGCAGGTCTATCCCGGCTTTCTGCAGCTGCATGGCTTCATGGCGATGAACCTTGAGCGCCATTTGCGGGCACATGCCGACATGTTCGGCCATCTCGTGAAGGGCGACGGCGATTCCGCCGCCAAGCACCGGGAGTTCTATGACGAGTATCTCTCGGTCATGGACCTGCCGGCGGAATATTATCTCCAGACGCTGCAAACCGTGTTCATCGACCATTCGCTGCCGAAGGGCGAGATGACGCATCGGGGCGAGCGGGTCGACCCCTCGAAGATCCGCAATGTGGCGCTGCTCACCGTCGAGGGCGAGAACGACGACATTTCCGGCGTCGGCCAGACGCGGGCGGCGCACAGGCTGTGCTCCGGCCTCGCCGATGACATGAAGGCGCATTACCTGCAGCCCACCGTCGGCCATTACGGCGTGTTCAACGGCTCGCGCTTCCGTGCCGAGATCGCCCCGCGCATCTCCGATTTCGTGCTCAGCCACAACTGGCCGAAGAAGGGCCACAACGCGCCGGCCGGCGCGGAGGAAAGCGTCGGCTAGGCTTCCCAATAGGGCGGATCGCCGAAGGCGGCGCGCAAGGCTTCCGCCAGCGCGCGCAGCTTTGCCGTGGGATTGCGCCCCTCGGGATGGGCGACATAGATGAACTCTTCCTCGGGCTGCGCGCCCACCTCGATCACGCGCAGCGTGCCGGCGCGGATGTCCGGGCCGGCGATGAACAGCGGCAGCATGGTGATGCCGAGCCCGGCCGCGGCGGCGTCGCGCATGACGATGCCATTGTTGACCTGCAGCCCGACCTTGGCGCGCACCTGAACGCGGCCGCCGCCCGACATGAACTGCCAGTCGGCGAGGCCCCGATGGGTGTAGAAGATACCGCGATGGCCATCGAGTTCGGCCAGATCGCGCGGTGTGCCGTGCCGTTCGAGATAATCGGGTGAGGCCACCAGCACCCGCCGGCTGCGGGCGAGGCGCCAGGCGGTGAGCGGGCTGTCGCGCATCGGCCCGTGGCGGATCACGCCATCAAAGCCCTCCGCCTGCGCGTCCACCACCCGGTCGTCGAGCTCGATGCTCAGTTCGATCTGCGGATGCTGGCGCAGGAAAGGGTAGAGCGCCGGGCCGAGATGCAGCGTCGTCAGCGTCACCGGGGCGGAGATCCGCAGCGGGCCGGCCAGCGTGCCGCGCCGCTCGGCCAGAGTGGCAACCGCCGCGTCGAGGCCACGCAGCGACTGCGAGGCCATCTCCAGAAATGCCGCCCCGTCCTCGGTCAGCGACAGTCTGCGGGTGGAGCGCTGCACCAGTCGCGCGCCGAGACGATGTTCGAGCTGCGCCAGCCGGTCGCTGACCACGGATTTCGACAGGCGCAGTCGCCGCGCCGCCTCGCTGATCGAGCCGGCCTCGGCGATAGCGACGAAGGCGGCGATGCCGTCCAGTTTCATCGTTCGGGTTTTCCGGACACGAAATCCATTTTTCGCAGTCTAATCCGAACACAGCGTTCTCACCATACTCCTGCGTGACACAGGCCGCGGCATCGCCGGCGGCGGATCGTTTATCCAAGGAGACTTCCCATGCCCCGCCTCAAGGACAAGGTCGCGCTGATCACCGGCGCCAGCTCCGGCATTGGCCGCGCCACGGCGCTGCTGTTCGCGCATGAGGGCGCAAAGGTGGTGGTCGGCGCCCGCCGCCAGGCCGAACTCGACACGCTGGTCGCCGAAATCGCCTCCGCCGACGGCGAAGCCGTGGCGTTGGCCGGCGACGTACGTTCGGAAGACTACGCCAAGGCGCTTGTCGCGCTGGCGGCCGAGCGCTTCGGCCGGCTCGACATCGCCTTCAACAATGCCGGCACGCTGGGCGAGAAGGGCCCGAGCACCGATGTTTCGGCTAGCGGCTGGGAGGACACGGTGGCGGTCAATCTCACCGGCGCCTTCTTCGGCGCCAAGCACCAGATCGCACAAATGCTGAAGACGGGTGGGGGCTCGGTGATCTTCACCTCGACCTTTGTCGGCTACACCACCTCGTTTCCCGGCCTCGCCGCCTATGCCGCCTCGAAATCCGGGCTGATCGGCCTCACCCAGACGCTGGCCGCCGAGTTCGGGCCGCAGGGCATCCGGGTCAATGCGGTGCTGCCCGGCGCGGTGGAGACCGAAATGTATCGCGAGGCCAATGACACGCCGGAGGCGCAGTCCTTCATCACCGGGCTGCACGCCCTCAAGCGCGTGGCGCGGCCGGAAGAACTGGCGCGCGCGGTGCTCTATCTCGCTTCTGACGATTCGTCCTTCGTGTCGGGCACCGCGCATCTGGTCGATGGCGGCCTGTCGATCACCCGCACCTGAGAGGCGGGCGACGCACTCCGCCGTTCCGAAATATCCGCCCGATTTGCGGCGGCACGGTTCGGCGGAGATGCTACCTCTATCCCATGCTGTTCGATCTGCCCGACCATGCCACGCTCTACCGCGCCCTTCTCGCCCGCGACGAGGGCTATGAGGGGCGGGCGTTCGTCTGCGTCGCCACCACCGGCATCTTCTGCCGGCTCACCTGCCCCGCGCGCAAGCCGTTGCCGGAGAACTGCACCTTCCACGCCACGATCGGCGCCTGCATCGAGGCGGGATTCAGGCCGTGCAAAAGGTGCCATCCCCTGCAGCCGGCGGCGAATGCCGATCCGGTCATTGGCGCGCTGCTCAGAGCGCTGGATGACCGGCCGGCCTACCGCTTCGGCGAGGAGGACATTGCCCGCATGGGCTATGACCTCTCGACCGTGCGCCGCGCCTTCAAGCGGCACTTCGGCATGACCTTTCTGGAGATGGCGCGCCAGCGCCGGCTGCGCGAGGGTTTCGAGACGCTGTATGACGGCGGCAAGGTGATCGAGGCGCAACAGGTCGCCGGCTTTGAGTCCGCCAGCGCCTTTCGCGCGGCTTTTGCCCGGCTGCTGGGCTGCGCACCGGGCGATATTGCCGGACGCGGCGCGTTGCTCGCCGACTGGATCGCCACGCCGCTCGGCGACATGATCGCCATCTCCAGCGGTTCGCATCTACATCTTCTCGAATTCGTCGAGCGTCGCGCGCTGCCCACCGAAGTTGCCCGGCTGCGCCAGCGCGCCAAGGGCGATCTCGGCATCGGAGGCTCGGCGCCGACCGAGCAGATCCGTGCCGAACTCGCCGATTTCTTCGCCGGCCGCTCGGCTGATTTCCGCACGCCGCTGACGCTCGACGGCAGCGCCTTCACGAGGGCGGTCTGGGCCGAGCTGCGGCAGATACCGCCCGGCGCGACGGTGAGCTATTCGGAAATCGCCCGCCGCGTCGGCCAGCCCTCGGCGATACGGGCGGTGGCGCGGGCAAATGGCGCCAACCAGCTGGCGCTTGTCATTCCCTGCCACCGCGTCATTGGCGCCGATGGCGCGCTCACCGGTTATGGCGGCGGCCTGTGGCGCAAGCAGCGGCTTCTGGAGATCGAGCAGCAATATCGTGCGCCGCCAGCCGAGGCGGCGGCGCCCGCTCAGTGCGCGCGGGCGAACATCTCGTTGAACGAGTAGCCGGAGCCGCGCACGGTGCGGATCGGGTCGGGCTGGCGCGGGCGGTTCAGTGCCTTGCGCAAGCGCCCGACATGGACGTCGACGGTGCGCTCGTCGATATAGACGTCCTGGCCCCAGACGCCGTCGAGCAGCTGCTCGCGGGAATAGACACGGCCCGGCGACTGCATGAGGAATTCCAGCAGCCGGAACTCGGTCGGCCCCAGGTGCAGCTCGCGCCCCGCGCGGTGCACCCGCTTGGTCTCGCGATCCAGCTCGATGTCGCCGGCGCGCAGCAGCGTCGAGATATGCTCGGGCTTGGCGCGGCGGAGCAGCGCCCGCACGCGCGCCACCAGCTCGGGCACCGAGAACGGCTTCACCACGTAATCATCGGCACCGGTGGCGAGGCCCCGCACGCGCTCGGTCTCCTCGCCGCGCGCGGTGAGCATGAGCACCGGCATGCGCTCGGTCTCGGGGCGGGCGCGCAGGCGGCGGCACAGCTCGATGCCGGAAAGGCCCGGCAGCATCCAGTCGAGGATCAGCAGATCCGGCACGCTCTCGCGCAGCCGGGTCTCGGCCTCGTCGCCGCGCCCGACGCTGTCGACGGCGTAGCCTTCGGATTCGAGATTGTAGCGCAGCAGGAGGGTGAGGGGCTCCTCATCCTCCACGATCAGAATATTGGTCGGCATGGGCAGGTCCCGATCGCTTGCCTGAATGGCGTGTCAAAATGCCTTGCCAGCGTGCGCCGCCGGTCCGTTCCTCACGCAGGGAACGGCACCGCGGTGATGCTGGAGGTGTCCTGCTTGGGCCGTTCATCGGCAAGCTGCTGGCCGGTCGAGAGATAGTGCACGGTCTCGGCGATGTTGGTGGCGTGGTCGCCGATGCGCTCGATGTTCTTGGCGCAGAACAGGAGATGCGTGCACAGCGAGATGTTGCGCGGATCCTCCATCATATAGGTGAGGAGTTCGCGGAACAGCGAGGTGTACAGAATGTCCACCTGGCCGTCGCGGCGCCACACTTCCAGCGCGCGGGCATCGTCGCGGCCGGCATAGGAATCCAGCACTTCCTTCAGCTGCTCCTGCACCATCGCCGACATGTGCTCGACGCCGCGCACCAGCTTCTGCGGGTGGAACTCGCCGGTCAGCGCCAGCACGCGCTTGGCGGTGTTCTTGGCGAGGTCGCCAATGCGCTCCAGATCGTTGGCGATGCGCATCGCCGCGACGATCTCGCGCAGGTCGCCGGCCAGCGGCTGGCGGCGGGCGATGGTGAGGATGGCCTTTTCCTCGATCTCGCGCTGCAAGAGGTCGACCGGGCCGTCGAGCACGATGACCTTCTGGGCGAGCTCGGCGTCGCGCTTCACCAGCGCGGCGACGGAATCGGTGACGAGGCGCTCGGCCTGGCCGCCCATCTCGACGACGCGGCGCGAGAGTTCCTTCAGATCGGTGTCGAAGGACGAGACGATATGTTCGGTCATGGATGGATCCTCCGCCGCCGGTTCAGCCGAAGCGGCCGGTGATGTAGTCGCGGGTGCGCGCCTCACGCGGATTGGTGAAGATCTCGGAGGAGGTGGCGACCTCGATCAGTTCGCCGAGATAGAAGAAGGAGGTGATGTCGGCGCAGCGCGCCGCCTGCTGCATGTTGTGCGTCACGATGACGATGGTGAATTCCTGCTTCAGCTCGTCGATCAGGTCCTCGATCTTCGAGGTCGAGATCGGGTCGAGCGCCGAGGTGGGCTCGTCGAGCAGGATCACCTCCGGCCGCACCGCGATGGTGCGGGCGATGCACAGGCGCTGCTGCTGGCCGCCCGACATGCCGAGCGCCGAGGTGTGCAGCCGGTCCTTGGTCTCTTCCCAGATCGCGGCCTTGCGCAGGCACCATTCCACCCGCTCGTCCATCTGCGCCTTGCTGAGGCTCTCATGCAGCTTCACGCCGAAGGCGATGTTGTCATAGATCGACATCGGGAAGGGCGTGGGCTTCTGGAACACCATGCCGATGCGCGAGCGCACGACGGTGGAGTCCAGTTCCTTGCCGAGCAGGTCCACGCCGTCGAAGAGGATTTTCCCCTCCGCGCGCTGGCCCGGATAAAGCTGGAACATGCGGTTGAACACCCGCAGCAGCGTGGACTTGCCGCAGCCCGAGGGGCCGATCATCGCGGTGACGCGCTTCTCGGGAATCTCGAAATTGATGTTCTTCAGCGCGTGGTTGTCGCCGTAATAGAAGTTCAGTCCCTCGACCTTGAGCTTGGGCTCGGCGGACGCCGCGGTGGCGCGGTTCACGGCGGAGGCGATGTCGATCGACGTGTCGGGTGCGAAATTCATGGTCCGTCTCACTTCATCTTCGCCAGGACGAGGCGGGAAAGGATGTTCAGGGTCAGGACCCCGACGGTGATGATAAGCGCGCCGGCCCAGGCAAGGGCGACCCAGTCCTCGAACGGGCTGGCGGCGTACTGGTAGATCGCGATGGGCAGGCTGGCCATCGGCGCGTCGAGGCTGACCGACCAGCCATTATTGCCCAGCGAGGTGAACAGGAGCGGCGCGGTCTCGCCGGCGGCGCGGGCCAGCGCCAGCAGGATGCCGGTGACGATGCCGGCCTGCGCCGCGCGCCAGGTGACCAGCGTGACCACCTTCCACTGCGGCGCGCCGAGCGCGAAAGCTGCCTCGCGCAGGCCGATCGGCACCAGGTTCAGCATGTCCTCGGTGGTGCGCACCACAACGGGAATGACCAGGATCGCGAGCGCGATCGAGCCGGCCCAGCCGGAGAAGCCGCCGAAGGGGACGACCAGCAGCTGGTAGACGAACAGGCCGATCAGGATCGAGGGAGCGGAGAGCAGCACGTCGTTGACGAAGCGCACGACGTTGCCGATCTGCGTGCCGCGGCCGTTCTCGGCGAGGAAGGTGCCGCACATCAGGCCGATCGGCGTGCCGATGACGAGGGCGACGCCGATCTGGATCAGCGAGCCGACGATGGCGTTGAGCAGGCCGCCTCCCGCGCCGGGCGGCGCGGTGATCTTGGTGAAGACGTGCGGGCCGAGGGCCGGCAGGCCGCGCGACAGCAGGGTCCACAGGATCCAGGCAAGCAGGACAAGGGAGAGAGCGGCGAAGCCGGTCGAGATCGCCTTGACGGTGTAGTCGGTGGCGCGGCGGCGGGCGAGCGATGCCATGAGTGTTTCTCCCTCAGCCCTTGAGCTTCGACCGGACGAGCAGGCGCGACAGCGCCAGCACGATGAAGGAAATGACGAACAGGATAAAGCCGAGTTGCAGCAGTGCCTGCAGCTTCAGCGAGCCGATGGACGCCTCGGGGAACTCGTTGGCGATCGTCGAGGCGATGGTGGCGCCCGGTGCGAACAGCGAGGCGGACATGCGCGTCGCGTTGCCGATGACGAAGGTCACGGCCATGGTCTCGCCGAGCGCGCGTCCGAGGCCGAGCATCACCGCGCCCACCATGGCGGTGCGGCCATAAGGCACCGAGACGTTGCGGTAGACCTCATAGGTGGTGGCGCCGACGCCATAGGCGGATTCCTTGATCATCGGCGGCACCGATTCCAGCACCTCGACGAACATGGCGGTAATGAAGGGCAGGATCATCAGCGCGAGGATCATGCCGGCGGTCAGCATGCCGGCGCCCAGCGGCGGGCCCTGGAACAGCGCGCCGATGAGCGGGATCGGGCCGAGCCATTCGATGAGCGGGGGCTGCACATAGGCCGCGATGAGCGGCACGACGATGAAGAAGCCCCACATGCCGTAGATGATCGACGGGATGGCGGCGAGCAGCTGGATGGCGACGCCGATCGGCCGACGCAGCGGGCCGGGTGCGATCTCGGTGAGGAAGAAGGCAATGCCGAAGGAGAGCGGCAATGCCACGATCACCGCGATCACGGCGCTGAAGATGGTGCCGAAAACCATGACGCCGGCGCCGAAGCGCTCGGTGACCGGGTTCCATGCGGTGGACCAGATGAAGGAGATGCCGAATTCGCGGAGCGCCGGCAGGCCGCCTTCGAACAGCATGGCGATGATCAGGCCGAGCAGCACCAGCACGAAGACGCCGCTACCCCAGAGCAGCCCGACGAAGATGGGATCGCTGATGCGGCCAGTCGGCTTATGCGAGGCGAGCAGCTCGGGCGTCGCCTTCGTTCCGCTCAAGGTGGCGTCCATGTCATGTATTCCTAACAGCGCCAGCCACGCGCAGGGCATGGGAGGCGTACCGCGCTCGGCACGAGCATCGCTGGTTGGGTCGGCGGTCAGGTGGCATCGTGCGGGCTGGGCCTGTCAGCTCTCGCTCGTCGGACGCCACGCTTCAGGGTACAGCCCGGAAGGATGGACGAAAAGGGCGGCCGCCGTGGCGGCCGTCCTTCGTTCTGGCGGGAGCGAGGCTCAGTTCGTCCAGACGGCCTTGCCGTCGGCCTTGACCTCGGCGGCCCACGCCTTCTTGACTTCCTCGACCACCGAGCCCGGCAGCGGGATGTAGTGCAGCTTCTCGGCGATGGCGTCGCCATCATTGCCATAGGCCCAGTCGAAGAACTTGATGACTTCCGCGGACTGAGCGGCATTGGTCGGGTTCTTCGGCAGCAGGATGTAGGTCGCCGAGGTGATCGGCCACGCGCCGTCGCCAGCGGTGTTGATCATCGAGGCGGCGAAGTTCTTGGCATGGGTCCAGTCGGCCGCGGCGGCGGCTTCCATGAACGCCTTGGTCTCGGGCTTCACGACCTTGCCGGCCTTGTTGACCAGGTCGGTGGTGGCGAGCTTGTTGGCGGCGGCGTAGATGAACTCGACGTAGCCGACGGCGCCCTTGGTGTTCTTCACGGTGCCGGCAACGCCTTCATTGCCCTTGGCGCCCGCGCCGGCCGGCCACTGCACGGAGGTGGCGGCGCCGACATTCGACTTCCAGTCCGCGCTGACATTGGCGAGGTAGGAGGTGAACACGAAGGAGGTGCCCGACGAGTCCGAACGGTAGACCGGGACCACGGCGAGATCCGGCAGGGCCTTGCCCTTGTTCAGCGCCACGATCTTCGGGTCGTTCCACTTGGTGACCTTGCCCTGATAGATGTCGGCGAGCACGGCGCCATCGAGCACCAGGCCGTCGACGCCGTCCAGATTGACGATGGCGACGACCGAGCCGATCACGGTCGGGAACTGCAGCAGGTTGGCGTTGGCCAGCTTGTCGTCGGCCATCGGGGCATCGGAGGCGCCGAAATCGACGGTGCGGTTGACGATCTGGTTCTGACCGCCGCCCGAGCCGATGGACTGATAGTTCAGGCCGGTGCCGGTCTTCTCCTTATAGGCGGCAGCCCAGGCCTGGTAGACAGGCGCCGGGAAGGACGCACCGGCGCCGTTGATGTCGGCAGCGAAAGCGGTGCTCGAAAGGCCGAGGGTCAGCGCGGCAGCGCCGAGAATATGGGTCAGTTTCAAGGGTCTTCTCCTTAGCTCGGGAGACCGGCTGCGGCCGGGTCGCTCTACCCGGAAGCTCGATGGGCCGGAGGCGGCGGAAAAAAGGGCTTGCACGGTTTATGTAACGCCGCGGCGCCACGGTTCTATGACGTGTGGGTGACGTCTTGATGACAGCTCAAGCCGCTGAATTAACAGAGCTTTCCTGCTCGTCAGCCGCGCACGCCGCGAGCCGCACCGAAAAGGTCGATCCTTTGCCCGGCTCGCTCTCGATACCGAGCCTTCCGCGATGGCGGGCGACGATGTGCTTGACGATGGCGAGACCCAGTCCCGTGCCGCCCTGCTCGCGCGAATGGGCGGTGTCGACGCGGTAGAAGCGCTCGGTCAGGCGCGGCACGTGTTCCGGCGCGATGCCGGGGCCGTAGTCGCGCACCGCGACGACGATGTCGGCGCCCTCGCGGGTGATGGCGATGTCGATCCGCCCGCCGGGGGCGCCGTATTTCAGCGCGTTCTCGACCAGGTTCTCGAAGACGCGGATCAGCTCGTCGCGGTCGCCCCGCACGGTGGCGGCGGTGCGCGGGTGCTCGAAGCCGATCTCGACACCGCGCTCCCGACCGAGCGGCGTCAGCGTGTCGCGCACATGGCCGAGGATGGCGACGAGGTCGAGCTGCGTTTCGGGGCGCAGATGCGCGTTCAGTTCGATGCGCGAGAGTGACAACAGGTCGTCGATCAGGCGCGACATGCGCCGGGCCTGCTCGCCCATGATCTTGAGGAAACGCTCGCGCGCCCCGGCATCGTTGCGGGCCGGCCCCTGCAGTGTCTCGATGAAGCCGGAGAGCGAGGCGAGCGGGGTGCGCAGCTCGTGGCTGGCATTGGCGATGAAGTCGACACGCATCTGCTCGACCCGTCGCTGCGCGCTGAGGTCGACGAAGCCGATCAGCACGGCCTCCGTGGTCGTGGCCCGTCCCTCACCGCTGCGGATCGGTACGATGTCGGCGCGCAGCCAGCGCTCGACGGGCACGCGCTCGGAAAATTCGATGCGCCGGGCCGTGCCGTCGGCAGTCGCGGCGCGAATGGCCTCCAGCACCTCGGGCACGCGTACCGCGAAGGACACGGGATCGCCGACGCGCGCACTGGCGACGATACCGGCCGCGTGCGCGTTTGCCACAAGAACGGTGCCGCGCGGATCGAGCAGCAGCGCCGCATCCGGCAGCGCGCGCACCAGCGCGGTCAGTCGGTCCTCCCCCATGCCGAGCCGCATGGGCCTCGGCTCGGCACCAAGGCGCGCGGCGAGGGCGGCGACCATGGGCCGCCGGCGCGCCGGGATCAGCGCGCCCACCACCACAAGCGCTCCAATGCACAGTGCTGGCGCGGGCGTGATGACATCGGTCCAGACGCTCCCGCCAAGGCCGAGGGCCGCCGCAGCGAGAATCCACCGCGCCCCCAACAGACGCTCGCGAAGCGAGTCTTCACCGAAGCGGCCGCCCTCCTCGAAAATCATGCTGGACCCGTTTCCCGCCTCTCTCGCGCTTCTATATGCTGTCCCTGCGTCGTCCGGTATCCGATATGGATTCGCGGCGTCTTAACGGAAGGGCGAATCCCTTCCTTATGCTACAGGTGAGAGGCTTCCATATGACGAAGAAGCCGAAGAACACGGCTGCAGGGTCTGAAGAGCTGCCGATGAAGGCCGACAAGCTCCCCGCAACGAAAAAGGCGAAGAAGCCGGCCAAGGCCGCCCGGTCCGGTTCTTCCGCCGATGTGGCCGCTCAGGAGCGGGAGATCGCGGCTGCGCTCGCCAGTTTCTCCATCGACGCCCCGGAGCTGCCGCCGATCATCGCCAAGCGTGCGTATGGCAGCGGAGATTACCCCTATACGGATCGGCCCAAGCGCAAGACCTACGCCAGGGAGCTTCATGCGCTGCAGATCGAACTGCTCAAGCTGCAGGAATGGGTGAAGGAATCCGGCGAGCGGATCGTGATCGTCTTCGAGGGGCGCGATGCGGCCGGCAAAGGCGGCACCATCCATCGGCTGGTGCAGCATCTCAACCCGCGTTTCGTGCGCGTGGTCGCGCTCGACAAGCCGACCAACGTCGAAGCGGCGCAATGGTATTTCCAGCGCTATGTCGCGCATCTGCCCTATCGCGGCGAGATCGTGCTGTTCGACCGCTCCTGGTACAACCGCGCCGTGGTCGAGCCGGTGATGGGTTACTGCACGCCCGCCGAGACCGCGCACTTCCTCGAACAGGTGCCGACCTTCGAGAAGATGCTGGTCGAGGACGGCATCCGCCTGTTCAAGATCTGGCTCGATGTGGGACGGGAAATGCAGCTGAAGCGGCTGCATGACCGCTTCCGGGATCCGCTGAAACAGTGGAAGCTGTCGCCGGTCGATCTCGCCGCACCCGCACGCTGGGACGTCATCTCACAGGCGCGCGACGCTATGATCGAGGCGAGCGATACACCCTTCGCGCCGTGGACGGCGGTGCTGGCCAACGACAAGATGCGGGCGCGTCTCGGTGTCATACGGCAGATACTGGTCAAGCTGCCCTATAAGGAGCGCGACGACCGTGTCGTCGGCATTCCCGATCCGGCAATCGTGCTGGAGGGACGACGTTTTCTGGCGCGCGGCTCTCGGTGAAACTGGAAATGACGATGCGCTGGCGTGATTTGGCGGTGTTCACGTTTCTGGCGGGAATGTCCTTCTGCGAGGGGCTGGCGGCCGAGCCGCTGCCCCGTCCGCAGGTCGACTTCCGCCTGAATGCCCGCACGGTGGAAGAGGGGCGAATGAGTCTTGCCCGCGGCGCGAGCGGGCGGATGCGGGTGGAACTGACTCGCCCCGGCAGCTTCGGCAGCATGACCGGGCTGATCGACTTCATGCGCAACCGCATGTTGATGATTGTGGCCTTTCCCGGCATGGAGGGGCGTGCGGTCGATCTGGAACTGCCCGCCGATTTCGCCCTCGTCGACCTTGGCGGCGAGGGCACCCGGACCGCCAGCGATACCGTCGCCGCCGAGCGATGCGACGTCTGGCGCACGCAGGAGAAACACTCCGGCACGTTCATCGATTCGTGCATCACGCCCGATGGCATCACCCTACGCGCGGTCGTGGATGTGAACGGCAAGCGGACCGTGGTGTTCGAGGCGCTGGACGTCACCCGGGGCGAACAGGACCCCGCGCTCTTCGATCTGCCGAAGGGGGTGAAGGTGACGAAGCTGCCCTCGTCGATGAAGGGATTGCTGCCGAGCCTGCTGCCCTAGAAGCCGGCGGTTTTGACGCCGCCACGCCTCACGCCCGGCGGCGCGCGCCCTCCTGGGTGGCGACGTTCGCCGCCAGTGCCTCGTCCGGTTCCAGCACGGGTGCGGCGGCTAGCGGTTCTGGCGAGACCTCGGGCTCCTTGAGCAGGGCGGCGCGGCGCCGGCTGCGGCTCAGGATGAACTCGCGCACGCCCATGATGATGAGCGCGAGTGCGAAAGGCGTCACGTAATAGAGCAGGCGCAGCAGCAGAAGGGCGCCAAGCAGCGGCTCTTTCTCGAACTGCGGCAGTGCCAGCAGCATGGCGGCGTCGAACACGCCGAGCCCGCCCGGCGCATGGCTCGCAAAGCCCAGCAGCGTCGCGGAGATGAAGACCACGCCCAGCGCGATCGGATCGATGAACGGCGACTGCGGCATCAGCACATACATGGCCGCGGCGCAGAAGGAGAGATCGATGATGCCGATGACCATCTGCACCAGGGTCAGCTTCGAGCCCGGCAGCGTCACGGTCCAGTGGCCCTGCCCGACGCCGATCCTGCGCGGCTTCAGTCCGACCCAGACGACATAGGTGGCAAGTCCCGCAAGCAGGGCGATGCCGATCAGGCGGTTCACCCAAGGCGGCAACTGGTCGACCGCGCTCGCCGCCCAGGGCTCGATGGTGACGCCGATACCCAGGATGGCGATGTTGCCGAGCCAAAAGGTGAGGCCGGTGATGAAGCAGAGCTTGGCGACGTCCACCGCGCCGAGGCCGTGGGCGGAATAGATGCGGTAGCGCACGGTGCCGCCGGTGAAAGCGGAAAAGCCGATATTGTGGCCGATCGAATAGGAGGTGAACGAGGCCAGCGCCGCCGTGCGGTAGGGTACGTAACCCTTGCCGATGGTCCGCAGCGCGAACCAGTCATAGAAGGTGAGAGTGAAGTAGGCGCAGGCGACGAACAGGCCGGCCAGCGCCACGCGCCAGGGCGAGGTACCTGCCAGCGCGTCGAACACTTCGCCCGGATTGATGGTGCGAAGCATCTTGTAGAGCACGACGACCGCGATGCCGATGATGACCAGGCTGGCCAGCAGACCCAGCGTGTGCCAGCCGATCCGCCCGCGCAGCCAGCCGGTAATCGCTTTCAGCCTGCTCATCGCACACTCACCATCGTCGCTGCCGGGCCCCGCTAGGCTCTGGGCAGGCCTATCAGACCTTGCCGCGTTCCGAAACCGCTTCCGCGCCAGGGCGGCGCATTACCGCATGACGCAAGGTAATGTCGCGCCTGGGCGGGGCGGCGCACGGCTTCTTCGCCCAGATATGGGCAACGCCATGACAAGCGTTAGACGCTCGCGCCAGCGTGATGAAGAAGGCTCCCGCTCATAGCCGGACCGGGTAGCCGATCTCAATGGTGCGCGGGCGCGGCAGGCCGAAGCGGTCGACGGAGCGTTCGGCGTTGCGGGCCAGGAAGGCGAAGACATGGGCCAGCACGTCGCGCACGCCGCGAATGTCCTCGGGCGGTATGATGCGCTCATGGCCGATCACATAGACCGCCTCGTCCGGGTCGATGCCCTGCGCGTAGAGCGCCGGCCCGAGCACGGAGGGCACGTCGATCTGTTGCATGTAGCCGAAGCGGACGTCGACGCGGACATGGACGGGGTCGAGCGCGGTGACGCGCACCCGCTCGTCCACCGCCACGCGCGGGCGCGAGGCGATCCACACCGAGACGATGACCGCCTTGCTGAACTGGATGTTCAGCAGGTCCGACAGCCGCCCGAGCGCGACCGGCGTCACCGCGCTGCCGCGCGACAGGAAGATGGCGGTGCGCGGGCTCACCGCACAGGCCGGCGGCTTGCCGCGGGCGATGAAATCGTCCAGCGGCTCGGTGAAGCGGCGCTGCTGGATGCCGAGGCCCTCCAGCCCGCGCCGCCACGACACCATGATGACGAGGACGACGCTGGCAATGGCGACCGGCAGCCAGCCGCCGTCGTGCAGCTTGGTGAGGTTGGCGGTGGCGAAGGAGATGTCGACCACGGCGAGGCTGCTGGCCAGGCCGATCAGCGCCGGCAACGGCCAGTTCCAGCTGCGCCGGACATAGGCGACGAACAGGATCGTGGTCGCCACCATCGCCATGGCGACGGCGATGCCATAGGCCGAGGCGAGCCGGTCGGAGGAGCCGAAGGAGACGACGATGGCGGTGCAGGCCAGCATCATGATCCAGTTGAGCCGGCCGATATAGATGTGCTGGTCGTTGTGCTCGCTGGTGTAGCCGATGCGCATCGGCGGCAGGTAGCCGAGTTCGATGGCCTGTTTGGCGAGCGAGAACACGCCGGTAATGATGGCCTGCGAGGCGATCACCGTGGCGGCGGCGGCGAGGATCAGCAGAGGCAGCTCGAAGCCGGCGGGGGCGAGATCGTAGAACGGGTTGCGGATCGATTCGCGGTGCACCAGCACATTGGCGCCCTGCCCGTAATAGTTCAGCAGCAGCGCCGGCATGGCGACGAACAGCCAGGCGCGGGTGATGACCGGGCGGCCGAAATGGCCGAGATCGGCATAGAGCGCCTCGCCGCCGGTGATGGCGAGGAAGGTGGCACCGAGCACCGCGCCGGCGAGCCAGGCATGGTCGACGATCAGCGCCAGCCCATGGCGCGGGTCGAGCGCCCACAAGACATGCGGCGCCTGCAGGATGCCGATGATGCCGAGCGTGCCGAGCGAGCCGAACCAGACCAGCATCACCGGCCCGTAGAACGCGCCGATGCGATCGGTACCGGCGCGCTGCGAGAAGAACACCAAGAGGATGACCACCACGGTGAGCGGCACGATCCAGTGATCGAGCGCGGGGGCGATGACCTCCAGCCCCTCGATCGCCGACAGCACCGAGATGGCCGGGGTCAGCACGCCATCGCCGATCAGCATGGCGGCGCCGACCAGGCCGGCGATCAGCAGCCACAGGCGCCGGCCGGACGCGCTGCGGTGCAGATCCAGCAGTGTCACCAGCGCGAGAATGCCGCCTTCGCCGTCATTGTCCGCCCGTAGCACGAGCGAGACATATTTGATGGTGATGGAAAGAATGATCGCCCAGGTGATGAGCGAGAGAAGGCCCAGCACGTCGGCATCGGTCACCGCCACTCCCCCGACGGCGAGCAGGCCCTGCTTGAAGGCATAAAGCGGGCTGGTGCCGATGTCGCCGAAAACGACACCGAGCGCGGCGATCTCCGCTGTGAAGGGCAACGAACGGCTGCGGCCCGAAGCAACCTTAGCCATGTGTCGCCCGGGCTGGCGGCACCTGTGCCAGGCGCGCAACGGCGCGGGGCTCAAGGCCGAGAACGTCTGATCGGGTCATGGCGGTCCGAGTTCGCGCAGCGATAACCGGCAATGGACCGGCACCGCAGCATTACCCCGAGCGCGTGATGACGCCAAGCGGAGTCTCCCTATAGGGCACTTCCGGTATGCCGTGGAGTTTCGCGAAAGCCGTACGCCGTGTCCGGCAAGCCGCACCTGGAGGTGCTGGCGTCCGCGAGAGTTGAGGGAGGAGGATTGGGGGGCGGATTAATCCTCCTCCCTCGACCATCGGAGGCAAAAGGCGCTCGAGAGTTTGCGGGGCTTTCGAGCTGCCGACCGTGGCTGAAGAAGTCGTAATGCAATCGCCGGTGCGAATCAATCCATACTGAACGGTTTGGTCGAAAAGTTTTTCCGGGGCTGATATTCCCGTTGGGACTCAACGTTCGCCGTGTCATGGTGGGACCCGCGTCTTCCCGCCACCCCCTTCCCGCCATTAGGGTTTTCTGTCTGCGATGAGTTCCTTGCGCGATGATGTCGACCTCTGTCCGGCGATCCGTTCCCGTGCTGAAACGGGGACGGCCGAGGCCGGGACGCAGATGGCCGGCAGTGCGGAGAAGCGCCAGCAGATCCTTCGCGGCGCCCGCGGTGTTTTCCTGGCCAGCGGCTTCGATGGCGCCAGCATGGGCGAGATCGCCCGCACCGCCGGGGTCTCCAAGGCCACGCTGTATTTTTACTTCGCCTCCAAGGAGGATCTCTTCGCTGCGGTGGTCAGCGAGGTTTGCCGGGAGACGGCCGAGCAGACCTTTGCGCTGGATTCAGAGGCCGATGTGCGCGAGGCGCTCACCCTCACGGGCCATCGCTATGTCCAGGCGATGATCCGCCCCGAACATATCGCCACGGTGCGCATGGTCGTCGGCATCGCCGAGAGGCTGCCGGAGATCGGCCGCACCTTTCTCGCCGCCGGTCCGAATGCCGGGGTCGAGAATTTGTGCGGCTGGCTGCGCAGCAAATGCGAGCGGGGCGAACTCGTGATCGACGATCTGGAACTGGCGGCGTGGCAGTTCCTCGTCGGCTGCCATGCGCTGATCGTCATGCCGAAGCTTTTCGGTGGTTCGCCCGAGCCCGATGCCGCAACCGTCGACCGGGTGGTCAATCACGCGGTAGATTCCTTCCTGCGGGCCTATGGCGGGGCGGGCGCTCCCTCGCCGGCGGCGAACAGCGCGGCCAGCCCCTCGCGATAGGTCGGATGACGCAGCGGGGCGCCCAGCAGGCCGTGAAGCCTCGTGTTGCGGACCCGGCGATTATCGGCCCAGAAGGAGAGCGCCATCGGCGACATGCGGGTGGCGGCTTCCTCGAAAGGTACCGCCTCCGGCGCGGGACGTCCCAGCAGCCCGGCGGCGAAGCGCACCGGCGCGCAGGACGGCGAGGGCTCGTCGTCGACCACGTTCACCACCCCATCGAACCCTGTCGACACGGCCGCCGCGATCGCTGCGGCGATGTCGTCGACATGGATGCGATTGAACACCTGCCCCGCGCGCTCGACGCAGCGCGCCGTGCCGTCCGCCACGTCGACCAGCGCGTTGCGGCCCGGCCCATAGATGCCGCCGAGCCGCAGCACCGCGACCGGGCGGCCGCTTGCCCGCCCCAGCGCCTGCCAGGCCTGCTCCGCCGCGACGCGCTGCCGTCCGCGTGGCGCGTTGGAGGTTGGGAGAGCCGTTTCGTCGATCCAGGCACCGCCGGTGTCGCCATAGACGCCGATGGTGGAGAGATAGACGAGCGGGCCTTTGCCCGATTCCCCGCTGATCGCCGCCCCGAGCGGGCCGAGGAACGGGTCGCCGGCCTCGCCCGGCGCGGCCGAGGCGAGAATGACGTCGGCGGCATGAACCGCAGCGATCAGGTCGTCCGAGGCCTCGCCAGTGAAGCGGAGCACTTCAATTCCGGCAAAGGGTTCGCCGCTGCGGTTGGTGCCGAGGATGCGCGAGAAGCGCGCGCCATGCAGCGCCACGAAGCGCTGGGCGCAATAGCCGAGGCCGAGGCAGAGAAGAGTGGTCATGACGGCAGCCATTCCCCGCGAGTGTGCAGTCTCAGGCGGCACCTGTGCAGCCGGTGGTGAAGGCACCTCATGCCGCGTTTCGCGCTGTGGCGCCAAGGCGCCATTCGTCGCGCACGGCGGCATCGTTCTCGCCCGCATGGGCGTCGGCCAGATGGGCGAAACGCTCCGCATCAATCAGCCGCGCCAGCGCCCACACGGCCGCGCCGCGCACCAGCGGGCTCTCTTCGCCCAGCAGACGTTCCGCTTCCGGAACGAGTGAGGCGTCGCCGGAATTGCCGATGGCGATGAGCACGTTCCGCAGGAAGCGCGCGCGCCCCGTACGCTTGATCGGGCTCTTGGTGAAGCGGGCGCGGAACGCCGCCTCGTCCAGCCGCGCCAGTTCGCGCAGCGAGGGCGCGCGGTTTTCACTACGCGCCGCCAGCCGCGCCTCGCGGCCGAGCTCGGCGAACTTGTTCCACGGGCAGGCGGCCAGGCAGTCGTCGCAGCCATAGATGCGATTGCCGATAAGCGGCCGCAATTCCGGGGGGATCGGTCCCTTGTGCTCGATGGTGAGGTAGGAGATGCAGCGCCGCGCATCGATCCGGTAGGGCGCGGGGAAGGCGTTGGTCGGACAGGCATCGAGGCAGGCGCGGCAGGAGCCGCAATGATCCTCGCTTGGCGCGTCCGGGGGCAAGGCGAGCGTGGTGGCGATGGCGCCGAGGAACAGCCAGGAGCCCTTGTCGCGCGAGACCAGATTGGTGTGCTTGCCCTGCCAGCCGAGCCCGGCCGCCTCGGCGAGCGGCTTCTCCATCAGCGGCGCGGTGTCGACGAACACTTTCACCTCGCCGCCGGCGCGCGGCACGAAGCGCGAGCAGATGCGCTTGAGCTTGCCCTTGATCAGTTCGTGATAGTCGTCGCCGCGGGCGTAGACCGAGATGGTGCCGCGCGTGCTTTCCGCCAGCGTGCGGCGGGGATCCACATCCGGCCCGTAGTTCAGCCCGAGCATGAGGACGGCGCCGACCTGCGGCCACAGATGCTGCGGCGAGGCGCGACGTTCGGCGGTATCGGGCATCCAGTCCATGTCGCCATGGGCACCGCTCGCAATCCATTGGTGGAGGCGCGGGCCAGCTTCAGGGATGGCGTTCGGGGCGGCGACGCCCATGGCGTCGAAGCCTTCCTCGCGGGCGAGCGCGAAGAGCAGGGCCTTGGCGGCCTCAGGGGTCAGAAGTCGAGATCCGCGTAGCACGGGGCCGGCGGCATGCCCGCCATGCTCAGCGCCAGCAGCGGCCGGAAGGCCGGACGCGACTTGATGCGCGCGTACCAGATCTTGGCTCCCTCATCTTCTTCCCACGGCACGTCGCCGAGATAGTCGACACAGGAAATATGCGCCGCCGCCGCGAGGTCCGCATAGGTCATGCGCTCGCCGCCGAGCCAGTTCCGCGCCTTCAGCAGCCAGCCGATATATTGCAGATGATAGCGGATATTGGCGCGCGCGGCACGAATGACCGCCATGTCCGGCGGCCCCCCGCCCAGCTCGCGCGGCATGTAGCGCTTGTAGACCTTCTCGCGCACCAGCGGCTCGGAAACCTCGGCATAGAATTTGTGGTTGAACCACGATGCGAGCCGCCGCACCTCGACGCGCGAATAGCTGTCGCCCGGCAGCAGGCGCCGGTCACCGAGCGCGGCGCCGCGGGTTTCGTCGATATATTCGGTAATGGTGTCGACGCCCGGCACCACGAAGCCGTCATTCTCGATGAGCACGGGCGTGACGCCGGCCGGGTCGAGCATGAGGAATTCGGGTCGTCGTTCCCAGACGCGCTCTTCGACAAGCTCGGGTTCGATCCCCATCTCGCCGAGGGCGAGGCGGACGAGACGCGAATGTGCGCAGAAGGGATGATGATAAAGTTGCATTGTCCGGGAAAGCCGCGGCACGCCAGAGGGCGTCGCCTGAAGGACCGATCTAGAAGGGTTCATGCCTCATCGCAAGCCATCACGGCGTCAACATGGCACTGTGTGCGGCCGCTGCGCAGGCCAGTCCCCGCCGTTTTTTCGCGGTAGCGTATCCAGAGCGTTAACAGGCGCAGCGGCGAGGCGTGCAGCTGACGATGCGGCACGCGGTATCCCTTTAGGGACTGCGCTCTGCGCCGCTGCTCATGGGGTGACCAGAGCCTGCTCGGCGCGACCTCGAACGGCGATTTGCCCGGCGGCGCCCCCGAGGCACGGACAGTCTCAGCATGGCACTGGTGAGGTGAGTGCCGAGCCTTAAGCTAACGTTAGGGAATTAGGCCGATCGGACATTTGCGTGTCATGTTGGCGGCGCAGGAGCGTCGCCAATGTGGCGCGCGTCTCACTTTGCACGTCGCTTATGCGTTGAGCGACCTCGCTTCTCACGACGAACCGTCAAGGAAACACGACACGATGCAGATGCACATTCCGGTCTCGCCCGTCCGCGCCGTCGGTTATTCCCTCCGTGAAGGCAGTCCCGAGTTCGACGATCTCGGCGCCGGCCTCGACGAGGCGGAGGCGCTGGGCGTCGATGTGGTGGAACTGCCGGTCTATGCGTGGCATCTCATGGTCGAGGGGCGGCTGCTGGAGAACCGGGTGAAGGATCTCCAGCGCGCGCTGGCCGGCCGCAAGGTGGGCTACACCGTGCACGGGACGCTCGCCATCAACCTGATGGACATTCCCGAGCGCCTCGCCCGGCATGAAAAGCTGCTGGCGGCCAATATCGAACTCACCGCGGCGCTCGGCGCGCAGCATCTCGTCATGCATAGCGGCGTGGTGCGGGCGCCCGACGACGATGTGGAGGTCGCCTATTCGCGCCAGCGCGACGCGCTCATCCGCGCCGGCGACCACGCCGCCTCGCTCGGCGTCACGCTCTGCGTCGAGAACATCTTCCGCTATGGCGCGGCGCGGGAGACCGCGACGCCTTCCAAGCTGGCGGGCGAACTTGCCGCCATCGACCATGCGGCGGTGAAGGCGACGCTCGATGTGAGCCACGCCTTCATCCGCTGCACCGATGCGCGCCTCGACCCGATCGCCGAGATCGCGGCGCTGGCGCCCTATGTCGCACATTTCCACCTGCACGATTCCTTCGGCCGGCCGAGCGAATTGTGGACCTACCACCCTGCCGAGGCGGTGGCGCTCGGCGAGGGCGACCTGCACCTGCCGATCGGCTGGGGCGGCATTGACTGGGATGCGGTGGTGGACGCGGTGCAGCCCCGCGACGGGACCATCGCGATCATGGAGCTGGAGCCGCGCCACTGGCGGGAACTGCGCGACCAGATCCCGGTGCTGAGGGCGCTTGCCGCCCGCTTCCGTGCCAGCGACACCGTGCCGGCCCCGGCGGATGGCACGTAATGCGTGTCTGCGCCTGATTTTCACCTTGCCCACCTTCTTGCGGCGGAAACGGCAGCCCCCTATATCGGCCTCGAACGGCGCGGATAGCGTCGTACCCAATTGATTGGGGGCCGATCCGGGGGGATGGCGAGGCGCGAGCCCGCACCATCCCTCTCCGGGTGCTTCGCGAAGGCCCGGCCGGCCTGCCAGAAGGAGAGCACTATGTCTAAAGTTATCGGCATTGATCTTGGCACGACCAATAGCTGCGTTGCGGTCATGGAAGGCAGCACGCCGAAGGTGATCGAGAACGCGGAAGGCGCGCGCACCACGCCGTCCATCGTCGCCTTCACCGAAGATGGCGAGCGCCTCGTCGGCCAGCCGGCCAAGCGCCAGGCGGTGACGAACCCCGAGCGCACCTTCTTCGCGGTGAAGCGCCTCATCGGCCGCCGCTATGACGACCCGACCGTGGCGAAGGACAAGGGCCTCGTGCCCTACCAGATCGTGCGCGCCGACAATGGCGATGCCTGGGTCGAGGCCGACGGCAAGAAGTATTCCCCTTCGCAGATCTCCGCCTTCACGCTGCAGAAGATGAAGGAGACGGCGGAGTCGTATCTGGGCTCGAAGGTCACGCAGGCGGTCATCACCGTCCCGGCCTATTTCAACGACGCCCAGCGCCAGGCCACCAAGGACGCCGGCAAGATCGCCGGCCTCGAAGTGCTGCGCATCATCAACGAGCCGACGGCGGCCGCGCTCGCCTATGGCCTCGACAAGAAGCAGGCCGGCACCATCGCGGTCTATGACCTCGGCGGCGGCACCTTCGACGTGTCCGTGCTGGAGATCGGCGACGGCGTGTTCGAGGTGAAGTCGACCAATGGCGACACCTTCCTCGGCGGCGAAGACTTCGACATGCGTCTCGTCGGCTACCTCGCCGACGAGTTCAAGAAGGAGCAGGGCATCGACCTGCGCAACGACAAGCTCGCCCTTCAGCGCCTGAAGGAAGCGGCCGAGAAGGCCAAGATCGAGCTGTCCTCCGCGACGCAGACCGAGATCAACCTGCCCTTCATCACCGCCGACGCCACCGGCCCGAAGCATCTCACGCTGAAGCTCACCCGCGCCAAGTTCGAGGCGCTGGTCGACGACCTCATCCAGCGCACCGTCGAGCCCTGCAAGAAGGCGCTCAAGGACGCCGGCCTCACCGCCGGGCAGATCGACGAGGTCGTGCTCGTCGGCGGCATGACCCGCATGCCCAAGGTGCAGGAAGTGGTGAAGCAGTTCTTCGCCAAGGAGCCCCACAAGGGCGTCAACCCGGATGAAGTGGTCGCCATCGGCGCCGCGATCCAGGCCGGCGTGCTCGCGGGCGACGTGAAGGACGTGCTGCTGCTCGACGTGACCCCGCTCTCGCTCGGCATCGAGACGCTGGGCGGCGTGTTCACGCGCCTCATCGACCGCAACACCACCATCCCGACCAAGAAGAGCCAGACCTTCTCGACCGCCGAGGACGGCCAGACCGCGGTCACCATCCGCGTGTTCCAGGGCGAGCGCGAAATGGCGGCGGACAATAAGATCCTCGGCCAGTTCGACCTCGTGGGCATCCCCCCGGCGCCGCGCGGCGTGCCGCAGATCGAGGTCGCCTTCGACATCGACGCCAACGGCCTCGTCAACGTGTCGGCCAAGGACAAGGGCACCGGCAAGGAGCAGCAGATCCGCATCCAGGCCTCGGGTGGTCTGTCCGACACCGACATCGACAAGATGGTGAAGGATGCCGAGGCGCATGCCGAGGAGGACAAGAAGCGTCGCGCGGCGGTGGAAGCCAAGAACCACGCCGAGGCGCTGATCCACTCGACCGAGAAGGCGCTTTCCGAGCATGGCGACAAGGTCGGCGCGCCGGAGAAGGCGGCGATCGAGACCGCGCTCGCGGATCTGAAGTCGGCGATCGAGGGCGATGACGCCGAGGCGATCACCGCCAAGACCAACACCCTGGCGCAGGCCAGCCTGAAGCTCGGCGAGGCGATGTATGCCTCCCAGCAGGGCGAAGGCGATGCCGGCGGCGCGCCCAAGGATGATGTGGTCGACGCGGAGTTCACCGAGGTCGACGACGACAAGAAGAAGTCGGCCTGATCGGCTCGACGTTTTCACGCCGCCCCCGGGATCCGTTCCGGGGGCGGAGTTCTGTCTGGCAGTCGCGCGCTGCGGAGGCCGCCGTCCCATTCACGGCAGGAATCCTGCATGCCGCCGATGCCGTGACCCGCGTGTGTCTCGATGTGAGGCGCCGTCAGGGTCGAACCGTGCGACGGTCCATCCGCCCAGGCCTTTCTGCTCATGTCCAAGACCGACTATTACGAACTCCTCGAAGTCACCAAGACCTGCAGCGACGGTGAGCTGAAAAGCTCCTATCGCAAGCTGGCCATGAAGTGGCACCCCGACAAGAACCCCGGCAATGCCGAGGCGGAGGTGCGGTTCAAGGAGATCAGCGAGGCTTATGACGTCCTGAAGGACCCGCAGAAGCGCGCGGCCTATGACCGCTTCGGCCATGCGGCCTTCGATGGCGGCATGGGCGGCGGCGGGGGTGCAGGCTTCGGCAATGACTTCGCGTCCACCTTCTCCGATATCTTCGACGACCTGTTCGGCATGGGCGGCCAGCGGCGCGGCGGTGGCGGAGGCCGCGGCGGGCGCGAGCGCGGGGCGGACCTTCGCTACAACATGGACATCACGCTGGAGGAGGCGTTCGCCGGCAAGACCGCGACCGTGCGCCTGCCGACCTCCATCGTCTGCGAGACCTGCTCGGGCACCGGCGCCAAGGCCGGCACCCAGCCGACCACCTGCCGCACCTGCTCCGGTTCGGGGCGCATTCGTCAGGCGCAGGGCTTCTTCACCCTGGAGCGCACCTGCCCGACCTGCCAGGGGCGCGGCCAGGTGATCGAGGATCCGTGCCCGGCCTGCTCCGGCGCCGGGCGCACCACGCGCGAGCGCACCCTTGAGGTCGCCATTCCCGCCGGTGTCGAGGATGGCACGCGTATCCGCCTTGCCAATGAGGGCGAGGCCGGGGTGCGTGGTGGCCCGCCGGGCGACCTCTACATCTTCCTGTCGCTCGCACCGCACGAGTTTTTCCAGCGCGACGGCGCCGACCTGTTCTGCCGTGCGCCCATTTCCATGGTCACAGCCGCGCTCGGCGGCACTTTCGAGGTGCCGACCATCGACGGCGACACCACCAAGGTGAAGGTTCCCGAGGGGTCGCAGTCCGGCAAGCGCTTCCGTCTCGGCGGCAAGGGAATGCCTGTGCTGCGTAGCCGCTCGCGCGGCGACATGTATGTACAGGTCGTCGTCGAGACGCCACAGAACCTGACGCGCCGGCAACGTGAACTTCTCGCCGAATTCGAGGCGGAATGTTCAAAGGAGACGCATCCGGAATCGAGCGGCTTCTTCGCCAAGGTGCGGGATTTCTTCGCCGGCGAGGCCGAATAGGTTCGTTCGCGCGTAATAGGGACGTCATCAGGGGGGCTTAACATGTTCCGATAAGCCCTCTAGAGTGCAATGCGGATGGATGGAAACGGCATTTGTTTCACTCCGTTTGCGCAATTGCACTCTGATCTTTGACGAGAGACGGATTGGCCGTGCACCTTGAAACGCCGGGGCGGTTCAATGCGGGTGGATTCGCCTCGCGGCTTCGTCTGGCCTGATCCGCATCGCTCCCCTTCGCGGCCGAACTACCCGGCTTATCGGAACATTCGTGGCATGCTCCAACGCTCCCTCTCCCGTGCTTCCAAGGCGTTCGCCTCAAAATCCCGCCACAGCGACGGCAAGGCCCGCCCGGACGAGGTTCGTTTCCTCCAGTCGTGGCTGCAGAACCCGCTGCGTACGGGCGCGGTATCGCCCTCGGGGCGCGCCTTGGCGCGGACCATGGCGAATTACGTGGACCCTGCTCAGGATGGGCCGGTCATCGAGCTCGGGCCGGGCACGGGCCCGGTGACGGCGGCACTGCTCAAGCGCGGCCTCGCCGAGGAGCGGCTCGTCCTGATCGAGTACAATCCCGAATTCTGCAACCTGCTCAAGGCCCGCTTCCCGCGCGCCACGGTCATCCGCGGTGACGCCTATGCGATGAAGGCGACGCTGGACGGCCGCCTGGAAGCGCCGGCGATCGCCGTGGTGTCCAGCCTGCCGCTATTCACCCGTCCGGTCGAGGAGCGTAACGGGTTGCTCGACCAGGCTTTCGAGCTGTCGCGCCCGCAGGCGCCCTTCATCCAGTTCACCTATGCGGTGGTCTCGCCCATGCCGCTGGCGCCCGCGCGCTTCGATGCGCATGTCAGCCCGCGGGTCTGGGCCAATCTGCCGCCGGCCAGGGTCTGGGTCTACCGCTCACGCCAGGAGCGCGTCGCGGCCGCCTGATCGCGGTTGCCCGGCCGCTGCGGCACTGGCGCCGCTCGCGCCGCGACCTAGATAGGGAAGGTCGGGCCGCGTGGCTCGCCCTGCAGCGGAGAGCACCATGCGCGCGCCGAGAATTCTCACCTTCGCCGGATCGATCCGGACAGGCTCCTACTCGGCGGCCTATGCCGCGCTGGCGGCCAAGGAGCTGGCGCTCATGGCCTGCGAGCCGGTACTGATCTCGCTGGCGGACTACCCGCTGCCGATCTACGACGCCGATCTGGAAGCGGCTGAGGGCGTTCCGGTTCCCGCACAGCATCTGCGTGACCAGCTGGCCATGGCCGACGGCGTGTTCATCGTGACACCGGAATATAATGCCGGCGTACCGCCGCTTCTGAAGAATGCCATTGACTGGGCGAGCCGCGCCAAAGGCGAGGGCGATCCGTTCAAGAAGCCGGTCTTCGCCATTGGCTCGACCTCGCCGGGCGCCCTTGGCGGCTATCGCGCCTCGATGATGCTGCGGCAGGTGCTGGCTCTCGGCCTGGGCGGACTGGTGCTGGCCGAACAGGCGATGGTTTCCGGCGCGAGCGGCGCCTTTGCCGAGAATGGCGACCTGAAGGACGAACGCGCGCAGCAGAGGTTGCGTACGCTGCTCTCTGCGCTTATCGAGCAGGCGGCGCTCAGGGCGGGTCTGCGCGCCTGAACGACGCGGAGAAGCCCCTGATGAGTGCGCCCATAGCCGACCCCAAGGACAGGCTCATCGTGGCGCTCGACCTGCCGTCGGTCGGCGCGTCCGAGCGCCTCGTGGCGCGGCTCGGCGACAGCGTGACCTTCTACAAGATCGGCTATGAGCTGGGTTTCGCCGGGGGCCTCGGCTTTGCCCGCGAGCTGATCGCCGATGGCAAGAAGGTGTTCATCGACTTCAAGCTGCACGACATCGGCAACACGGTGGCGCGCGGCGTCGCCAGCCTCGCCGCGCTCGGCGCCAGCTTCGCCACGGTGCACGCCTATCCCCAGACCATGCGCGCGGCGATGGAGGGCAAGGGCGCCAGCCCGCTGCGCATCCTCGCCGTCACCGTTCTCACCTCCTATGACGAAGCCGACCTTGTCGAGGCCGGCTATGCCGCCAGCGTCGCGCAGACGGTGGAGCGCCGCGTCGCGCAGGCGCGCGAGATCGGCATAGACGGTATCGTCTGCGCGCCCACCGATGCGTCCCGCGTGCGGGAGATACTCGGCCCGAAGGGCGCCATCGTCACCCCCGGCGTGCGCCCGGAGGGTGCTGCCGTCGGGGACCAGAAGCGAATCGCCACCCCCTTTGCCGCCATTCGCGGCGGCGCCGACCATCTCGTGGTCGGCCGCCCCATCGTCGCCTCGCCCGACCCCGCGGCAGCGGCGCGGGCCGTGCAGGCCGAGATCACCGCCGCGCTCAAGCCGGCCTGACCGCGGCGCGTGCCAACCCTTTCCGCCGAACCATCCTCACTAGGAGCGAAAACCGATGGCCAAGGGCTACTGGATCAGCCGGATCGATGTGCGCGACCCCGAGCGCTACAAGCTGTATGTGCCGGGCGGCGCCGAGGCGATCGCGGCCTTTGGCGGGCGCTTCCTCGTACGCGGCGGCGCGTTCGAGACGCTGGAAGGCACCTCGCGTTCGCGCAATGTCGTGGTGGAATTCAAGGATTACGACACCGCGCTCGCCTGCTTCCACTCGCCGGTCTATCAGGCCGCCTACGCCCATCGCACCGCCTCGGCCGAGGACGAGCACCTGATCATCGAGGGCTATGAGGGTGAGCAGCCGGCGGGCAACGTCATTTCCGGCCCCGCCGAAGGCCCCGGCACGGCCTACTGGATCATGCGCATCGACGTGCATGACCTCGAGACCTACAAGTCCTATATCGCCGCCGACGCCATCGCCATCGAGAAGTCGCAGGGCTGGTTCGTCGTGCGCGGCGGCCGTCACGAGGCGGTGCACGGCGCGGCCCGCTCGCGCAACGTGCTGCTGGCGTTCAAGGATTACGAGACGGCTCTCGCGGCCTATCGCTCGCCCGAATATCAGGCGGCGCTGGCGTTCCGCCTGAAGGCGGCGGTTGCCGACGCCATCGTCATCCACGGCGCCTGAGCCCGGCCCGCCGACCGGGACAAAATCCCGAGTCGGCGGAATCGGTTAGCGCCGGGCGGCCTTTTGGCGTCGCTCCCGACAATGTGCCGCTGTAGCTGGTGGACAAGCCGGGAGCGTTCTGCTATGTGCGCACACCTTGATCGCCGCGCCCGACGCCTCTGCCTCGCGCGAGGTGCCCGCAGCGGTCTTTTGAAATTCAACGCAGGCGCGAAAGCGAAGCACGAAGAGGGTTACACGTGCAGGTTCTCGTTCGGGACAACAATGTCGATCAGGCGCTGAAGGCCCTGAAGAAGAAGATGCAGCGCGAAGGCATTTTCCGCGAGATGAAGCTGCGCGGCCATTACGAGAAGCCTTCCGAGAAGCGCGCCCGTGAGGAAGCCGAGGCTGTCCGTCGCGCCCGCAAGCTGGCCCGCAAGCGCGCCCAGCGCGAAGGCCTGCTGCCGTCCAAGCCGAAGCCGGTGATGGGCGCCCGCTGAGGCCTTGTATCGCGAGGCTCTCCGCCTCGTGCGATGCAATCCGGTATGAAGTTGACCAAGCGCGGTGACGTCTGTCATCGCGCTTTTGTCGTTTCGCCTTCGCGCCGCAGGGCGGCCCAGGAATCATGGCGGATTGCACCCTTTCCGATTTGCGCGACGTGCCCGACTTTGCGGCGAGCGTGGCGGACCGCGTCTGGCGGGCCTGGTGGAAGCCGGCGGGCGTGCCGCTCGTCGCGCTGCGCGCCAGGCTGGACGAGAGCCTCTGTCCGGCCCTTGCGCGGGTTCCCTCCAGCTTCGTCGCCCATCGACATGGGGCTTTCCTCGGCACGGTGGCGCTGATCGCCAGCGACATGGACGAACGCCCGCAGCTATCGCCGTGGGTGGCGGCATTGTGGGTAGAGCCGGAGTGGCGTGGGCAGGGGATCGGCGCGGCGCTCGTCGACCATGCCGCGCAGGCGGCCTTCGCGGCGGGGCATGAGAGGGTGTATTTGTGCGCGACGGCGCCGAACGCGCCCTACTACCTCAAGATCGGCTGGACGCGGATCGAGAGGGATGTCGAGGGCCTCGACATCTTCACCCTGGCGGCAGGCCGCTGAGCTTACTGCCGGTTTTCCGGCACGGTGTATTCGCCCGCGCGGATGCGGTCGGCGAGCCGCTCGGCGAAGCCGGCGGCGGCTTCCTCGCCATAGGTGGCGACCATCGAGCGGATGGCGGTGAACAGCGCCGCCTGCGCCAGGCAATCCTCATCGAGGCCATCATAGACCGCCTCGTTCCACGCCTCATCGAGATAGGCGAGCGCGGCATGGCGCTCGTCTTCGCGCGCCTGGTCGGCCGTGCCGTCGATGTCATGCGTTTCGGGAAGCTGGGACAATCTTGATCCTCCGCGTGCGGATGCCGCGTTCGATTCGACCTTAGCACGGGCGGCCGGCCGATCCGCCCAAGAATTGAAGGACGGTTAATATGGCGTGGCAAAAATGTGACACACGCGCGTATTGCAGCGCATATTAGCCGGTTCAGTTGCTGCCGTAGCGCGCTGCAATGTCGCGGGAGAGCTTGGCCCCGGTCTCCAGATAGCGCTGGCTCGCCAGCTCCGCCGAGGGGGTGCAGGTGCGGTAGACCTGCTCATAGCTTTCATAGCCGCGGTTGAAGGCCGCGATCAGCCGCCCGCGCCGCGCCTCGGAGGGGGCCTCGGCGTCCAAAAGCGCGCTCATCTCGTCGCGCCAGCGCGTGGCTTCCGCCGCGCCGCAGAGGGGGCGGACATAGTGCAGCGCGCCGAGGATTTCGGAGAGGCGCATCAGCTCCGCCTCATAGGGCGGCGGCGAACCCTCGGTGGCCTGCGCGGCGGCGGGCGCGGGCGTGCCGAGCCAGGCGAGGCCGAACAGCAGAGCGAGGGAGGCGGTTCTCTTCATGCCGCTGGGATGGCCCCGGCGCGCGCTGGCGTCAAGTGCCCCTCAGATGGCAGTCGCCGGATCCTCTGCAGCGAGGACGAGCAGCCGGGCCGCCGCGACGATGCCGGCGAGGCCCGGCGTGGTGCCTTCCGGCAGCGCGTCGGGATCGAACCAGCCGACCGCCGCCGCCTCCGGGCCGGTGGTGGCCTCGCCGGCCTGCCAGCGGGCGGCATGGGCGACGACGACGAAATGCGCGGCAACATGGCCCGCCTCGTCATGCCGGATCACGTCGACCGCGCCGGCGACGCCGATGATCGCGCAGGTGACGGCAACCTCCTCCAGCACTTCGCGCGCGGCGGCCTGCGCCAGCGTCTCGCCCGGCTCGACGCGCCCGCCCGGCAGCGTCCACAAACCATGGGCGGGCGGTGCTCCGCGGGTGGCCAGCAGCACGCGGCCCTCGCGGAAAACCGCGGCGCTGGTGGCGAGGATCGGGCGCTCGACCGGACTGACCATGGGCACGTCTCTCCGAAGGACGAATCGCGGGGATGCTAGCCGAACGCTGCCCGCATTGGGCCGCAATCGCGGAAGAAGTTTCGCACCGGAGTGAGTCCACGCCGGTTAGAGGGCCGCCCGCGCGGGCGGGGAGAGACGATGAGCGCAATCCTGTCGAATATCCGGATGACGGTCCTGCTGGCGGCCGCGCTGGCTCCACTGTCGCCCGCTCTCGCCGGCAGCGCCAGCACGGCAACGGCGGCACCCGCGCCGGCCACGACCGGCGAAGCAAAGGTCGATCCGGTCTGTGCCAGCTATGGCGCCGGCTTCACCCGGCTCTCGGGTTCCTCCACCTGCGTGAAGATCAGCGGCAACATGCAGGTGGATGGCTACAACCAGTCTTATTCCGCCGCCGGCAATCCGAGCGCCCTGCAGCCGGCGCTGCGCAGCCAATAGCCGTCAGCGGCCGAATTCGGCGAAGTAGCGCGCGATAATGCCGGCATAGACGCGGGTCAGCGCCTGCACTTCATCGACCGGGGTCGATTCGTCCACCGCATGCATGGTGGTGCCGACGAGGCCGAACTCGACCACCGGGCAGTAGTCCTTGATGAAGCGCGCATCCGAGGTGCCGCCGGTGGTGGAAAGCTCCGGCCGGTGCCCCGTGCTCTCTTCGATCGAGGCGACCACGAGGTCGACGAAGGCGCCCGGCGCGGTGAGGAAGCTGTCGGAGGAGCGCTGCTCGAATTCCGTGCTCCAGCGCACCTCGTTGCCGGCCGCCGCCCTCAAGCGCCGCTCGATTTCCGCGGCCAGCGTCGCCGGGGTCCACAGATCGTTGAAGCGGACATTGAAGCGCGCCTGAACCTGCGCCGGAATGACGTTGAAGGCGGGGTTGCCGGTGTCGATCGAGACGACTTCCAGGTTCGAGGCCTGGAAATGGGCGTTGCCGCCGTCGAGCGGCTCCGCCTTGAGTGCCGCCAGCAGCTTCACCATGCCGGGAAGCGGGTTCTCCGCGAGATGGGGATAGCCGACATGGCCCTGCTTGCCGTGCACGGTGAGCGTGCAGGACAGCGAGCCGCGCCGGCCGATCTTCACCATGTCGCCGAGCACGGCGCGCGAGGAAGGCTCACCCAGCACGCAGTGCTCGATGCGCTCGTCACGGTCGGCGAGCCAGCGCAGCAGCTTCTCGGTGCCGTTGATGGCCGGGCCTTCCTCATCGCCAGTGAGCAGGAAGGAGATCGAGCCGGGCAGGTTGGGGTGATCGGCGTCATGGCCATGGGCGGCCGCGAAATCCAGCCCGGCGGCGATGGACGCGGCGACGCCGCCCTTCATGTCGACCGCGCCCCGGCCGTAGATCAGCCCGCCATGGATCGCGCCCTCGAAAGGCGGAAAGCGCCACTGCGCCGCGTCGCCGGGCGGCACCACGTCGGTGTGGCCGGCGAAGCAGAGATTGGGGCCCTTGGCGCCGAAGCGGGCATAGAGGTTCTCGATATCCGGCGTGTCCGGGCTGGTCAGCTTCACCCGGTGGGTGGTGAAGCCGGCATTGGACAGCAGGGCGTCGAGATAGACCAGCGCGCCGCCTTCCTCGGGCGTCACCGAGGGGCAGCGGATGAGGTTGCGCAGGATATCGACCGGGTCGGCTTTCGGCGATGTCATGGCAGCTTCCTCCGGGATCAGTCCCTGAGCAGGTCGTTGATCGAGGTCTTGGAACGGGTCTGTTCGTCGACCCGCTTCACGATCACCGCGCAATAGAGCGAGGGGCCGGGCTGGCCATTGGGCAGGGGCTTGCCGGGCAGGGAGCCGGGCACCACGACGGAATAGGCCGGCACCTCACCGACAAAGACCTCGCCGGTGGCGCGGTCGACGATCTTGGTGGTGGCGGAGATGAACACGCCCATGGAGAGCACGGAGCCCTTGCGGACGATGACGCCCTCGACGACCTCCGAGCGCGCGCCGATGAAGCAGTCATCCTCGATGATGACCGGACCGGCCTGCAGCGGCTCCAGCACGCCGCCAATGCCCACGCCGCCCGACAGGTGCACGTTCTTGCCGATCTGCGCGCAGGACCCGACGGTCGCCCAGGTGTCGACCATGGAGCCCGCATCCACGCGCGCGCCGAGATTGACGAAGGAGGGCATCAGCACGACGTTCGGCGCGATGAAGGCCGAGCGGCGCACGATGGCGCCCGGCACGGCGCGGAACCCGGCAGCACGGAACTCGGTCTCGCCCCAGCCCTCGAACTTGGAGGGCACCTTGTCCCACCACACGGCCTGGCCGGGGCCGCCCGGTATCACGCTCATATCGTTGAGGCGGAAGGACAGGAGCACCGCCTTCTTCAGCCACTGGTTCACCGTCCAGTCGCCATTCGCACCCGGCTCGGCGACGCGCGCCTTGCCGGCGTCGAGCAGGCTCAGCGCTTCGTTCACCGCCTCGCGCACCGCGCCGCCGGTGTCGAAATTCACCTCGGCCCGGTTCTCGAAGGCGGTCTCGATGATGCTCTGAAGGTCGCTCGACATGGTGTGGCAGGCTCCTGATGTTCGGCGCGTCTTGTCCGGTCGCCCGCGGGTTCTGTCAACGGCTGAATGCGTTCAGGCTGCTCGCAGCGAGTTGAGGAAGGCGGTGAGGTCGTCCGTCACCACGTCGATATGGTCGGCGTCCTGGCCCTCATGCTCCCACGCCTCGCGGTCGGCGGGGGAGACGACCAGGCCCGGCGGCACCACCAGCACGGTGCGCATGCCGAGCGCCGCCGGCACGTCGAGATTGCGCGCGAGGTCCTCGAACATGGCGGCGCGGCGCGGGTCGACGTCGAAGCGCGCGAGAAAGCCGCGATAGGCGGTCTCCTGCGGCTTGGGATGGAACTCGGCGGCGACGATGTCGTGCACATCGGCGAAATGGTGGGAAATGCCGAGCTTGGCGAGGATCTTCTCGGCATGGCGGCGCGAGCCGTTGGTGTAGACCAGCTTGCGCCCCGGCAGCGCGCCCAGCGCCTCGCCGAGCTCCGGCGCGGGGTCAAGCGAGGCGAGGTCGATGTCGTGGACATGGGCGAGGAAGTCGTCCGGGTCCATGGCGTGCTCGATCATCAGCCCGCGCAGCGAGGTGCCATATTTGCGGTAATAGCCCTTCTGCAGGGCGAAGGCTTCGTCCAGCGAGATGTCGAGGAAGCCGGAAATATAGGCCCGCATCTTCTCGTCGATCTGCCGCCAGAGATCGAGCCCCGGCGGATAGAGCGTGTTGTCGAGGTCGAACACCCAGGTGTCGACATGCGAGAAATCGAGGGCGGAGGGTGTGGCGGCGCGCGATGAGGTCGGCATGCGCCCATCCATAGCGAAGAGCGGGCGGGGAGGCGAGGTCTTCGTCATCCCGGATGGCCGTCTGCCGCCCGGGATGACGTCGCGATGAAACGCTCAGCGCGTGATCAGCGTGCCGGCGCCGTGGTCGGTCAGCAGTTCCAGCAGCACGGAATGGGGCACCTTGCCGTCGAGGATGACGACCCCTTCCACGCCCTGCTCCAGCGCGTAGATGCAGGTTTCCACCTTCGGGATCATGCCGCCGGAAATCGTGCCGTCGGCGATGAGGGCACGGGCCTGCGAAATGGTGAGTTCCTTGATGAGCTGCTTGTTGCGGTCGAGCACGCCCGGCACGTCGGTCAGCAGCAGCAGCCGCTTGGCGCCCAGCGCCCCGGCGATGGCGCCGGCGAAGGTGTCGGCATTGACGTTGAACGTGCCGCCATCCTTCCCGGTGGCGACCGGGGCCAGGACCGGGATCAGCTCGCGGCCGAGGATCTGGTCGAGCACGGTGGTGTCGACCGTCTCGGGCTCGCCGACGAAGCCGAGATCGATCACCTGCTCGATGTTCGAATCCGGATCGCGTACCGAACGCGTGACCTTGGCGGCGACGACCATGTTGCCGTCCTTGCCGGAAAGGCCGAGCGCCTTGCCGCCGGCCTCATTGATGAAGCCGACAAGGGATTTGTTGATCGAGCCGGCGAGCACCATCTCGACGATCTCGACGGTCGCCTTGTCGGTGATGCGCAGGCCGGCGGCGAATTCCGACTTGATGCCGAGCTTGGCCAGCATGGCGCCGATCTGCGGGCCGCCGCCATGCACCACCACCGGGTTCACGCCGGACTGTTCGAGCAGCACGATGTCCTGCGCGAAGTCGCGCGCGACCTGCTCGTCGCCCATGGCGTGGCCGCCATATTTCACCACGATGATGGCGTCGTCATAGCGCTGCATGTGCGGCAGCGCCTGCACGAGGACGCGGGCCTTGGCGTGGTCGTCGATTGGTTCGGCGCTCATGGCGGATCCGTCTGGCGGCGAGGTTGAAGGCGAGCCCTTCTAGCCGATTTGCATGAAGTTTCTCAATCACGCTTCGCATATCGGGCGGCTTGCGCAAATCTACGGGGCTCCTGCGCAAACGCAGTGTTGCGCGTGCCGGCCTATCTGGACAGAGGGCGCCCGTGCCATAAGTCCCGCCCATGAGCGACGCCCACCCGTCTCCCGCCCCCATCCCCCGCCCGATCCGCGCCCGCTTCGTTGAAGGCTCGACGATGCGCCATGTCGCGGTGATGACCGCGACCGGCTCGATCGGCCTCGTGGCGGTGTTCGTCGTCGACCTGCTCAACCTGTTCTACATCTCGCTGCTGGGCGAGGAGGAGCTGGCTGCCGCCATCGGCTATGCCGGCACGGTGATGTTCTTCGTCACCTCGGTCGCCATCGGCGTGATGATCGCCGGCTCCGCCGTGGTCTCGCGTGCGGTCGGCAGCGGCCGGGCGGAGGAGGGGCGACGGCTCTCCACCTCGTCCATGGTCTACATGACGCTGCTGACCGCGCTGCTGACGGGGCTGATGCTGCCGCTGGTCGGCCCGGCTCTCGCGCTTCTGGGCGCGAGCGGGCGCACGCTGGAACTCGCCAAGGCGTTCCTCTTCATCGTGCTGCCCTCGACGCCGCTGCTCGGCATCGGCATGGCGACGTCGGGCACGCTGCGCGGCGTGGGCGATGCGCGTCGCTCCATGTGGGTGACGCTGTCCGGCGGTCTCGCCACGGCGGTGCTCGACCCGGTGCTGATCCTTGGGCTCGGGCTTGGCGTGGAAGGCGCAGCCATCGCCTCCGTGCTGGCTCGCCTGGTGATGGCGTCCTACGGGCTCTACGCCGTGGTGCGGGTGCACAGGCTGGCGGAGATGCCGCGCGTGGCCGCCTTCCTGCGCGATATCGGGCCGATTTCGGCGATTGCCGTGCCGGCGATCCTCACCAACATCGCCACCCCGGTCGGCAATGCCTACATCACCCATGCCCTTGCCAGCCATGGCGACGCGGCGGTGGCCGGCTGGGCGGTGATCGGTCGGTTGATCCCGGTCGCCTTCGGGCCGATCTTCGCGCTCACCGGTGCGATAGGTCCGGTGGTCGGGCAGAATGTCGGTGCGCTGCGTTATGACCGCGTGCGGCAGGCGATCCGCGACAGTCTCGTGCTGACGCTCGGCTATGTCGCACTGGTGTGGCTGGCGCTGGCGCTGGCCCGGCACTGGCTGGCCAGCATTTTCGGCCTGTCGGCGGAGGGCGAGGCGCTCGTCGAGTTCTTCTGTCTCTACGCGGCGGGAAGCTACATCTTCTTTGGTGCCCTGTTCGTCGCCAACGCCGCCTTCAACAATCTCGGCGCGCCGATCTTCTCCACCGTGTTCAACTGGGGCCGGGCGACGCTGGGCACCATCCCCTTCGTCTGGCTCGGTGGGCGCTGGTATGGGGCCGAGGGGGTGATCGCCGGGCAGGCGCTCGGCTCGGTGGCCTTCGGCGTGGCGGCGCTCGTCTGTGCCTTCGTGGTTGTGGAGCGGCTGGCGGCCCGCAATCAACACCCCCCGGCTGCGCCGCCCTTGGCAGGCGCGCAGCTTCCCGCCTTCTCGCGCGGCGAGGACGCCACCGCCATCGAGACCGCGCCGCTGCCTGACTGAGCCGTTCAGACGAGACCGAGCGCCCCGAGCACCGCCCCGAGCGCCATCATCCACAGCGGGCTGAGGCGGGTGAAGTAAAGCACCACCGCCGCTGCCGCCGTCAGCATGACCGTGGAGGGCGAGCGCGCCGCGCCCATGGCTAGCACGACGCCAGAGGCGGCGATGAGGCCGACGGCGAGCGGAATGAGCGCGCCCTGCACGATGCGGCGCCAGCGCGCCTCGCGAAAGCGGTGCCAGATGCCGCCGACGACATAGGCGAGGAGGCAGGTCGGCCCGCACATGGCCAGCGTCGCCGCCAGCGCCCCCCAGAAGCCCGCGACATGCCAGCCGATCAGCGTCACCACCAGCATGTTGGGGCCGGGGGCGGCCTGTGCGATCGCATAGGTCTGGGCGAACTGCGCGTTGGTCATCCAGCCCTGTATGTCGACCACCTGACGGTGCATCTCCGGCAGCACCGCATTCGCGCCCCCAATGGCGAGCAGCGAGAGCAGCAGGAAGTGCAGGATCAGCGGGGTGATCGGGCTGTCGTCCCTCATCGCCGGTGCGCCCACCACGAGAGCGCCAGCGCCAGCGGCACCAGCGTGCCCATGACCAGCAGCATCGGCATGCGCAGCAGCGCCATGGCGGCGAAGGTGGCCAGCGCGATGAAGATGGCGTGCGGGCGCGGGCGGCGCCAGAGCGGCTCGGCCATGCGCGCGGCCATGGCGATCACCATGCCGGCGGCGGCAGCGGCGAGCCCGGCCAGCATGTCCGACACGGCGGTAATGTCGGCATAGCGGGTGAAGACGGCGCTCGCCGCGACCACGATGCCCGCCGGCACCACGGTGAGGCCGAGAAACGCCACCACCGAGCCCAGCGGGCCCTGGAAGCGCCCGCCCACCACCACGGCGAGGTTGACGATGTTCGGCCCCGGCAGGAATTGCGCCAGCCCCATCAGCTCGGTGAACTCGTCCGCGCTGATCCAGCGATAGCGCTCGACCAGCGCGCGCCGCGCAATGGGCAGCACGCCGCCGAACGCCACCACTGCCACCGACAGGAAACCGAGGAAAAGCTGCACCAGCCCGGGCGGCGGGCTGAGCTGTTCGTCCGGAAGGGGCGCGGAGGTCGGCGCGGGCATAGGGGCCATGGCATCGCATGCGGCAGGGCCTCTGCCTATAGACGAAGAGCACCCGCGCGATAAGACCCGCATGCACGGGCTCTTCCACGGCCGAATGAGAACGTATAGAGTACATTCATGTCCCCGGCCGCCCTCGTCCTGCCCCTCGACGGACGCCAGTCCGAGACCGCCCGCGCCATCCAGCGCGGCGCGCTGCGCTATCTCGCGGCGCGCGGGCTGATGGGCGTTGCTGAATTCTCCCTCGCCTCCGGCCGGCGCGCCGACATCGCGGCGATCGACGCGCGCGGCGAGGTGTGGGTGATCGAGATCAAGTCCTCGGTCATCGATTTCCGCACGGATCGCAAATGGACCGACTACCGGCTGCATTGCGACCGGCTGTTCTTCGCGGTCGGCGCGGATTTCCCGCTGGAGATCCTGCCCGAGGATGCCGGCGTGCTGGTGGCTGATCAGTTCGGAGCCGGAATGATCCGCGAGGCGCCGCACCATCCCATGCCCGGCGCCACCCGCAAGGCGCTCACCCTGCGCCTCGCGCGCACCGCCGCCAGCCGGCTGATGGGGCTGATGGACCCGGACGCGCTGCGCGGCATAGAGCTTTAGAGGGGATAAGCCGGCCGCGATGCTTGATAGGCGGGCCGTCCCTCTGCCAGCGTCTTCGCCATGGATGCTCCCGTGAACAAAGCCGATGCCGACGCGGCCGTGACTGCGCCCGCCCCCTCCAAAGCGGGCGGCGAGGCCGAGCGCGTCACGCCGATGATGGCGCAGTTCATCGAGATCAAGACCGCCAATCCCGGCAGTCTGCTGTTCTACCGGATGGGCGATTTCTACGAATTGTTCTTCGAGGACGCGGAACTTGCCTCGCGCACGCTCGGCATCGTGCTGACCAAGCGCGGCAAGCACCAGGGCGAGGACATCCCGATGTGCGGCGTGCCGGTGGAGCGCGCCGAGGAATATCTGCACAAACTGATTGCCGCCGGCCATCGCGTCTCGGTGTGCGAGCAGACCGAGGACCCGGCAGAGGCGAAGAAGCGCGGGCCCAAGAGCGTGGTCAAGCGCGACGTGGTGCGCCTCGTCACCCCCGGTACGCTGACCGAGGACGCGCTTCTCGACGCCCGTCGGGACAATGTGCTTGCGGCGGTGGCGCGGCTGCGTGGCGGCGAGGGCGAGGACGGTTATGTCTACGCGCTCGCCTTCGCCGACATCTCCACCGGCTCGTTCCGCGTCACCGAGACCGACGCGCAGCGGCTTCCCGCCGATCTCGCCCGCATCGAGCCGGCCGAATTGCTGGTCGCGGACGCGATTTATGACGAACCGATATTCAAGGCGCTCTGGCGCTCCCTGCCGGCGGTGACGCCGCTGCCGAAGGAGAGCTTCGACGGGGCGAGCGCCGAGCGCCGCATCGCCGGCTTCTTCCAGGTGGCCACGCTGGATTCCTTCGGCAGCTTCACCCGCGCCGAACTGACCGCCGCCGCCGCCATCGTCGCCTATATCGAGCGCACCCAGCTCGGCGCCCGCCCGCCCCTCAGCCGGCCGCAGCGCGAGGCCTCCACCGAGGCGATGGTCATCGACCCGGCGACGCGGGCGAATCTGGAGATCCTGCGCACCACAACCGGCGACCGGGCGGGGAGCCTGTGTGCCGCGGTCGACCGCACCGTCACCTCGGCCGGTGCCCGGCTGCTCGCCCGGCGCCTCGCCGAACCGCTGACCGATCCCGCCCGCATCGCCGCGCGTCTCGACGCGGTGGAGCATCTGGTCGAGGAGACCGCCCTGCGCGCGGCTCTACGCGAACGGCTCGCCGGCGCGCCGGACCTTGCGCGCGCGCTGTCGCGCGTCGCGCTGGGTCGCTCGGGCCCGCGCGACCTTGCCGCCATCGGCCGGGGCCTCGGCGAAGGGCTGGAGATAGCCCGCCTGATCGCCGCCTCCCCCGCGCCGGCCGAGCTGACGCAGGCCGCGCGCGTACTGGGTAGCGTCGATCCGGCGTTGGCGGCAACGCTGCAGGCCGCCCTCGGGGACGAACTGCCGCTCAACCGCCGCGATGGCGGCTTTGTCCGGGCGGGCTATGCCGACGAGCTCGACGCCACCCGCGCCATGCGTGACGAGAGCCGGCGCGTGGTGGCGGCGCTGGAGCGGCGCTATGTCGAGGAAACCGGCGTCCGCGCGCTGAAGATCCGGCACAATGCGGTGCTCGGCTATTTCGTCGAGGTAAGCCAGCAGAACGCCGACAAGCTGCGCGAGCCGCCCTTCGACGTCATCTTCGTGCACCGCCAGACCATGGCCGGGGCGATGCGCTTCACCTCCACCGAGCTTGCCGAGCTGGAAGCCAAGATCGCCAGCGCCGGCGAACGCGCGCTGGCGCTGGAACAGCGCATCTTCGACGAGCTGGTGATCGCGGTGCTGGCGCAGGCCGAGCCCATCCGCGCCTGCGCCGAGGCGCTGGCGGTGATCGACGTCACGGCCGGCCTTGCCCGGCTCGCGGTGGATGAGGGCCATGTACGGCCCGAGGTGGATGGCGGGCTGGATTTTCGCATCGAAGGCGGGCGCCATCCGGTGGTCGAGCAGGCGCTGCGCCGTGATGGCGGGCCGTTCGTCGCCAATGAGTGCGAGCTTTCCCCGCCCGAGGGCGCCCATTCCGGCCGCATCTGGCTCGTCACCGGCCCCAACATGGCGGGTAAGTCGACCTTCCTGCGGCAGAACGCGCTGATCGCCATTCTGGCGCAGGCCGGCGCCTTCGTTCCGGCGAAGCGGGCGCGCATCGGCGTGGTGGACCGGCTGTTCTCGCGCGTCGGCGCAGCGGACGATCTGGCGCGCGGGCGCTCGACCTTCATGGTCGAGATGGTCGAGACCGCCGCCATCCTCAACCAGGCGACCGAGCGTTCGCTCGTCATTCTCGACGAGATCGGCCGCGGCACGGCGACCTTTGACGGCCTGTCCATCGCCTGGGCGAGTCTCGAGAACCTGCACGAGGTGAACCGCTGCCGCGGGCTCTTCGCCACGCATTTCCATGAGCTGACTGCGCTCTCCCAGCGCCTGCCCCGCCTCGTCAATGCGACGGTGAAGGTGAAGGAGTGGGAGGGCGAGGTGATCTTCCTGCATGAAGTGGTGCCCGGCGCGGCGGACCGCTCTTACGGCATCCAGGTCGCAAAGCTCGCCGGCTTGCCGCCGGCCGTGGTGGCGCGGGCGCGGGCGGTGCTGACGGAGCTGGAGAATGCCGACCGCGCGGCCCCGGCGCAGCGCATTCTCGACGATCTGCCGCTGTTCGCGGCCATCAACCGCGCGCCCGCTGCCGCCCCGGCAGGCCACGCCGAGAAGGCGGACCCGGCGGCCGAGGCCGTGAAGACGGCGCTGGCGGGCATTGACCCCGACGAGATGACCCCGCGCGAGGCGCTGGAGGCGCTCTACCGGCTGAAGGCGGCGGCGAGGGGCGCGGGCTGAAGGGGCGCGGGGCGATCGGGGCGCTATGCGTCGTCGAAAATCGCTGTGAGCCCGTGCGGGCCCGGCGGGCTATTTCGCGCTGCGTGCGGTCTTGCGCTCGGGCTTTGCCGGCGGCGGCGGCACGTCCGCGTCGCGGGCCATGCGGGCTTCGCGAAGGCGCGCGGTCTTGGCGTCGCGCTTGGCGATTTCCTGGTCGATCATGTTTCGGGCAACGCGAGAAACCGTCTCGGCCTTGCTCTCGGTCTTGGTGAGATTGGGCTTGAAGAGACCGTCGCGGGTAGTGTTTGCCATCTCCGATACTCCTGAAATTGAAAAAGGCCGGGGTTGATCCCGGCCTTCCCTAGTGCTTGTCAGCTCGTGCCAGTACATCCGTGGTCAGGAGCCAACGGCACAAATCACGCCGCCTGCAGGCTGCCGGCGGTCTGCTTGCCAGAGCGGGCGTCGGACTCGACCTCATAAGAGATCTTCTGCCCGTCGCGCAGCTCGGTCCAGCCAGCGCGCTGAACAGCGGAGATGTGGACGAAAATGTCCGACCCGCCATTGTCCGGCTGAATGAAACCATAGCCCTTCTGGCTGTTGAACCACTTCACAGTGCCCATGGTCATGACGTTATCCTTTCATTCGACATAGAAAATCGTTCGATCACCACGTAGTGATCGTCACGCCGTCATCGATTTGAGAGGAAGTTCGCCGACGCGCTGGGAGCGCAAAACAAAGTTCAACGTGCAAGATCGATGTGGATAACTTATAGATTCAAAGCAGATAGTGCAACCCTGCATAAATTTTATTTTTCCGCGCGGATCGTTGCCGTTGGGGAACAGCTGGAATCACTCGGCGTCGAGAGCCTGAAGGACGTCTGCGGCCGGGGTGACGGTGCAGTATTCGCCATCGAGATTTGCCAGCGACATGGCATGCACCTCCTCTGCGCTGCGCAGCCGCCCGGTATGATCGGTGCGCGCGAAGGTGAAGCAGCCATCCGCCACCAGCCGGACATCGAAGCCGAGATCGGACGCCATGCGCACCGTGGCCTCGACCGAGTTGTTGGTGATGACCCCGGCGATGACCAGCGTGCTGATGCCGGCTGCGCGCAGGCGGCCTTCGAGATCGGTGCCGATGAAGGCGCTGTGCACCTGTTTGGCGATCACCGGTTCGCCGGGCAGCGGCATCGCCTCTGCCTTGAAGGCGCTGCCCGGCCCGTCCTTGGCGTAGGTCGAGCCGGGGGACGTCGATTCGTGGCGGATGTGGAAGATCGGCCGCCCGCCGGATCGCCAGGCGGCGAGCAGGCGGGCAACGGTAAGCTCGGCATTGGGATTGTTGCGCGGGCCCTGCGCCGCCCAGCGCGGGTCGTCGATGGCGAGTTGCAGGTCGATGAGCACCAGCGCGGCGTCGGGCGGCAGCATTTGAAAGCTCTCCTGTCGGTCCCCAAACGAAAAATGGCCGGGGAAGCCCCGGCCATTCTGGTTCAGTCTCACGGAGGCGTCACGCCTTGGCGCATCACGCCTGGCTGGCGGCCTGCGTCTTCAGCGCCGCCTGCGCGGCGGCAAGGCGGGCAATCGGCACGCGGAAGGGCGAGCAGGACACATAGTCGAGCCCGACTTCCTCGCAGAAGGCGACCGAAGCCGGATCGCCGCCATGCTCGCCGCAGATGCCGAGCTTGAGCTTGGGGCGCACCGCGCGGCCGCGCTCGGTGGCGATCTTCACCAGTTCGCCCACGCCTTCGGTGTCGATCGACACGAACGGGTCGACCTCGAAGATGCCCTTCTGCAGATAGACGCCGAGGAACGAGCCGGCGTCGTCGCGCGAGATGCCGTAGGTGGTCTGGGTGAGGTCGTTGGTGCCGTAGGAGAAGAACTCCGCCGTCTCGGCGATCTCGCCCGCCTTCAGCGCGGCGCGCGGCAGTTCGATCATCGTGCCGACCTGATACTCCAGCGTGGCGCCGGTCTCGGCCTCGACCTTCTTCGCCACCGCGTCGATGTCGGCCTTGATCAGGTCGAACTCCTTCTTGCCGGTGATGAGCGGCACCATCACTTCCGGCACCACGGGCTTGCCGGTGGTCTTCTGCGCCGCCACCGCGGCTTCAAAGATGGCACGCGCCTGCATCTCGGCGATTTCCGGGAAGGCGATCGCCAGACGGCAGCCGCGGAAGCCGAGCATCGGGTTGAACTCGTCGAATTCCTTCTTGCGCGCGGCAAGTTTGGCGGCGGAAACGCCGAGGCCCTGGGCGACTTCGGCGATCTCAGCGTCGGTGTGCGGCAGGAATTCGTGCAGCGGCGGGTCGAGCAGACGGATCGTGACCGGCAGCCCGTCCATGATCTCGAACAGCTCCTGGAAGTCCGAGCGCTGCGCCGCAAGCAGCTTGGAGAGCGCGGCGCGACGGCCCTTCTCGTCATCCGCGAGGATCATTTCGCGCACGGAACGAATGCGATCGCCGTCGAAGAACATGTGCTCGGTGCGCGACAGGCCGATACCCTCGGCGCCGAAATTCTTCGCGGTGCGGGCATCCAGCGGGGTCTCGGCATTGGCGCGCACCTTGAGGCGACGCACGCCGTCAGCCCAGCCCATCAGCGTGCCGAACTCGCCGGAGAGTTCGGGCTGCAGGGTCGGCACCGCGCCGGCGATCACCTGGCCGGTGGCGCCGTCAATGGTGAGGATCTCGCCCTTCTTCAGCGTCACGCCACCCGAGGTGAGCGTGCCGGCGGCATAATCGACGCGGATGGTGCCGGCGCCGCAGACGCAGGGCTTGCCCATGCCGCGCGCGACCACCGCCGCGTGCGAGGTCATCCCGCCACGGGTGGTAAGAATGCCCTCGGCGGCGTGCATGCCGTGAATGTCTTCCGGCGAGGTCTCGATGCGCACCAGGATGACCTTGCGACCCTGGGTCTTCAGCAGCTCGGCATCGTCGGCGGAGAACACGATCTCGCCCGAGGCGGCGCCCGGCGAGGCCGGCAGGCCGGTGCCGATCACCTTCTTATCGGCCTTGGGGTCGAGCATGGGGTGAAGCAGCTGGTCGAGCGAGGCCGGGTCGACGCGGGCGATGGCTTCCTCGCGGGTGATCACGCCGTCATTGGCGAGCTCGACCGCGATGCGCAGCGACGCCTTGGCGGTGCGCTTGCCGGAACGGGTCTGCAGCATCCACAGCTTGCCGCGCTCGACGGTGAATTCGAGGTCCTGCATGTCGCGGTAATGGCCTTCGAGCACGCCGGCGATGCGGACGAACTCGGTGTAGACCTCCGGCAGGGCCTTCTCCATGGAAGGCTTGTCGGAGCCGGCGGCGATGCGCGCGACTTCCGTGATGTTCTGCGGGGTGCGGATGCCCGCCACCACGTCCTCGCCCTGCGCATTGATGAGGAACTCGCCATAGAGCGCGTTCTCGCCGGTGGAGGGATTGCGGGTGAAGGCGACGCCGGTGGCCGAGGTCTCGCCCATATTGCCGAACACCATGGCCTGGATGTTCACCGCCGTGCCCCAGCTCTCGGGGATGGCGTGCAGCCGGCGATAGACGATGGCGCGCTGGTTCATCCACGAGCCGAACACGGCGCCGATGGCGCCCCAGAGCTGGTCGTGCGGGTCCTGCGGGAAGGGGCGGCCGAGTTCGTGCGCCACCAGCGCCTTGTAGCGCGTGACGATTTCCTTCCAGTCATCGGCGGAAAGATCGGTGTCGAGATTGTAGCCCTGGTCGGCCTTGAAGCCGTCCAGCACTTCCTCGAAATGGTGGTGCGGGAAGTCGAGCACCACATTGGAGTACATCTGGATGAAGCGGCGGTAGCTGTCATAGGCGAAGCGCGCATCGCCGGAGGAGGCGGCGACCGCCTCGACGGTGACGTCGTTCAGGCCGAGATTGAGTACCGTGTCCATCATGCCGGGCATGGAGGCGCGGGCGCCCGAGCGCACGGAGACGAGAAGCGGGTTGGCGGGGTCGCCGAAGGTGCGGCCGGCCAGCTTGCCGACATGGCCGAGAGCGGCCTCCACATCGGCCTTCAGCGAAGCCGGGTAGACGTTGCCATTGGCGTAGTAATAGGTGCACACCTCGGTCGAGATGGTGAAGCCGGGGGGCACCGGCAGGCCGAGATTGGACATCTCAGCCAGGTTCGCGCCCTTGCCGCCCAGCAGGTTGCGCAGTTCCGCCGCACCTTCTGCAGTGCCGTCGCCGAAGGTGTAGACCCATTTCGTCATGTCGGAAGCCCTGTTGGTGTGAGGTGCCAACGCACCCTCATCGCCGTGATGGAAATTCAACCGAGGTCGAAAATTAAGCACCTACAATGGGTTCGGCCGCATTAAGACAATCGTTTCGGGCCTTTTCCCATCCGATGATCTAGCGGTTTGAGGTCTTTCATTCAATCCATCATTTGCAGTGCGGCATCGTTTGTTGCCGCGCACCGGAACGTGACCGGAAAGACGGATTGTGACCTGTACGCGCATGGTGCTGATATGGCGCGCCGGAAACCGATCCATCGCAAGGGGCTTATATGATCGCCGTTCTCAACCGTCTCGCGCCGCATGTGCTCAGCCTGCTGCGCGTTGCCGCCGCTCTGCTGCTGCTGCAGCACGGCACCACCAAGACCCTCGGCCTGCCCGCCACGCAGATGAGCGGCGTCAGCCTGACCTCCATGCCGGGCCTTGCCGGCATCATCGAGCTGGTCGGCGGCGTGCTGCTGCTGATCGGCCTGTTCACGCGCCCGGCCGCCTTCATCGTCTCGGGCATGACGGCGGTGGCGTATTTCCTCGTCCACGCGCCGCGCGATTTCTACCCCATCAATAATGGTGGCGAACTCGCGGCGCTGTACTGCTTCGTGTTCTTCTATCTGGTCTTCGCCGGCCCCGGCCCGTGGAGCGTCGATGCCTTCCGCGGCGCCGACAAGGCCTGAGTCTTATTCGATCGAGAGCGTCTCCCGGACGGCCAAGGGCCGCTCCGGGATCGTCTTTTCAAATGTCGGGCGATCCCGGCCCGCCCAGTGCGCGGCCGGGGTGACGCGTGCGGCGCTTCAGAGTGGCAGGTGGCCGGTGCGGCCCAGCAGGCCCATGACGCCGATGAAGATGAGATAGATCGCCACGATGTAGTTCAGCAGGCGCGGCATCACCAGGATGAGGATGCCGGCGATCAGCGCCACGAAGGGCTGGATGGTGACGATGTTGATTTCCATGAGACTCTCCCCGAGGTGGTAACGACATAAGCCGCGCCGGCGCGGATGGTTCCGCGCTGGACGCGCCTGTCGGTCCACCGAACCGGCGCAGGATACCGCCGGGCGGGGGTGCCGGCGAGGGGCTCAGCCCTCGATGCGGTCGAAATCGGCGATGGCGCGGGTGATGGCGCGGATGTCGGCGAGCAGGCGCAGCCGGTTGGCGCGCAGGGCCTTGTCCTCGGCGTTCACCGTCACCTTGTCGAAGAAGGCATCGACCGGCGCGCGCAGGGTTGCGATCAGGGCCATGGCGGCCTCGAAATCCTCGGCGCCGAGCGCGGTCTCGATCTGCGGGCCGAGATGGGCGATGGCCTCGGCCAGCGCGCGCTCTTCCGGCTCGTGCAGCAGCACCATGTCGACGCCGCCCTCATAGGTGACGCCGTCCTTCTTCTCTTCGATGCGCAGGATATTCGCCGCGCGCTTGGTGCCGGCGAGCAGCGTCTTGCCGTCCTGCGTGCCGAGGAAGCGCCCGAGCGCCTCGACGCGCTTGACCACCAGCAGCAGGTCGTCCTGGCCGGGCAGCGCGAACACTGCGTCGACGAGATCGTGGCGCGCGCCACTCTCGCGCAGATGCACCTTCAGCCGGTCGGCGAAGAAGGAGAGGAGGTCGGTCTCGACGAATTCGCCGAGCTTCACCGTGAGCCCGTTCTCCAGCACCAGACGCACCACGCCGAGCGCCGCACGGCGCAGCGCATAGGGGTCCTTCGAGCCGGTCGGCTTTTCGTCGATGGCCCAGAAGCCGACCAGCGTGTCGAGCTTGTCGGCCAGCGCCACGGCGACGGAGACCGGCGCGGTCGGCACGGTGTCGGTCGGGCCCTGCGGCTTGTAGTGTTCCTCGGCCGCCGCGGCGATTTCCTCCGGCAGGCCTTCGAGCCGGGCGTAATAGCGCCCCATCAGCCCCTGCACTTCAGGAAATTCGCCCACGACTTCGGTGCGCAGGTCGCTCTTGGCGTAGAGCGCCGCCCGCCGCGTCAGCGCCGGGTCGGCCCCGACCAGCGGCGCCAGCGTTTCCGCCAGAGCGGCAATGCGCTTGATGCGCTCCAGCTGCGAGCCGAGCTTCTCATGGAAGGTGACGTTGCTGAACTTCTCCAGCCGCTCGTCCAGCGGCACGCCCGCATTGGTGCGCTTGTCGGTTTCCCAGAAGAACTTGGCGTCCGACAGGCGGGCGCGGATGACGCGCTCATTGCCGGCGATGATCGCCTTGCCGCCATCGGTGGCCGCCAGATTCGACACCAGGATGAAGCGGTTGGTGAGGCGCCCGGTCTTCGGGTTCCTCAGCACGAAGCACTTCTGGTTGGCGCGGATGGTGGCGCGGATCACCTCGTCCGGCACGTCGAGGAAGCTCTCCTCGAAGGCGCCCATCAGCACGACGGGCCATTCCACCAGGCCGCAGATCTCTTCCAGCAGGCCGGCATCCTCGACCAGCTCCAGCCCCTGCGCCAGAGCGAGGTCCTTGGCGTCGTTGAGGATGATGTCCTTGCGCCGCTCGCGGTCGACCACGACGAAGGCGGCCTCCAGCTTGGTCATCCAGTCGTCGAGCCGGCGCACGCGGATCTCACCGGGGGCGAGGAAGCGGTGGCCGCGCGTCACGTCGCCGGACTTCAGCCCGTCGATCTCGAACGGCACCACTTCCGGCTCCTCGGTCTCCGGGCCGAAGGTGCAGACGATGGACTGCAGCGGGCGCACCCAGCGCAGCGCGCCGGGATTCAGCGAGGCCTTGCCCCAGCGCATCGACTTCGGCCAGGGGAAGGAGCGCACGATCTGCGGGATGATCTCGGCGACCACTTCCGGCGTGGTGCGGCCGTGCTTGTGGAGGCGCGCGACATAGAACTCGCCCTTCTTCGGGTCGCTTTCGATGCTCGCCTGATCGATGGAGGTGAGGCCGGCCGCCTTGAGGAAGCCCTGAATGGCGCCTTCGGGCGCGCCGACGCGCGGGCCCTTGCGCTCCTCATGCACGTCGGGCTGGTTCGCGGGCAGGCCATGCACCGCCAGCGCCAGCCGGCGCGGGGTGACGAACGCCTTGGCGCCCTCATAGACGAGACCGCGTTCCACCAGCGCGTCGGTGACCAGCTTCTTCAGCGTGTCGGCCGCCGCCGCCTGCATGCGGGCGGGGATTTCTTCGCAGAACAGTTCGAGCAGGAGATCGGGCATGGGCTCTTCGACCGGACGGTTCGATAGGCGGGCGTGGTCCGCCCGTGGGAAATGTCGCGCGACGCCCTAGCACGGTATGGCGCGGGACGGGAGTGCGGAATTGGAATGGGCCGGTCAGTCCAGCGCCACGCCGCGCCGCTCCTTCATCGTCACGGCGGCGATGAGCGAGATGGCGGCGATGACGATGAGATACACCGCCGGACCCATGTCGTACTGCTCGCGATTGACGAGATAGACCGCGACCATCGGCGCCGTGCCGCCGGCAAGGCCGATGGCGAAGTTGTAGCTCAGCGAAAAGGCGGTGCAGCGCGTGGCCGGGCGGAACATCTCGGACAGCACGCAGGGGATCGGCCCGGCATAGCAGGCGATCAGCACGGCAAAGCCGAGCTGTCCGAGGAACACCCATTCCGCGTCGCCGCTGTCCAGCAGGCGGAACAGTGGCCAGGAGAACAGCACGAGGCCGATGAGCCCGGCGCAGACCACCGGCTTGCGGCCCACCCGGTCCGACAGCGCGGCGAAGGCCGGCGCCAGCACCAGCACGACGATCATGCTGATCGTGTTGATCTGCAGCGACAGCCGGGCGGCAAGGCCGTCGACCTGCTGCATGTAGGTCGTCAGATACACGAAGAGCAAATAGAAGCCGCCGCCCAGCGTCAGGTTCAGCGCCGCTGCGCGCAGCATGCCGGGGCCGTCGGTGCGAAAGGCGTTGACCAGCGGCAGTTCGCCCTTTGGGTGCTTGGCGGCCGGCGCGTGTGGGCGGGCCGGCTCGGCCGCCTCTTGCTCGGCCGCGCTGCCGCGCAGATACAGCGTGAAGCCGCCGAGCAGGATGCCGAGCAGGAAGGGAATGCGCCAGCCCCAGGCGATCAGGTCGTCCGCGCTCATCGCCATGGCCGTCACCGCCCCGACCATCGAGCCGAGCAGCGTGCCCCCGGTGGCGCCGCAGCCGGCGAAGGAGGCAATGAGCCCGCGCCGGCGCGGCGCGGCGCTCTCGGCGAGGAAGATCGCCGAGGTGGTGTATTCGCCGCCGATGGAGAGCCCCTGCAGCAGCCTCAGCAGAAGCAGCAGCACGGGGGCCAGCGCGCCGATGCTGTCATAGGTCGGCAACAGCCCGATGGTGACGGTGGAGCCGGTCATCATGAAGGCGGAGACGAACAGAGCCTGCCGGCGGCCGAGCCGGTCGCCGATATGGCCGAACACAACGCCGCCAATGGGACGCATGAGGAAGGAGGCGGCGAAGATGCCAAAGGCCGAGATCAACCCGACAAAGGCGTCGCTGCCGGGGAAGAAGTTTCTGGCGAAGATGGCGGCAAGGAAGCCATAGGCGGCGAAGTCGTACCACTCCAGCACATTGCCGAGCGCGCCCGCGACCAGGCTGCGCACCGGCGCGGGCCGGCTCGAGCGGCGATCATCGAGGCGTCCTGCATCACTGAATTCGGCGACCGACACCGGCGCGCTCCCCTGCGGCGCCGCCGGGATGGCGGCCTGTTCGAGGTAAGCCTATCCGCCCGCGCGGTCCGGGAACATGACTTTTCCGGAAGGAGCGTCAGGGAGTGGCGCGGTCGATCGCCACATCGTCGAACCAGGCCTCGCGCTGGCCGGCGATGAGCCGGGCGATGATGCGCGAGGCCATGTAGCTGAAGGTGATGCCGTTGCCGCCATAGCCATAGGCGGCGAACAGGCGCGGATGACCGGGAATCTCGCCGATCATCGGCAGGCCGTCGCTGGTGCGGCCGAAGACGCCGGACCAGACCATGTCGGCGGCGATCTCCGCCTGCGGGCGGAGCGTGGCGAGCTTGCCCAGCAGCGCCGCCGCCTTGGCCGGGCCCTTGGCGGCCCGCTCCGGCGCGTCGGTCATGCCGTCCTCGTCCTCGCCGCCGATGACGATACGCCCGTCGGCGGTCGTGCGCGCGTAGAGATAATCCTCGGAGGCTTCCCAGATCAGCGCGCGCTCGCGCCAGAGCGCGGCGGGTGCCTGCGCGGGGGTCGCCAGCGCCCAGCTCGCGCCGATTTCGTGCAGGTCGGACTGGACGATGTCGGGCAGCACATAGCCGGTGGCAAGGACAACCGCGCCCGCCTCGATGCTGTGCCCGCTGGCGAGCGTCACGCCCGCGCGGCGACCGAGGCTTTCATAGCGGACCGCCTCGTCATGATGGAGCCGGGCCCCGCGCGACAGGGCGCGCGTCAGCAGGCCGTGGGCGAGCCGCAGCGGATCGGCCTCGGCCGAGCCGGGCGACAGGAGGGCGCCCTCGCGGGTCATCCCGAAGGCGCCGAGCAGGTCCGCATGGCCGAGGAAGGCGCCGGGCAGGTCGGCGCGGTGGCGCAGCGCCAGCTCGTCCATCAGCGCCCGCGCGCCCACCTCCTCCGCGGCGAGATAGAGCGAGGGGCGGAGCGTGAAATCGCAGGCGATGGCCTGTTCCTGCACGAGGGCGGACAGTCCCGCGACCGACCGGTAGCTGTAGCGATAGATGTTGGCGGCCCGCTCGAAGCCGAAACGGTCGGTGAGAAAACCCAGCCGGCGGTCGATCTCCCACAGCAGCATGGCGGTCGAGGCGACGGTCGAGCCCCGCCCCGGCTCCTCGCGGTCGATCAGCAGCACGTCATGGCCGAGCGCGGTGAGATGCTCGGCCATCAGCGCGCCGCTGATGCCGGCGCCGACGATCAGCACGTCGCAGGAGATGTTCTGCGCGAGTGGCCGGAACGGGCTGGATACCCCGTCGCTGCGCCAGGGGGAGCGGCCTTCGCGAAGGTCGGATTGCTCGGTGGTCTCGGGATCGAACATGGGGGGCTCGCTGCTGGAGGCTATGCGAGAACCCCGACGGGTGCGAAAGGTTGCGCGCCTCAGCGCGCGGCCGATGCCCCGCCCGCTTCGGTCGCGAGCCAGGCGGCGCCGCAGGCCTTGGCCAGCTCGCGCACCCGCCCGATATAGCTCTGCCGTTCGGTGACGGAGATCACGCCGCGCGCGTCCAGCAGGTTGAAGACGTGGCTCGCCTTGATGCACTGGTCATAGGCGGGCTGCGCCATCAGATGACGGCTGCGATCGTCGCTCCAGCCGGCTTCGAGATATTTCGCCGCCGCGCTTTCGGCCATGCGGAACTGCTCGAACAGCATGTCGGTGTCGGCATGCTCGAAATTGTGCCGGGAATATTCCTGCTCGGCCTGCAGGAACACGTCGCCATAGGTGACCTTCTCGTCACCCTCGCGGCCGTTGAAATTGAGGTCGTACACGTTCTCCACGCCCTGCACATACATGGCGAGGCGCTCCAGCCCATAGGTCAGCTCGCCGGAAACCGGCGCGCACTCGATGCCGGCGACCTGCTGGAAATAGGTGAACTGCGAGACTTCCATGCCATCGCACCAGCACTCCCAGCCGAGGCCGGAGGCGCCGAGCGTCGGGCTCTCCCAGTCGTCCTCCACGAAGCGCACATCGTGCAAATGAAGGTCGATGCCGATCGCCTCCAGCGAGGCGAGGTACAGCGCCTGCAGGTCCGGCGGCGAGGGCTTCAGGATCACCTGATACTGGTAATAATGCTGCAGCCGGTTGGGGTTCTCGCCATAGCGCCCGTCCTTGGGGCGGCGGGAGGGCTGCACATAGGCGGCCTTCCACGGACGCGGGCCCAGCGAGCGCAGCGTGGTGGCGGGATGGAAGGTGCCGGCGCCGACCTCCATGTCGTAGGGCTGCAGCACGACGCAGCCCTTGTCCGCCCAGAAGGCATGGAGCGCGAGGATGAGCCCCTGGAACGACTTGTCGGGGCGCATATGGGGCGGCAGGGCAGGATCGATCATGGATGAGCCGGCGGTTGGCGGGAAAAATCGCGCGCAAACTAGGCTGTGAGGGGGCGGGGATCAAGGTGGCGCTCCTGTTCCGCGCATTGTCATCCTGGACAGCCGCAGGCGCCTCCGGCCGGGATGACGATCGCGAGCGGTCGGTTCCCGCGCCGGGCAAATCCGATTATCACTGCCTTATGCCCGACACGCTCTCCGAATCGCCCGTCTCCAACGCTCCCGACTGGAGCGTCTCCGAACTCTCCGGCGCGCTGAAGCGCACGGTGGAGGATGCCTTCGGCCATGTGCGGGTGCGCGGCGAGATTTCCGGCTATCGCGGGCCGCACTCCTCCGGCCATGCCTATTTCTCGCTGAAGGACAGCTCCGCCCGGCTCGACGCCGTGGTGTGGAAGGGCAATTTCAGCCGGCTGAAGATCCGCCCCGAGGAGGGGCTGGAAGTGGTCGCCATCGGGCGCATCACCACCTTCCCCGGCAAGTCCTCCTACCAGATCGTCATCGAGCAGCTGGAATTCGCCGGCGCCGGCGCGATCATGGCCATGCTGGAAGAGAGGAAGCGCCGTCTTGCCGCCGAGGGACTGTTCGACGGCGCGCGCAAGCGCCGCCCGCCCTTCCTCCCGCGTGTCATCGGCGTCGTCACCTCGCCGACCGGCGCGGTGATCCGCGACATTCTCCACCGCCTTGCCGACCGCTTTCCCCGCCATGTGCTGGTGTGGCCGGTGCGGGTGCAGGGCGACACAAGCGGGGCCGAGGTCGCCGCCGCCATTCGCGGCTTCAACGCCCTGCCGGTCGGCGGCCCGATCCCGCGTCCCGACGTGCTGATCGTTGCGCGCGGCGGGGGCTCGCTGGAGGATCTGCTCGGCTTTTCCGAGGAGATCGTGGTGCGCGCGGCCGCCGAGAGCGGCATTCCGCTCATCTCCGCCGTCGGCCATGAGACCGACGTGACGCTGATCGATTTCGCCGCCGATGTGCGCGCGCCCACCCCGACCGCCGCCGCCGAGATGGCGGTGCCGGTGCGCGGCGAGCTGATCGCCGAGATCGGCAGCCTGCACGCCCGGCTCGGCGGGGCGCTGGCGCGGGCGACGGAACGCCGCCGCGCGGAGCTGCGCGCCCTTGGCCGGCTGCTGCCGAGCGCGGATGCGTTGCTCGCCCTGCCGCGTCAGCGGCTCGACGTGGCCTCGCAGCGCCTGCCGCGCGCGCTCAAGGCCAATGCCGGCGCGCACCGTCTGGCGCTGACCCGTATCGAGGGTCGGCTGGCGCCCGACCGGCTCACCAGCCTGATCGAGCGTCGGCGCGAGCGCTTCGAGCTGTTCGCCGGCCGGCTCGCCAGCGCGCTGCGGATGAACGCCGGCGCGCATCGCGAGCGCATCGCGCGCGCCCGGGAGCGGCTCGACGGTCGGCATGTGCGGCTGCTGCCGAGCCTGCGCCGCGCCAGCGAGGAACGCCGCCGGCGGCTGCGCTCGGTCGAGCAGCTGATGCAGGCGCTGTCCTATAAGGGCGTGCTCGCGCGGGGCTTCGCCCTTGTCCGCGACGCCTCCGGCGAACCGCTGCACGCCGCCCGCGACGTGGTGGCGGGGCAGGGGCTCGAGATCGAGTTTCATGACGGGCGCGTCGCGGCGGTGGCCGCAGGCGAGGGCGCCCCGCCGCCCCCCGCGCCGCGTTCCCCGGCCCGTCCTGCGCGCAAGGCGAAGGCCTTGTCCGACGACGGCGCGCAGCCCACCTTGTTCGAGAGCTGAGCGGGTCCCGGCTGCCTCGCGAGGAGGAAACTTGCCGAGGCCCCCTCCGGTTCAGTATCCTCCGGCCACTTTTTCACGGCCGAACCAACCATGGGGATGAGCGGCACCATGAACCGCTTCGAACGTTTTTCCGCGTCCGGCGAGGCCGAGGTGCGCTATCTCGACGGCGATTTCCGCGTCGTGCGCCCGGGCACCTTCGTGCGCTGCGCGGTGACCGGCCAGGCGATCCCGCTCGACGAGCTGCGCTACTGGAGCGTCGACCTGCAGGAGGCCTATGCCACCCCGGAGGCGGTGCTGGCGCGGCTTCACCCCGATCGCGTCAAGGCCGGCTGAGCGACCCCGCCGTCAGCCCAGCACGCCCGCCAGCATGCGATCGAGCGCCTTGGCGCTCTGCGGCTCCAGCGCGAGGCGCACCGGCAGCACTTCAGAGGCCTGCAGCAGCGTTTCGCCGATATCGGTTCCTGCCAGCCGCACCGCGTCCTTTTCCGTGGTGACCAGCTTGAGGTCGTTGGCTTCCGCCGTCGCCAGCAGCTCCATTGCCTCGGCGAGGGTGAAGACGTGGTGGTCGGGGAAGGCGCGAGTGATTGCCGGCAGCACGCCGAGCGCGCGCAGCGTCTCGAAGAACTTGGCCGGACGGCCGATGCCGGCATAGGCCAGCACCCGGCGGCCGAACAGCCGCGCCACCGCCAGCGCCTCCGGGGCGAGGCGCCCGCGCAGCACGACGATGCCGGCGGCATAGCCCTCGCGCGCCACGCGCTCGCCGGGCGCGCCCTCGCCCACCACCAGCAGCGCCTGCGCCCGCTCCAGCTGCGGCGCCAGCGGCGCGCGCAAGGGGCCGGCGGGCAGGCACAGCCCGTTGCCGACGCCCACGCCGGCATCGACCACGAGGATCGACAGCGCCTTGGCGAGCGCGGGATTCTGGAAGCCGTCATCCATCAGAATGACATCGGCGCCATCCTGCGCGGCAAGCTGCGCGCCGGCGACCCGCTCGCGCGCGACATAGGTCGGCGCGGCGCGGGCCAGCAGCAGCGGCTCGTCGCCAACCTGATCGGCATTGTGGAGCAGCGGGTCGACCTGAAGCGGGCCGCGCTCGCTGCCGCCATAGCCGCGGGTGAGGATGGAGGGGCGGTGCTTGCGGGCGATGAGGCGGCGGACGAGCTGCAGCACCGTCGGTGTCTTGCCCGCGCCCCCCACGGTGGGGTTGCCGACGCAGATGACGGGGATGCCGACCTCGGTGCCGGCGGTCTTCATCCGCGCCAGCGTGACGCCGCCAACCATGGCGCCGAGCGGTGACAGCAGCCGGGCGGTGCCGCTCGGCTTGGGCTGCCACCAGAAATCGGGCGCGTGCATGGCGTTCAGCGCCTCTCCAGACGGATCTGTACGAGATAGGGCCCGATTGCGACGAGAGTCCGTTCGAGCGCGCCGCCGAGGCGGTCGACCGTGATCTGGCCCGCTTCCACCATGCGCCGGCGGGCCGCGTGGTCTTTCAGCAGCGTGAAGGCGGTGGCGGCGAGCGAGCGTTCGTCGGTGACCGGCGCGGCGCCGCGGTCGGCATCGAGATCGGCGTAGAGATCGCTGAAATTCGTGGTGTGCGGCCCGTGCAGGATCGCCATGTCGAGCTTGATCGGCTCGATCGGGTTCTGGCCACCCTTGCGCACCAGCGAGCCGCCGAGCAGCGCCACGGTGCCGAGCCGGTAGAACAGGCCGAGCTCGCCGATGGTGTCGGCGACATAGATCTGCGTGCCCTTATCCGGGAGATATCCGTCGCTGCGCAGCACCGCGGGGCAGCCCGCGTCATTGGCGATGCGGGCCACGTCCAGCCCGCGCTCGGGATGGCGCGGGGCGATGATGGTGAGCAGGTTGGGAATTTCCTTCGCCAGCCGCTGATGGGCGGCGACGACGATTTCCTCCTCGCCCGGATGGGTCGAGGCGGCGACGAACACGGTGCGCCCGGAGGAAGTGGCGCGCAGATGGTCGAAGGCGACGATGTCGACGGGTGGCGGAGGCGAATCGAATTTCAGGTTGCCGGTGACGGCGACGCGCGGCGCGCCCAGCGCCTTCAGCCGCTCGGCATCGTCCGGCGCCTGCGCAAGGCACAGGTCGACACGTCCGAGCAGCGCGGCGACGCTGGCGCCGACGCGCTGCCAGCTGGCGAAGGAGCGCGGCGACATGCGCGCATTCACCAGCACCAGCGGGATGCGGCGGGCGTTCACCTCGATGAGGAGGTTCGGCCACAGTTCGGATTCGACCAGCAGAGCGAGGTCGGGCCGCCAGTGCTTGAGAAAGCGGCGCAGGAACAGCGGCGAATCCAACGGCACGAACTGGTGCACGATGTCCGGCGGCAGCCGCGTGGCGGCCAGCCGGGCCGAGGTGACAGTGCCGGAGGTCAGCAGCACATGAAAGCCGCGCGCCCGCAGCCGGTCGATCATCGGCAGCACGGCCAGCATCTCGCCGACGCTCGCCCCGTGCAGCCACACCAGCGGGCCCTTGGGCCTGGGCGCCCCGGCGCGGCCGAAACGCTCCTTCAGCCGGGCGGGGTCCTCCTTGCCGCGTTTGATGCGCCCGATCAGCATGAAGCGCACGAAGGGCGTCACCAGCCAGGTCGCCAGGCGGTAGAGGCGGATAAGGAGGGTGGAGCGCGCGCTAGCCATGCGCTTTCCCGCCGGGCGCCGCCGCGTGGGAGGTGGCCGGTTGCCGCGCGGGCGGGCGGCCGACCAGTTCCTCGGCGCGGGCGGTGGCCACTTCGAGCTGGCGCTGCACCTCGCGGCGGGCGGCTTCCATCTGCTCGGGCGTGGCGTCGGCCGGCACCAACACGCCGTCACCGGCCACCACGGCTGCCCGGCCGAAGGGCAGGTGGATCGCCGCACGGTCCCAGCTCTTGGCGAGGATGCGGTTGGAGGTGGCGATGGCGACCGGGTAGATCGGCCGCCCGGAATGGCGGGCGATGGTGACGACGCCGAGCCCGACAAGGCGGGAGATCTTCGGCACGTCGGCGGTCATCGCCACATTGGTGCCCTCCGACAGGTGCCGGATCATCTCCAGCGTGGCGTTGAAGCCGCCTTTTGTGCGGAAGTCGCGCCCCTGCGCGCCCGAACCGCGCACCGTGCCGATGCCCAGCGCCTCGGCGGCGATGGCGTTCACGTCGGCATCGGCGCTGCGCGAGATCATCACCCGCGCCTTGTGGTGCGGCTTGACCAGGAAGGGCGTGAGAAAGTGCTGCCCGTGCCAGAAGGTGAGGATCATCGGCAGCTGCACCTCGGCGAGATCGTAGAGATCCGCCGGTTCCATCACCACGCGCTGGGTGCGCCAGACAAAGCGCAGATAGGCGGCCATGCCGCGCCCGAGAATGGTTCGCAGGGTCTGCGAAGTGCGCAGCTTACGCCACATATGACTGATGCCGGAACGTCAGCGCGAAGCCGGAGTGGCTTCCGGGTCCAGCAGCCGATGCAGATGGACGATGAAATAGCGTGTCTGGGCGCTGTCGACCGTCTGCTGGGCCTTGGCCTTCCAGGCGGCATGGGCGGTGGCGTAGTTCGGGAAGACGCCGACGATGTCGAGCTTGTCGAGGTCCTTGAACGTCACGCCGTCGAGCTTTTCGAGCTCGCCGCCGAAAACGAGATGGAGGAGCTGAGGGCTGGTCATGGTCTCGGTCTGCTTCCGTTGGTTACGAGCCGGCTCTTCCGCGCTGCCGCCCGGCCTCAGCGCGCCGCGTCCACGAGGGACGGGTACAGCCGGGTTCCGGCCGAAACCAGCGCCCCATGCCGCGGCACGGGTGCATTATAGGCGAGCGGAAGGCCGTCGAGCGTCGTCAGGCGTCCGCCTGCTTCGTGCACCAAAAGGTCGGCGGCGGCAAGGTCCCAGTCATGTCCATTGGCGGACGCGAATGCCGCATCCAGCTCGCCCGTCGCCACGCGGGCGATGCGCAGTGCCAGCGAGCGGATGCGCGTGACCCGCTGCAGCGGCCCGTGGCGGCGGTCGATATGGTCCAGCCAGGCCGCCGGGCCGTCCGTCACCGCGCCGGCCACGTTCGGCGTCTGCGAGGCGCGGATGGGTTCGCCATTGCGGGTGGCGCCGCCCCCGCGCACGGCGATGAACAGTTCGTCCGTGACCGGGGCGAACAGCGCGCCGGCGATGGGGCGGCCGTCCTCCACCAGCGCCGCCTCGACGCACCAGTCCTGACCGCCGGCCATGTAGGCGCGCGTGCCGTCGATGGGATCGACGATCCACACCCGGCGGCGTGACAGGCGCGAAGGCTCGTCCGCCGTCTCCTCCGACAGCCAGCCATAGCCGGGGCCGATGAGGCTGAGGCGCTCGCGCAGCATCGCGTCGACAGCGAGATCCGCCTCGGTGACGGGCGAGTCATTGTGCTTCGACCAGGACTTCACCCCGGCACGGAACATCGCCACCGCCACCGCGCCGGCAGCCACGACCGCGTCCGCCAGATGGCGGGCGGCGACGGCGGGATCGGCCAGAGGGTCGCGTGCGGGGTCGGTCGGATGAGAGGGCGCGGGCGGGGTGGGATCAATCATCGCGGACATATCGGCCCTTGGCGTGCCCGCGGCAAGGTTTCGTCAAGCATGGCTGCAGGAATGCCGCCGCAGGGCCACGCCAAGAAACGATCAACCATTTCCCTTAAGCCGGAGGCGAGAGGGGCGCGCCTAGGGTGCCTCCCATGACCGGGGCCGTCAGAGCCTGAAAACCGGCAGGGAGAATGTCATGCGTCAATCCAGAGCGGAGGCGTGGCCGTCCGAGCCCGCCTACCCCTATGTGGAACTCGGGCGGCCCGCCGCGCCGCGCCCCTCGCCGTCGTCGCCGGCAGCGCCGTGGCCGATCGTGTTCCAGTCGATCGACCCCGCCGCCGAGGACGGCGTGAGGCGCATCGAGCTCGACCGCGACCACCTCGTGCTGCGCCGGCGCATGTCCGGCAATCCGATGAAGCTGCGTCTCGCCTATGCCGACTATGAAGGGCTGGCGGTGGCGCTGCTGGATCCGGAAGGCGATGGCGAGGGCGTGGCCCTGGTGCTCGTGCATGCCGATCCGGCGCTGTCGGTGACGCTCTATTCGGCGCCCCACACCGCCGATGTCGTCGCCGAATGGCGCTTCTGGAGCGCGGAACTCGGCGTGCCGATGCTGATGACCGAACAGGACGGCACGCGCCGCCCGGCCTATCCGATGATCGGCCGGCTGTCCGTGGGGACGGTATTGGGCCGTCGGCGGCGCCGTGGGGCGCTGAAGCACCGCCGCCCGACCGTGTTCCGCCGCCGTTCCGCCGGCCATCCGGTTGCGGGATCACCGGTGCACCGCGGCGAGCGCGAACTCATCGCCCGCGACTGAGCTAATCTCGCCGATAGGTCGGGCTCGAAATTGCGCGGGGCATCCCTATAGTAGATCGCCTGCAGCGGTTCGCCGCGATTGATCTTGCCAGAGATGCCCCATGAAGTACGTGCCGTCGCTCGTTTTCGCCGCCTTCCTGCTTGCCTCGGCACCGGCGGCGCTCGCCAGCCCCTGTGAGCAGGCGGTCAAGGACACGCAGGAGGCGCTCGACCGCCTGCTTGCCGACCTTGCCGCGACCGGGCCGAGCGCGACGGAGAGCGACGACGCCCTGCTGAGCCACGAGCCGACGCCGGGCGGCATCGCCGATGTCGAGGCCGAGATCGGCGACGGGGTGGCGCCGGAAAAGGCGCAGAAGGCGCTCGATAGTGCCCGTGCCGCGGTGGCGGCGGGCGACGAGGAAAAATGCCAGAAGGACGTCGCCGCCGCGCGCGACGCGATCGGCCTGCAGTAGCCGGAGGGCGGCGCGGCAGGGTCAGTCGCCGCCGGATTCGCCGACGGGGCGGATGAGCACGCCGTGGAAGGCGTAGGCCGTGGCGGCGAGCGCCGCGAGCAGCAGGCCGCCGCCGACCAGCGTCATCGACAGCCCGACGGCGGCCAGCAGCAGCGTGCCGATCAGCGCGCCGAGCACGAAGGACGCCCAGGACGAGGCATAGGCTGCCGCCTCCTTCGGGTTCGATTTGCCCGATAGCATCCGCGCCAGCGACTGGCCGAGCCCGAACAGCGCGCCGGTGACGAAACTCTTGCCGATATCCGCGCCGGCGATGATCTGGTGCACGCTGTTCTGCATGCCCATCGCCACTGCGACCGGCAGCATGTCGACAAAGCCCGCGCCGTCCGCTGTCAGCACCACAGCGAGCGCGAACAGCGCGACTTCCGCGCTCAATATGGCGACGAGTTTCCAGTCGCGGGTGGCATCGGCGATCAGCGTGCCGAGAAAGGCGCCGCCCAGGAAGCAGCCGATGACGGTCGCGGCCAGCCCCACCACATGCCAGTTGCCAATGGCCATCTGCATGCCCAGGCGGGTCGAGTTGCCGCTCATGAAGGACAGGAACAGCCCGCCGAGATGGGCATAGCCCACCGCATCCACGAAGCCGGCGATGAGGGTGGCGAAGGTCGCGAACAGGAAAGGGCGAAGCTGCGTCGGCATGAAGGTAGGATAATCAGGCCAGGGCGATGAAGAAAGGGCGCCGCGAGGCGCCCTTTCCGATGAACACGGTGAGGCGTGCTCCGCTCACGGGCAGACATGCACCCACGGGCTACCCCAGCCATAGCCGCGACGCCAGAAGCAGTTCGGTGCGACGGGCGGGCCCCAGGCGCGGGCATAGGGAGGCACGTACCAGTAATTGTAATTGGGCCGCCACACGCAGCGCCACGGCCCGCAGACCCACCGGACATTCTCGGTGATCGGCGCGGCCGCCGGTACGGTGGTGGCGACGGCGCCGAGGGCGGGGCCGGCGACGGCGGCTTCGGCAGAAGAGCCGCCGAGGCCCGGTGCCGCGAGCGCGGCGAGCGCCAGGGCGGCGCCAAAAGCGAGATTGCGAAGCGACGAGGTGAAGGACTGGGCGAGACGAGGCATGGGACGCTCCCGAGCAGATTGCCAGACACGCGGAAGATAACACGACGGCAGGGGCGCGCCATGGCCTAAGCCCCTGTCTATATGGAAATTTCTGCTATGCCGGCTGGATATCGCGGCGCCGTCTCGCCTAAACTCGATCGTGCCCTAATTCGCTCCGGTACCGGCCGTCAGGAGGTTACGCCATGCGCTCGAACATCATCGGCACCACGCTACCCGTCCTCGACATCCATCTGGAGGCGGGCGAGGCGATCGTCGGCTTGCCCGACCAGCTGTCCTGGATGTCGGGCGATGTGACGCTGACCACCTCGATGGCCGGTGGCGGCGCCGGTGGCGGGCTGTTCGGGCTGGTCAGCCGCGCGGTGTCGGGCGGCGGCCTGTTCATGACCGAGTTCAAGGCCGAGCGCGGCCCCGGCAATGTCGCTTTCGCCGCCAAGCTGCCGGGCAATCTTGTCGAGCTGCAGGTGGCGCCGGGGCGCGGCTATCTCGTGCACCGGCACGGCTTCATCTGCGGCACGCCGGGCATCGAAGTAGCGACCGCCTTCCAGCAGACGCTGGGCGGCGCGGTGTTCGGCGGCGAGGGCTTCGTGCTGCAGAAGCTGTCCGGCAATGCCAGTGCCTGGGTGGAGGTGGGCGGCGAGATCGTGACCTATGACCTGCAGCCCGGCCAGTTCCTGATGGTGCATCCCGGCCATGTCGGGCTGTTCGAGGAGAGCGTGTCTTTCGAGGTGACGGCGATGCGCGGCATCAAGAACGCGCTGTTCGGTGGCGACGGGCTGTTTCTCGTCAAGCTCTCCGGTCCCGGCAAGGTCTGGCTGCAGACGCTCACCGCGCCGGGCCTCGCCCACACCATCAGCCATTATCTGCCGCCCAAGCAGGGGTGAGGCGATGGACGAGCGCCCCCGGCTCTACGGTGCCGGCTACAGCGTCTATGTGCGTATCGCCCGGCTCGCGCTGAGCGAGAAGGGCGTCGACTACGATCTGGTGCCGGTCGACGTGTTCGCCGGCGAGGGCTTGATGCCCCCGCATCGCGGCCGACACCCGTTCGGTCGCATTCCCGCTTTCGAGCATGGCGACTTCGCGCTGTATGAGACCGGCGCGATCGTGCGCTATGTCGACGAAGCCTTCGAGGGGCCACGGCTGCAGCCCGCCGGGCTGCGCGAGCGCGGCCGTTGCAACCAGATCATCGGCGTGGCGGACGCCTATGCCTATCGCAGCCTGGTCTGGGACATCTATGTCGAGCGGGTGGAGAGACCGGCGGAGGGGCGGGCGCCCGACGAGGCAAGGATCGCTGCCGCGCTGCCGGTGGCGCGGACCTGCCTCAGTGCGATCACCGATTTGATGGGCGAGCAGCCCTGGCTTGCCGGCGCCGAACTGTCACTGGCGGACCTCTATCTCGCGCCGATGATCGCCTATTTCGTCCAGGCGCCGGAAGGCGAGGCGATGCTGCGCGCGCATGGCCGGCTGGCGCAGTGGTGGGAGCGGATCGCCGCCCGCCCCGCCATGAGGGCGACCGCTTAGGTCAGGGCATGCCGTCGCCGGTGCCGCTGAGCAGGACGAGGCCGATCAGCCCGCCGCCCAGCACGAAGAAGGCCGGGTTCACCCGCTTGACGAAGGAAACGCCGACGAAGGTGCCGATCGCTATGGCGACGGTGAGCCGGCCGTCGATCGCGGTGCGGGCGATGGCGATGGTGCCCGCCGCCATCAGGCCGATCACCAGCGGCGCCATGCCCTTCTGCAGCGAGAGCCGCCAGGGAGAGCCCTCGAAATGGTCCCATGCCCGCGAGGCGGCCCAGGAGATGATGCCCGCCGGCACGAAGAAGCCGAGATAGGCGATGAGCGCGCCGAGATAGCCGGTGACGTGATAACCGATCACCATCACCATCAGCATGTTCGGCCCCGGCACCACCTGGCCGAGCCCGTAAATGTCGCGGAACTGGTCGTCGGTCAGCCAGTGATACTCGTTCACCACCAGCGCCTTGGTCTCCGGCAGCACGGCGGCGCCGCCGCCCACGGCGAGCACGGAGAGCAGCGAGAAGACGGCGAGGACAGAGAGATTCGCATTCATTCGGAGGCTGCCGGGCTGTCGGGGGCCGGCTTGCGCGGGCGGTAGATGAAGACGGCGGCCGGACCGACGGTGAGCAGCACCCACACCAGCGAGATGTGCAGAAAGCTCACCATCGTCACCGTGACGAGGATGATCGCGCAGTCGATGAGGCCGCCGAACTGCTTGCGGCCGATCTGCATCGTCACCGCCGCCAGCATGCCCACGGCCGCGGAGCCCACGCCCACCAGAGCTGCGTTGACGTAAGGGTTGTGCGCGTTGGAGGCGTAGAGCACGCCGAGCACCATCACCAGCGCCGCGCCGGGCAAGGTGATGCCGAGAAAGGCGATGATCGAGCCCGCGACCCCGCGCAGCCGGTCGCCGACGATGATGCTCATATTGGTCGCGTTGAGCCCGGGCAGCGCCTGCGAGATTTCCAGCGCCGACATGAAGTGCTCCTCGTCGAGCCAGCGCTTCTTGATCACCAGTCCGGCACGCAGATAGGCGACCACGCCGCCGCCGAAGCTGGTGGCGCCGATGATGAGGAAAGTGAGGAAGATCTCCCACAGCGGCACGCCATGCGGGATGGCGTACTCCTCCGCCGCGCCGGGTTCCGCCGGGGAGCTCATGAGCGGTTCACTCGTGGTTCGCGACGAGCTGCTTGCCGAAATTATAGACCAGCGCCGTCTTGGTGGCGCCGAGCTGTACCCATTCCGGCGCACGGGTCTGGATCGCCTTGAAGAACTCTTCCGAGCGGGTGCGCGCCTTGGCGTGCAGCGCGTCGTAGCGGTCGAACTTCGCCTGGAAGGCGAACTCGCCGATGATCGAGGTTTCCGTCGCGCGATCGCGCCACACGGCAATGGTGGCCTTGGCGATCAGCCCGTGGCCGAAATCGAACGAGCCGACATTCACCTGCACTTCCTCGACGGGAAGATTGTTCACCAGCGACACCTTCTGGTCCTGCTGCGCCGGGCAGTGCTCCTTCAGCGCCGGGAACACGGTGGAGATGCGCTCCAGCCCCTCGTCGAGCACGAGGCCGGGGGTCAGCAGCACGCAATTATGCGAGTAGAGCGAGCGCATACCGCCGACCTGGTCCTTCAGCGGCAGCAGCTCTTCCTTGAACTTGATGTTCGCCGTGCCGCTCATATGCGGCGTGACATCGACCGCGGCCGCCGTGTCGAGGTCCGGGTGGCGGAACTTGAAGGTGAGCTCGTGCTCGGGCTCGGGCCAGCCATCGGTGTAGAAGGTGCGCTTGCGCAGGATGAAGGCGTTTCGGTAAAGCTCGTAATCGGGCGTGTCGTAGAACAGTACCTCGCGCACCTGGCGCTTGAAGCCGTCCTTGTTCGTCGTCACCGCAACCTTGAATTCGGGCGCGATGAGACACAGCTTGTGCCAGTACACCTCGAATTGACGGGGATCGAAGAACCGCTCCGGGCGGAGCAGGATCTTGTATTCACGGTAGTGAATATCGTCCATGGCTGTCTCGAAAGCGCCTGTCGCGAGGTGGTATGAGGGTTTACGCTTAGCTTGAGATTGTCACAAGGGCATCATCATGGACAGGCCGATGCGGGTGGCGGCTTGAACGTGACGGCACAATTGTGGTCCAACCGGGCGCAGTAGCGCTGGCGGCGGACTCGCAAGGCCGGATGTCCGCAGGAAGAGAGAGCCACCATGTCCTCCAAGCTCGACCAATTGCGTTCCATGACCGTCGTCGTCTCCGATACGGGCGACATTGAGACGGTCCGCCGGCTGAAGCCGCAGGACTGCACCACCAACCCGACGCTGCTGCTCAAGGCGGCGGAAATGCCGGCCTATGCCTCCCTCGTCGACGAGGCGATCGCGTGGGGCCGCAAGCAGGGCGGCAGCGGCGCGGTGAACGCCACCTGCGACCGGCTGGCGCTGAATTTCGGCACCGAGCTCTCGAAGATCGTGCCCGGCCGCGTCTCCACCGAGGTCGACGCCGATCTTTCCTTCGACACGCAGGCGACGCTCGCCAAGGCCCGCGCCTTCATCAAGGATTATGAGGCACGCGGCGTTGGTCGCGAGCGCATCCTCATCAAGGTGGCTTCGACCTGGGAGGGCATCCGCGCCGCCGAGGTGCTGCAGAAGGAAGGCATCGACTGCAACCTCACCCTGTTGTTCTCCATCGCCCAGGCGGTGGCGGCGGCGGATGCGGGCGCGTTCCTGATCTCGCCCTTCGTCGGGCGCATCCTCGACTGGCACGTCAAGGCGGGCGAGGGCCCCTTCACCCCCGAGACCGATCCGGGCGTGAAGTCGGTGCGGCAGATCTATGCCTACTACAAGAAATACGGCATCAGCACGGTGGTGATGGGCGCTTCCTTCCGCAACACCGGCGAGATCGAGGCGCTGGCCGGCTGCGACCGCCTGACCATCGGCCCGTCGCTGCTGGACGAGCTTGCCGCCGACCAGGGCGTGCTGGAGCGCAAGCTCGACCCGTCCAATGTCGCCGACGCGCCGGCGAAGATGGAACTGGACGAGAAGGCGTTCCGCTTCGCCTTCAATGAGGACCAGATGGCGACGGAGAAGCTCTCCGATGGCATCCGCTCCTTCGTGAAGGACCTGCGCACCCTGCGCGGCCTCGTCGCCAAGCGGCTGGAAGGCGCGCAGGCGGCCTGATAGAGGGAGGGCCGCGCCCTCCCTTCGTCGCTTCCGGCCACGGTCTTCCCGCATGATCTCTCCCGAGCTTGCCTTTGCGCTCGCCGCCGGCGTGGCAGCGTTCTGCGTGGGCATGGGCAAGGGCGGCGTGCCGATGATCGGCACGCTGGCGGTGCCGATCATGGCGCTGGTGATGCCGCCCATCGCCGCCGCCGGGCTGTTGCTGCCGGTCTATGTGGTGAGCGACATGTTCGGCGTCTGGGCCTACCGGCGCGAATATTCGCGCCGCGTGCTCGCGATCATCATCCCCGCCGCGACCTTCGGCATCGCCGTCGGCTGGGCGACCGCCTCCTTTGTCACCGATGCGATGGTCATGGCGATTGTCGGGGTCATCGGTATCGCCTTCTGCCTCGCCCGCTGGCTCGGCGGCGCGGGTAAGGAGGCGCGGCCGGCCGATGTGCCGCGCGGCGTGTTCTGGGGCGCGGTGGCCGGGTTCACCAGCTTCGTCACCCATGGCGGCGGCCCGCCCTACCAGATGTACGCAGTGCCGCTGAAGCTGCCGAAGATGGTCTATGCCGGCACCACCACCATCGCCTTCGCCGCCATCAACGCCATAAAGCTGGTGCCGTACTGGACGCTGGGCCAGCTAAACCCGGCCAATCTGAGGGTGACGCTGGCGCTGATGCCGGTGGCCATTGTCGGCACCTATGCCGGCGTGCATGTGACACGGGTGATCCCGGAGCGGCATTTCTACCGGCTGGTGGTCGGGGCGCTGTTCCTCTTGTCGCTCAAGTTGGTGTTCGACGGTTTTCGCGAACTCACCGGCTACTGAGCCTCAGTCCTCGTCGAGCGGGCGCGCCACCAGCGTGGCGGTCCAGAACCCCGCCACCAGTATCAACGATCCCGCCAGCAGCGCGAGCAGCACCGCGTCATAGGAGCCGGAGGCGGCCCACAGCATGGCCATGCCGGCCGGCGCCATGGCGCGGGCGATGGTTGCGGGAAAGGCGAGCGCGCCGTTCACCGCGCCATAGGAGCGCCGGCTCAGCATTTCTGGCACCACCAGGCCGCGCACGATGGTCATGATGCCGTTGGCCGCGCCATAGACCAGCGCCAGAACGGCGACACCGGCGAAGAAGGGTGGCATCAGCTCCAGCGCGAGCAGCGTCACGGGAAACACCGCCACCGCGACGGCGCCCACAAGCCGCACCGGCGCGCGCGGCGCCAGCACCCACAGGGCGATGCGCCCGGCCACCTGCGCCGGGCCGATTAGCGCCATCGCCGTAACTACGGTGGCGACGTCGAAGCCGCGCTCGATCAGCAGCGGGTAGAGGTGGAAGGTGAAGCCGGAGAACACGGCGGCATAGGCGGTGAAGGCGATGGCGAGCGCCCAGAAGGCGGGCAGGCGGATCACCAGCGCCACCGCCGAATGCGGTGTCGGCTCCACGGTGCCCGCCGCGCGGGGTGGGGGCGGCGCGTCGCGCTTGCGGTCGATGGTGAGGAAGTTCAGCGTGGCGCAGATCAGGATGTTGATCGCCGCGAGCACCATCAACGTCGCGCGCCAGCCGAGCGCATCGAGCAGCAGCTGCAGCAGCGGGATGAAGACCGTGGAGGCAAAGCCGCCCCACAGCGTGATCGCGGTAATGCCGGCGCGGGCATGCAGCGGCCCGGCGCGCCGCGCCACCACCGCGAAGGCGGGATCGTAGAGCGTGGCAGCCTGCATCGTGCCGAGGCCCGCCACGGCGATGTAGAACAGCGGCAGGCTGTCGACCTGCGCCCACAGCACGAAAAGCAGCCCCGCCAGCAGCGACCCGCCGGTCATGATGAGCCGGCCATGGCCGCGATCAATGGCGGTGCCGATGGGGTAGGCGGCAAAGCCCGCAAGCGCGAGGCCGAGCGTCGCCGCGCCATAGAGTTCCGACTTGGACCAGCCGAGATCCTCGCTCATCGCCTGCGCGACCTGCGGGAAGCTGTAATAGAGCGTTCCCCAGGAACAGATCTGCGCGATGCCGAGGCCCGTGATGAACAGGCTGCGGCCCGCGGGCGGGCGATGGGCGGCGGCGGCAATCCCCGGGCTCACCGTGCCGGCGTACACGCCGCCGCCCTGGGCGCCAGCGCTGTCGCCAGTCTGCGTCTCGTGCTGCACGGGTCGGCCCGCCTCAAGGCTATGGGGAGGAGTGCCGCTGTATAGGCGCGCGGGCCGAGGCGAAGCAAGCGGGCGGGAGGGGGCGGCGGGCTTTTAGGTAACCCGGAACGAAGGCGCCTCGCGCGACGTTGAAGGCCCGGCAACACTGGAGCATCACATGGCGTCGAACACGCGTGGCGGTCGGCCGAAACGATCCCTTTTCACCCGTTTCTCGCAATGGGTGTCGCTCCAGGCGGGCAAGCCGGTCACCTTTGTCGGGGCGGCCGGTCTTATCGTGCTGTGGGGGGCGAGCGGCCCGCTCTTCGGCTTCGGCGACACCTGGCAGCTGGTGATCAATACCTCAACCACCATCGTCACCTTCCTCATGGTGTTCGTCATCCAGAACAGCCAGAACCGCGACACGGCGGCGCTGCACATCAAGCTCGACGAGCTGATCGCCAGCAATGAGCGCACGCGCAACATACTGCTCGACCTCGAGGAGCTTGACGACAGCGCGCTGGAGAAGATCCGCGCGGAATATGAGGATCTAGCCCGCGCGGAACGCAAGGCGGGTGGCCCCCGTCCCGGTCGCGAACGCAGGACCGACAGGAAGCCGTGAGGCTGGCAGTCAGTCCTTCTTCATTCCCTTCTTGTCGCCGTCCTTCGCCTTTGTCGACTTGCGCCCGCCGACGGCCTTTTCCTCGTCATTGGGATGCGGGCGGTTGGTAAAGCGGGCATTGCCCAGCCCGGTGCCGACGGTGAGCACGCCCCAGTGCGCGACATCGCGCATGAAGGGCGCCTGGCTCAGGCCCTGCACCACGGCATCATTGTGCATGAGGATAATGGTCTCGCGCCCGCCAATGGTGGGGATCGCCTCCCACAGCGCCGCCGGCAGGTTGAAGCGCGAGCTTTCCCAGTTGCCGGGCAGGTTTTGCGCCCCCGTCTCGATGGAGCCCTCGGCCGTGATCTCGCCCGGGCAACCTATACCGATGAAGGGGGCAAGATTCACCTTCTCGCTCTCCGCCTGGCCGATCAGGTCCTTCAACATGCCGACAAGGCGCTCGACCGCGTCGTCGCGGCCGGTGTTGTCGTCTCCATGTCGCCACAGCTCCATCGCGCGCACCCGCGCCTTGGAGAGGTCCTCTGCCTTGTCGAGGTTCAGCCGCACGATGCCAGCGCGGATATTGGTGCCGCCGATATCGACGGCGAGAATGTCGTCGAAGCTGGCGAACATCCAGCTTGGCGCCAGATGCACGGCGCCGATCAGCCCCGCCTCGTCCGGGTGATGGCGGATCGGCCGCAGCTCGATGGCGACGTCGTTGGCGCGCGCGATCAGCTCGGCGCGGGCGATGGCGATCTCGGCGAAACGGGCCTCGCGCAGGCCTCCGCCAATGGCGATGCGCTGGGTGTCGCGCCAGTCGCGCGTGCGCATGAGGCGACGGATCACGGTCGCGAGTTCATTGGCATAGTCCTCGACGGCGCTGAGCATCAGGGCCTGGTCCTGCGGCTCGCCCTCCATCAGCACATCGTCGAGCTCCTTCTTGGAGAAGTCTGCAGCCGGCTTCTCACTGAGCGGGCCCTTGGTGACGGCGATGTCGCGCCAGCGGTCGAGAATCTCGAAGAAGGCGGCGCGGCGGGCGCGGTCGCCGAGAAAGCCGTCCTCTTCCTTCAGCTGGCTGTTGCAGGCATCGACGGTAACGGCGGCGAGCGTCGTGGCGCCGTGTGCGGCAAGCGGGGGTGGGCTGGCCTTTGCGCTCTTCGCCTCACTGCCGTTCGACGGCTTGGCGCTCTCGCTCTTGCGGGTCTTCTCAGTGATGGCCATCAAAATCGTCCCAAATGACGCGGCGATTGGCGTCGAGGATCTGCACCGGGCGGCGCGCGTGGTCGGTCTGCATCGCCAGAGCGCGCCGCTTGGCCTCGTCCAGCCGGTTGAATGTTTCGGACTGCATCATCGGGCAGAGACCCGGCGGAGGCGTGCGCGGCTCCTGATAGAGCAGCCGGAAGGGCGCGAGCGGGGCGTGCCGCGGGTCGGGAGCCGATGCGTTCATGAGGGGGAGGCCATGATCTGGAGGATCGTCCTGTCTCGTTCCATCGCAGGAGAACGAGCGAAGGCGCGTCGGCGTTCCCATCTCAGGGCAGGACAAAAATCGTCGGCCGGCGGGAATAGGCGGGGGAGCGGCTCCGTATACGTGACATGAAGCGTGAGACATCCACCTTCGACGTTCCCGGCCAGCTCGCGGCGATGCGGCGCTATGCCCGCTCGCTGACGCGCGACGACGTGGATGCCGAGGACCTCGTGCACGACGCGCTGCTGCGCGCCTATGAGCGGCGCGGCAGCTTCGACGCGGCGCGCGGCCCGGCCGGAAACGGCCTGCGCGGCTGGCTGCTGTCGATCCTGCACAATGTGTTCGTCGACGGGCGCCGTTCGCGCCGCGCCGAGCAGCGCCGCATCGATCAGACGCTGGAGACGGGCGTCGCTGCCCAGCCGCCGGCGCAGGAGCATCATGTCCGGCTGGCGCAGGTGCGCGAGGCCTTCATGACCCTGCCGGAGGAGCAGCGCGCCGCGCTTCATCTCGTGACCATTGAAGGGCTCGGCTATGCCGAGGCCGCCGCCGCGCTCGGCATCCCGCAGGGCACGCTGATGTCGCGCCTGTCGCGCGCCCGCGCCGCGCTGCGCGCCATCGAGGATGGCGCCGCGCTCGCCCCTCCCACCCATCTGCGCATCGTAGGAGGTCAGGATGACCCTTCCCGTTGATCCGGTCTCCGATGCCGATCTGCAGGCCTATGTCGACGACGAGCTTTCCGTGGCGCGCCGTATCGATGTCGAGGCACATCTGAGCGCGCATCCGGCGCAGGCCTCGCGGGTGATGGCGGATCTGCGCATTCGCGACGAACTGCGCCTGGCCTTGGCCGACGCGCCGCGCCCGGTGGCCTCCGGCGCCGGGCTGGCCACCATGGAGGCGGCGCGGCGGCTGGAGGGTGGACTGTCGCGCCAGAGCTGGATGCGCCGGCTGCGCATCGCCGCCTCGGTGGCGCTGCTCATTGGCGCCGGCTGGCTGGCGCATGGCCAGTTCGGCCCGCTCGGAGTGAGCCGCGTGGTCGCCTCCGACCTGCCGCCCGCCTATCTGGAGGACGCCGTGCGCGCCCACCGCACCACGCTGCTGCGGGCCGGCATGAATTCGCAGGCCGGCACCTCCGCCTACGACCCCGCGGAAATCCGCGCCGCCACCGCCATCGTCATGCCGGCCCTGCCGGAGGACTGGCAGGTGAGCGACGTGCAGGTCTTCCCCTCCGCCTTCGGCCCCAGCGTCGAAATGTCGGTGAAGACCAAGGATTTCGGCGCCGTCTCACTGTTCGCGGTGCGTCCGGGCAGCTTCGACGTTGTGCCGGCGACCACCGTGCCGACCGGCGATCTCAACGCGGCCTATTGGCAGGTCGGCGAGGTCGCCTATGCGCTGGTTGCCAAATCCGAGAGCCGCGAGCTCGACCGCGCGGCGGCGCGGCTCGCGCGCTCCCTCTACTGACCCCCGCTTTCTCTCGCCTCTTCCGACAGGAGACAGACATGAACACGCCGAACACCGGCTTCCAGTGGCAGACAGGCGCCCGCGGCGTCGACCAGGCGCTCTTCGACGAGGGCCTGCGCCGCCACATGCTGCGCGTCTACAACTACATGGCGATCGGCCTCGTGCTGACCGGCGCGGTCGCCTTCATCGTCGGCACCACGCCGGCGCTCTATGTGCCGATCTTCTCCAGCCCGCTGAAGTGGGTGGTGATGCTCGCCCCGCTCGCCTTCGTGCTGTTCTTCTCGTTCCGCATCCAGTCGATGTCGGCGAGTGCGGCGCAGACCATGTTCTGGGCGTTCTGCGGCGTGATGGGCCTGTCCATGGCCTCCATCTTCCTGGTGTTCACCGGCACCTCGATCGCCCGCACCTTCTTCATCGCCGCCACCATGTTCGGTGCGACCAGCCTGTATGGCTACACCACCAAGCGTGACCTCTCGCAGTTCGGCTCGTTCCTGATCATGGGCCTGATCGGCGTGGTGATCGCGAGCCTGGTCAACATCTTCCTCGGCTCGACCATGCTGCAGTTCATCGTGTCGGTGGTCGGTATCCTGGTCTTCGTCGGCCTGACCGCCTGGGACACGCAGTCCATCAAGGAACAGTACGCCGAGAATTTTGATGCCGAATCCCAGCAGAAGCTCGCTGTTTTCGGCGCTTTCTCTCTCTATCTGAACTTCGTGAACATCTTCCAGCTGCTGCTCAACCTTACCGGCGAGCGGGAGTGATGTCCCGAACGGAGGGATCCCGACATGAACGACCAGGACCGTCAGGCCATTGATGGCCTCTTCGCCAAACTCGACGAGGCCGAGCGGCGCACGGGTCCGCGCGATGCGCAGGCGGAAGGCTACATCGCCCAGCGCATCGCCCAGCAGCCGGCGGCGCCCTATCTGATGGCGCAGACCATCGTGATGCAGGACTACGCCCTGCAGCAGGCGCAGGCCCGCATCGAGGAACTGGAGCGCCAGGCGCAGGAAGCCGCTGCGCAGAACGCGCCAGCGCCCGAACCCGCCCCGACCGGCGGTCTGTTCGGTGGGCTGTTCGGCTCCAGCCAGCCGCCGGTGCGCCGTGGCCCGGTGCCCTCGGTGCCGCGCACGGGCGGTGCCTTCGGTGAGGCGCCGATGGGGAATCCCGCCATTCCGGCGGGGGCCTCACCCGCCTGGCAGTCGGGCGCGCAGCCCATGGGCCAGCCGGGCTATCCGCAGGGCCAGCCCGGCGCGTTCGGTCAGCCCGCCGGACGCCCCGGCTTCGGTGGCGGTGGTTTTGGCGGGGGCGGTTTTCTTGCCGGTGCGGCGCAGACCGCGGTCGGCGTTGCTGGCGGCGTGCTGCTCGGCAACGCGCTGGCCGGCATGTTCGGCGGCAGCGAGGCCAAGGCCGCGGAAGCCCCGGCCGAGGCGCCTGCCGAGCCCGCGCATGACGATGGCAATGCTGCCGATTCCAGCCCTGACGACGCCTCCGGCGGCGATGATGGCAGCTGGTTCGATGGCGGCGGATGGTTCGGCGGCGACGACAGTATCTGATCGTCCCTCCGATCTCGGGCGAGGCGTCCCCTCAATCAACGCCCCTCGAGAAACTCAAGGGCCGGTCCCGCACCGGCCCTTTTTCCTTTTTGGCGCCCGCGCGGAAGTGCCGACCCTGCTTGCGTAAGGGAAACTCCGGTTGGTCGCGGCAGGCTGCGCCGCTACCGTCGGACCTGCCCTCCCCGCCACGCAAGAGAGCGCCCCGGAACGATGATAGACCGTGCCGTCCCGCCGCCCGCCAAACCCCGCTACTCTCCGCTCTCCCCGCTCGACTGGCACGCTCTGCCGCATGAGGCCGTCGCCGGCCATCTCGGCGTGTCGCCGGAAGGGCTTTCGCCGGAGGAAGCGGGCGCGCGGCTGAAGCTGCACGGGCCGAACGCCCTGCCGGAGGCTCCCGGCCGCCATCCGCTGCTGCGCTTCCTCGGCCAGTTCAACAACGCGCTGATCTATTTCCTGCTGGCCGGCGCGCTTGCCGCGCTGCTGCTCGGCCACCAGATCGACGCCGGTGTCATCCTCGCCGTGGTGCTGGCCAATGCCGTCGTGGGCTTCGTGCAGGAGGGCAAGGCGGAAGAGGCGCTACGGGCCATTCGCGACATGATCTCGCCGCACGCCAGTGCGCTGCGCGGCAATCAGCGGGTCAGTGTCGCCGCGCATGAGCTGGTGCCGGGCGATATCGTCATCCTGGAAGCGGGCGACCGCGTGCCGGCCGATACGCGGCTGCTGCGCGCGCGCGGCATGCTGATCGACGAATCGATCCTCACCGGCGAATCGGTCGCCGCCTCCAAGCATGAAAAGCCCGCCCGCGCCGACGCCCCGCTCGGCGACCGGCATTCCATGGCGTTCTCCGGCACCACCGTCGCGGCCGGGCAGGGCGCGGGCATCGTCGTCTCCACCGGCGCGCGCACCGAGATCGGCCGCATCGGCACGCTGATTGCCGGGGTGGAGCCGCTGGCGACGCCGCTGCTGCGGCAGATCGACGAGTTCGCCCACCGCTTCACCTGGGTGGTGCTGGCGGCGGCGGTGCTCATCTTCCTGTTCGCGGTGGCGGCGCGGGGTTATGGCTGGACCGACGCGCTCATGGCCGTGGTGGCGCTGGCGGTCGGCGTGGTGCCGGAAGGCCTGCCGGCGGTCATCACCATCACGCTCGCCATCGGCGTGCGCCGTATGGCCCGCCGCAATGCCGTCATTCGCCGCCTACCGGCGGTGGAGACGCTGGGCGCGACCTCGGTCATCTGCTCCGACAAGACCGGCACGCTCACCCGCAACGAGATGACCGCGCGCCGCCTGTTCCTGCCGGCGCTGCATTCGCCCTTTGCCGAGATCGATGTGAGCGGGGCGGGCTACGACCCCGAAGGCGAACTCGGCTGGACGCGGCCGGGCGATCCGAACGTCGCGGCGCAGGCCCTGCTGCGCTGCGCGTTGCTGTGCAACGACGCACATCTGCGGCAGGTGGAAGGCCAATGGCGAAGCGAGGGCGACCCGATGGAGGGCGCGCTGGTGACGCTGGCGATGAAGGCGGGCCTCGCGCCATCTGCCGAGCGGGGCAGCTGGGTGCGGCACGACGAGATTCCCTTCGACGCCGCCCATCGCTTCATGGCGGTGTTGACGCAAGAGCCGGGCGGGGAGAGCTATGCCTTCGTGAAGGGTGCCCCGGAGGCGGTGCTGGCCATGTGCGGCCCCGAGAGCGGCGGGCTTCCGCGCTGGGCGCCGGCCATCGAGGCGGCGGCAGGGCATGGCGAAAGGGTGCTGGGCTTCGCGATGCGGCGCTTCGAGGCCCCACCCGCGCGACTGGACATGGACACGCTGCACGGCGGCTCTGAGGCAGCGGGCCTCGAATTCCTCGGCCTTGTCGGCTTCATTGATCCCCCCCGCCCGGAAGCGGTGGCGGCCATCGCCGAGTGCCGCACCGCCGGCATCGCGGTGAAGATGATTACCGGCGACCATGGCGCCACCGCGCAGGCGATCGCCCGCCAGCTCGGCATCGCGGAGAATCCGAAGGTGGTCACCGGCGCGCAGGTCGATGCGGCGTCCGAGGCGGAACTGGTCGCCATCGCCCGCGACACGGCGGTGTTCGCCCGCACCAGCCCGGAGAACAAGCTGCGCATCGTGCGCGCGCTGCAATCCACCGGCGCGGTGGTGGCGATGACCGGCGACGGGGTGAACGACGCGCCCTCGCTCAAACAGGCCGATGTCGGCATCGCCATGGGCCGCAAAGGCACGGAGGCCGCCAAGCAGGCCGCCGAGGTGGTGCTGCTCGACGACAATTTCGCCTCCATCGTCGCCGCGGTGAAGGAGGGACGCACCGTCTACGACAATATCCGCAAGATGATCGCCTGGACGCTGCCGACCAATGGCGGCGAGGTGCTCGCGGTCATCATCGCCATCTTCCTCGGCATCGCCATGCCGATGTCGCCGACGCAGATCCTGTGGATCAACCTCCTCCTGTCCGCTACGCTCGGCCTCGCTCTCGCCTTCGAGCCTACCGAGCCCGGCATCATGCAGCGCCGGCCCCGGCCGCCCGAGACCGGCCTGCTGACCCGCTTCATGGTCTGGCGGGTGGTGCTAGTGTCGCTGCTGTTCACGCTGGCGACCTTCGCCATGTACGCGCTGTCGATCGGGCGGGGGCAGGGCGAGGAGATGGCGCGCACCATCGTGGTCAACACCATCGTGGTGATGGAGATCTTCTACCTGTTCAACGTGCGCTTCATGCACTCGGCCTCCATCACCTGGCGCGGCGCGCTCGGGACGAAGGCCGTGCTGGCGGCGCTGGCCGCGGTGGTGGTCGGCCAGTTCGCCTTCACCTATTTGCCGCCGATGCAGGCGATCTTTGATACACGGCCCGTCGACCTCCTCGACGGGATGATGATCGTCGGCGTCGGTGTCCTGCTGATGCTGGTGCTGGAAGGCGAGAAGGCGTTGTTGCGCCGCTTCGGCCTGTTCACCGACGAGGTGTGAGCGCCGTCACAGCCGCCGGACGCTGCGGACGGGAGCGCTGGCCGCCTCGATCCGTGCCAGCGCGGCGGCGAGCGGTTCGCGCACCACGCTCATATAGGCGGCGGTGGCGTGCAGCAGGGTCTCGCCATCCTCGATGATGCCGACATGGCCCGGCCAGAAGACGAGATCGCCGCGCGCCAGCACGGAGATGTCGCCGTTGAACGGCACCGGGGCACCGAGCGCGCTCTCCTGCATGTCGCTGTCGCGCGGCGCCTTGATGCCCGTGGCAGCGAGCGCGACCTGCACGAGGCCGGAACAGTCCAGCCCGAGGCTGGAGCGCCCGCCCCAGAGATAGGCGGCCCCGAGGAAGCGGGCGGCCACCGCGACGAAATCCGGCTCGACACTGTCGACGGGCGCCAGATGGTTGCCGAAGATGAAGCCGCCGCCATCCGTCACCGCGAAACGCTCGCGTGTCTCGACGATGGTGACGCACGCGCCGAAGGACAGGAGTTCAACCGGCGGCAGCTTGATCGACGGGCCGGGAAACACCGGCGTGCGCAGCGCGCTCACCTTGTGGGTGGCGGGGATGCCGGGGGCGCCCAGCGCCTCCGCCGGCAGCCAGCCGACATAGCCGTCCGCGTCGAGCTGGCCCCAGGCCCAGCCTTCCTCGGTGGTCTCATAGACCGTCACCGTCTCGCCGAACAGCGCCTCGCTGGTGAGCGAGGCCTCGGGCGAGGGCTCCTTGCGCACCGGCGCGGAAGTGGCGACGACGCGCCGCGCCTGCCCTTCGACGAAGCGCGGAGCATCGATGATGCCGCGCAGCTTGGCGGCGGCAAGGTCCGGCCGGGCCGGGGTGAGGCGGGGATCGTGCAGGCTCACGGCAGTGCTCGCTCGAAGAGGTCTGTCAGCGCGGCAGGTTGCGGGCGACCGCCACCACCTGATCGCCCAGTTTCTCAAGATATAGCGCACCTTCGACGGTGCGTTGAATGATCACGTTGCGCTTGTCCGCCTCGTCGCGCCGGCGCGAGACCAGGCCGAGCGCGCCCATGGTGTCGAGCGCACGGGTGATGACCGGCTTGGTCACGCCGAGCCGCGCCGCCAGGCCCCGCACCGTGTGTGGCGGGGTTTCGAGATAGACACTGAGCAGGATGGCGAGCTGGCGCGGCGAGAGATCGGGGGCGTCATCGCGCACCTGCGCGAGCGACAGCTCGTGCAGCAGGCGCAGCGCCTGCGATGGGCGCAACTCGACCGCCATGGTCCGCTCCCGGGTTCCAATCCGCCGCGACGGCAGCGTCTGCCGCAATCGTTACGGCTGCGGATTGTTCACCGGAATATGGGGTTTGTCGCCCCAACAATTTCTTAATGCCCGTATCGCTCCGTCAGCAGGGCGTCGAGAGCGCGGATGGTTTGCGCTTCGCCCCCCTCCGGGCGGCCGGGGCGCGAGGACGGGTTCCAGGCATAGATATCGATATGCAGCCAGCTCCCCGCCCGCTCGACGAAGCGCTCAAGGAACAGCGCGGCGGTGATGGAGCCGGCGAAGCCGCCGCCCGGCGCGTTGTTGAGGTCGGCGATCGGGCTGTCCAGCATGGAGGCGTAGGGCTTCCACAGCGGCAGGCGCCAGAGCGGGTCGGCCTCAAGGGCGGCGCAGCGCGCGAGGTCGGCGGCCAGCGTCTCGTCGTCCGTATAGGCCGGCGGCAGCTGCGGGCCGAGCGCGACGCGCGCCGCGCCGGTCAGCGTGGCGAGGTCGATCAGCAGCTCGGGCGCTTCCTCGTCGGCCAGCGTCAGCGCGTCGGCGAGGATCAGTCGGCCTTCCGCATCGGTGTTGCCGATCTCGACCGAGAGGCCCTTGCGGGAGGGGAAGATGTCGCCGGGACGGAAGGCGGTCCCGTCGATGGCATTCTCCACCGCCGGGATGATGACGCGCAGGCGCAGCTTGAGACCGCGCGCCATGATCATCTGCGCGAGGCCGATGACGTGGGCCGCCCCGCCCATGTCCTTCTTCATCAGCAGCATGCCGGAAGGCGGCTTGATGTCGAGCCCGCCCGTGTCGAAAGCGACGCCCTTGCCGACCAGCGTCACCTTGGGCGCGTCCGGATCGCCCCAGCTGAGATCGATGAGGCGCGGCGCCCGCGCGCTGGCGCGGCCGACGGCGTGGATGAGCGGGAAATTGGCTGCAAGAAGATCGTCGCCGGTGGTGACGGTGATGTCGGCACCGAAGCGCGCGGCGAGGGCGCGCGCCGTCGCCTCGATCTCGGCCGGGCCGAGATCATTGGCCGGCGTGTTGACGAGGTCGCGGGTGAGCGTGACCGCTTCCGCCGTGCGCTCGATCTCCGCGCGGTCGATCCCTTCCGGCACCACGAGGCGCAGATCCGGGAGGTTGCGCTTGCGGTAGCGGGTGAAGCGGTAGGCGCCGAGCAGGAAGCCGAGCGTCGCAAGGCGCGGATTGGCCGGCGCGCGGGCGAGGTGATAGTCGCCGGAAGGCAGCGTGGTCGCCAGCTTGCCGAAGGCGAGCGGGTCGCGCGGGGCCTCCTCGCAGCCGAACAGCACGCCGGCGATGGCGCCATCCGCCGCCGGCAGCACGAGTATAACGCCGGCTTCCGCCTTGAAGCCGCTCGATTCGGCAAAGGCGCGGGCCGATGCGGGCAGCGCTGCGGACACCTCGCGCCAGTTCTGCGCGGTCACGCACCAGATCGGACGGGAATTGGCGGCCTCGTCGGCCCGGATCAGTTGAGCGCCCATCACAATACCTGTCTCTGGATTTTCACGCCATGGCGAGTTCGAAGGCGCCGTCCTCGATGAGATAGACGGCGCCCTGCCGCACCGGCAGTTCGACCGCCTGCTCGGGCGGCATGCCGGCAAGCGCGTGCAGCATGGCCCGCACCACGCCGCCATGGGTGACCACCACCGAATCCTCGCTGAGATCACTGATGGCCGGCATCACCCGCTCGGACAGCATGGCGTAGCTCTCGCCGCCGGGCGGCACATAGTTCCAGGGGTCGGCGCGGCGCGCGGAGAGCGCATGGGGATCGCGCCGGCGCAGTTCCTTCCAGGAAAAGCCCTCCCAGCGGCCGAAGGCCAGCTCCATGAAGCGGGCGTCGCGCTGGAACGCGTCGGGCGGCAGGCCGAGTTCGGCACGCAGGATCGCCATGGTCTGCGCGGCGCGCGAGAGCGGGCTCGCGACATAATGCAGGCCCGCACTGCCCCCGCTCAGCCGCTCGACCACCTTTCCGGCCTTGGCCGCCTGCTCGCGCCCGAGGTCGTTGAGGGGAATGTCGTGATGCCCCTGCAGGCGCCCGGCGAGATTCCAGTCGGTCTCGCCGTGCCGGATGACGAAGATGCGGCGCTTCTTCATCGCGTGGGCAGGGCCACCGTATGGGTGTAGCTGGTCCCGCCATTGCGGCCGACACGCGGCCAGACCACGCGCACCGTCACGCTGCCGCCGCCGCGCGGGGCGCGCCCGGCCAGTACGAGGCGCGTGCCGCGCACGGTGCGGCCACGGCAATAGGACGAGCCGGCGTCGTTGCCGGTGGCGACGAACCGGCCGTAATCGGTGGTCAGCTTCACGCCCGGCGGGGCGCTGAGCACGCGCAGGGTCGGCGCGTCGGCCGGCTGGCACAGCGTGTCGGCCATGCCGGCGGCGAAGACCACGGGACCCGCGCCGCCGCCGGTCAGCAGAGCCAGGCGCTGATAGCTGCTGTCATTGCTGGTCGGCGAGGTGTAGCCGGGGAAGATCAGGCCGCCGGTGCCGAAGATGCGGTCCCAGAAGGGGTATTGCTGGAAGGTGGGCGGCGTGCCGCTGTCCTGGTCGGGCGAGCCGGGCGTCTCCCAGCTCTGCAGCCCGGAACCGGGCGGCGGGCGGACCGTGACGCTCTGCTGCGCCTCGGCCGGGACGATCGCCGCCCCCGTGCCCAGAAGGAGCATCGCGGCTGCTATTGCCGCACGGGTAGCCTTACGCACCAAGCCGGGCCTGCCGCCGGGAGCCTTGATCATTGCCTGTCTCCTGCTCGTCAGCTTCCGCGCCGGTGGTGGAGGGCTAGTCGCGCTCCAGCGTCAGGTCGGGCGCTTCGGGATTCTTCATGCCGACAACGTGATAGCCGGCGTCGACATGATGGATTTCGCCGGTCACGCCGCGCCCGAGGTCGGACAGCATGTACATGCCGGTGTCGCCGACCTCGTCAATGGTGACGGTGCGGCGCAGCGGCGCGTTCAGCTCGTTCCACTTCAGGATGTAGCGGAAATCGCCGATGCCCGAGGCGGCCAGCGTCTTGATCGGGCCGGCGGAGATGGCATTGACGCGGATGTTCTTGGGGCCGAGATCGGCGGCGAGATAGCGCACGCTGGCCTCAAGCGCCGCCTTGGCGACGCCCATGACGTTGTAGTGCGGCATCCACTTCTCGGCGCCGTAATAGGTCAGCGTCAGCATGGAGCCGCCATTGGTCATCAGCTTCTCGGCGCGCTGGGCGACCGCGGTGAAGCTGTAGCAGGAGATCAGCATGGTCTTGCTGAAATTGTCCGCCGTGGTGTCGACATAGCGCCCGTCCAGCTCGTTCTTGTCCGAGAAGGCGATGGCGTGGACCAGGAAGTCCAGTCCGCCGAGCTGGCGCTGCGTTTCCGCGAAGACGGCGTCGATGGTGGCGGGATCGGTCACGTCGCAATGGCCGACCACGGCGGCATCAAGCTCGGCCGCGAGCGGCTCGACGCGCTTCCTCAGCGGCTCGCCCTGATAGGTGAAGGCGAGCCGGGCGCCCTGCGCGTGGCAGGCCCTGGCAATGCCCCAGGCGATGGAGCGGTTGTTCGCCACCCCCATTACGAGGCCGCGCTTGCCGCTCATCAATCCTGCCGATGGGACGCCGCCCGATGCCATGCCGTTCACGCCGTGCTCCAAAACTCTCGTTCCACCTCGCGGTGGGCTAGCGGTTCCTATCGCACAGCGGCAAGGGCCGCTCAAGCGACCCGCTCAAGCAAGTCTCCGGGCCGGCAGCTCGGCACGGAGGGCGCTGTGCGGGCTGCCGTTGGGTCAGCCGTTGGCCGCGAGGCTACGGCGCATCAGCTCTTCCAGTTCGGGATCGTGCGATTCGGGAAGCACGATACGCACGGTTGCCAAGAGGTCGCCCGAGGCGTCCTCCGCCTTGGGCAGGCCCTTGCCGCGCAGGCGGAAGGTGCGGCCGGAATTGGTCCAGGCCGGCACGGACAGTTCGACCTCGCCCTTGAGCGTGGGCACGCGCACCTTGCCGCCCAGCACGGCCTGCGCGAGCGGCAGCGCCACGTCGGCCTTGAGGTCCGCGCCCTCCACCTTGAACTGTGGATGGGGCGCATAGGCGACGACCACATAGGCGTCGCCCGCCGCGCCGCCGAACGGGCTCGGCTCGCCCTGGCCCTTGAGGCGCATGCGGTGGCCTTCCGCCACGCGCGGGGGAATCTTGATCTCGACGGCGCGTCCGTTCGGCAGGTGCACTTTCACCGGGCCGCCCTCGACCACCCGCTCCAGCGGCACCGGCACGCTGATCTCGACATCGCCGCCACGCGGCGTCTCACCGCGACCGGCACCCGCGCGGCCACGGCCGCGGCCGCCGAGAATGTCGGCGATCACGTCGTCGAAGCCGCCGGCATCGTGCGGGCCATGGCCGGAGCGGCGCATGCCCTCCGGGCCGAAGGAGAAGCTCTCGAAGATGGATTCGTCCTGCGGGCCGCCGCCGAACCCGCCACTGCGGAAGCCGCCGCGCCGGAAGCCGCCGGCCCCGCCGGGATAGCCCTCAAAGCCGCGGGGCTTGCCCTCGGCATCGATTTCGCCGCGGTCGAACTGGCCGCGCTTCTCGGGGTCCGAGAGCAGTTCATTGGCCGAATTCAGCTCGGCAAAGCGGTCCTGCGCCTTCGGATCGTTCTTGTTGGCGTCCGGGTGCAGCTTCTTGGCGAGCTTGCGGAAAGCCCGCTTGATTTCGGTCTGGTCGGCGGTTTTGGCAACGCCGAGGATTTCATAGGGATCGCGCATGGATGATCGTCTCGTCCGGCGGTTCCGGTTCAACGCCCATGTAGGCACGGTGTTGCTGCGATGCAACGGCGTGGGGCGCGTGAAAGTCCCGGCAAACTGCTTTTAGCTGCGCTCCAGCAGGCGGGCCTCGTCGACCTGCCACGTGCCGCGCGCCGTGCGGCAGGCTGAACCCTGCAGCCAGTCGGCCTTCTCGCTGTCGCCGCCATGGATGAAGCTGACCATGAAGTCGCGGCAGGTGCCGTCCTGCGTGACGCGGCTTTGGCCGATGGGTGTGACCATGCCGCTCGCCTGCCGGGCGGGATTGGACCACGGGACGCTCGGCGCCGTCTGCTTGTCGCGCAGCGCGACGGCCAGCGCCTGCCGCGCCGCTACCCAGTCTTCCGGCGCCACGCCGGCCGGCGGGGTGCGCTCGGTATAGGCGACAGGCTGCACGATAGAGCCGGTCGTCACGGGATCGATGCCGGAGACGCCCGACGAGGGCAGCAGCGAGCACCCCCCGGCCATGATGCCGAGAAGCGCGAAGGTAAGCACCGATCCGACTGTGCGGATGGTCACGACGCGCTTATATGGTGCGTCGGCATGTCCGGAGACCGCTCCTTTCGGGAAACGTCCCTTGTCCTGCCCTGTCGTCATGTGCCGCCCGTGGAAACCTGTCTGGCGAACCAGGGCCCGTACCCTGATTGTCCAGCCGTCGAAGATGCCCGCTATGGAAGCCTCAGAACCGTTAACATCCGGTGATTTCACCGCTGCGTCCGAACCGTTTCGGCTTTTCGAGGAATGGTTTGCCGAGGCCAAGGCGAGCGAGCCGAACGATCCCAACGCCATGGCGCTCGCCACCGTCGACGCCGACGGGCTGCCGGATGTGCGCATGGTTCTGCTGAACCAGCGCGACGCGCGCGGCTTCGTGTTCTTCACCAATACCGGCAGCGCCAAGGGGCGCGAACTGGCGGCGGTGGCGAAGGCGGCCGTGGTGTTCCACTGGAAGTCGCTGCGCCGGCAGGTCCGCGTGCGCGGCCCGGTCGAGATGGTGAGCGATGCCGAGGCGGACGCCTATTTCGCCACCCGCCCGCGCCTGTCGCAGATCGGCGCGTGGGCGAGCCAGCAGTCGCGCCCGCTGGAGGGTCGCTTCGCGCTGGAGGCGGCGGTGGCCAGGACCACGGCGCAGTATGGCGTCAGCGCGGTGCCGCGTCCCCCGCACTGGACCGGCTACCGCATCCGGCCGGTGCAGATCGAATTCTGGCACGACCGCCCGTTCCGCCTGCATGACCGAATCGTATTCCGACGCGACACGCCGGAGGCCGAGGGCTGGGACAAGGCCCGGCTTTACCCCTGAAGCCCGGCCCCACGCCGCTCGCTTCTGCCCCGCATAGATTTTCTGACATGGCGCCAACCCTGAGCTAAGACTGCATCCATGACCAAGGGTTCAAATCAGCCTCGCCGCACCATGCTGCTCACCGGCGCCTCGCGCGGGATCGGCCACGCCACCGTCAAGCGGTTCTCCGCCGCGGGATGGCGCGTCATCACCTGCTCGCGCCATCCCTTCCCGGAGAATTGCCCGTGGGAGATGGGGCCGGAAGACCATATCCAGGTCGACCTGTCCGATCCCGCCGACACGATGCGGGCGGTGGAGGAGATCAAGAACCGCCTGCCGGACGGGGAGCTGCATGCCCTCGTCAACAATGCCGGCATCTCGCCCAAGGGCGAGGGCGGCGCGCGGCTGAGCACGCTGAACACGCCGCAGGAGGCCTGGCACAAGGTCTTCCAGGTGAATCTCTTCGCGCCGATCCTGCTGGCGCGCGGCCTGCTGGAAGAGCTCAAGCGCACCCATGGCGCGGTGGTGAACGTCACCTCGATCGCCGGCTCGCGGGTGCATCCCTTCGCCGGGGCGGCCTATGCCACCTCCAAGGCGGCGCTGGCCGGCCTCACCCGCGAGATGGCGGCCGATTTCGGCCGCGTCGGCGTGCGGGTCAACGCCATCGCGCCGGGTGAGATCGATACTTCGATCCTGTCGCCGGGCACCGAGAAGATCGTCGAGCAGATCCCGATGCAGCGCCTCGGCACGCCCGACGAGGTGGCGAAGATCATCTATGTGCTGTGCACCGAGACCTCGTCCTATCTGAACGGGGCCGAGATCCACATCAATGGCGGCCAGCACGTCTGAGGCGTTCGGCGACGGCGAGTTAGGGCGTCGCCTGCGGCGGAATCCTGCGCGGGGTCCCGGATCGGCGTTCCGCCTGCGCCGTCACGTGTCCGGGACACATAGCCTGCCGTTTCCCGGACCAGCTGCACGGAGTGCAGCGCCGATCCGGGATCCAGCGCAAGAATCCCGCGAAGCGACGTCGGCTATCCAGCCCGCGGCTAGAGCCAGCGTTTCCATTTGAAGATGAGATAGGGCACCACCGCCGCCGCCAGCATGGCGGCGAGCGCAATGGGGTAGCCCCAGTGCTCGTTCAGCTCGGGCATGTACTGGAAATTCATGCCGTAGACCGAGGCGATCAGCGTCGGCGGCATCAGCACGACCGAGAGCACCGCGAAGATCTTGATGATGTTGTTCTGCTCGATCGACACCATGCCGAGCGTGGCGTCGAGCAGGAAGGTGATCTTGTTGCCGAGATAGGAGACGTGGTCGTTCAGCGAGGTGACGTCGCGCTGCATGCTCTTGAGCAGGGCGCGCTGTTCCTTGTCGAAGCGCTGCGCCTCGCTCTCCGTGCCGAGGAAAGTGACGAGGCGGCCGATGGAGACCAGGCTCTCGCGGACCTTGGAGGCGAGGTCGCCGCGCCGCCCCAGCATGCGCAGCAGCACGCGGAAGCGCTGGCTGCCGGTTTCCCCGGCCTCGTCACGCTCGAACACACGGCGCGAGATGGCGTCGATGTCGCCGCCCAGCCGCTCGATGATGTCGGCGGCGCGGTCGATGATGGTGTCGAGCAGGATGAGCAGTACCCGGTCGCCGCGCAGAGCACCTGCCGCCGCGCGGTCGAGCTTGGGCTGGGCGATGCGGAACGGGGTCGATTCCTCATAGCGGACGGTGGCGAGCCGCCCATTGGTGAGGATGAAGGTGACATCGGAGAGCGTGGGCTCCTCGGTCTCGCTGTGGCAGACCACCGAGGCCGTCATGTAGCGCGCGCCGTTCTCGATGCGCAGCCGGCTCGACGGCTCGATCTCGACCATCTCCGCCTGTGTCGGCACGGCGATGCCGAGCGACGCCTCGACAATGAGGTCCTCATCGGGCGCGGGCTTGAACAGGTCGATCCAGATGGCGTCGGTCGGGATTGAGTCGGCGCTCCCGACGGACGTGCGCGCGAGGGCGCCATTCCGGATGCTGTAGGCGTTTATCATGCTGTCTCCCCGCGCCTGCACGCGCCGACTCAAGGCGGCCCTCCGAGAATGCGGAGGGCCGGCGCATGTGTCACGTCTCCAGCACAACGTCCACACCGCGCGCATGGGCGAAGGCTCGCCTGCAGGCGGCAGTCGGATCGGGCGATGGTTGGGGGATGCGGGCGAGCTCGTCCCGGTTGGGTGACCGGTGGCAATCAGGCCGCGAAATATTCCACGTCGCGAAGCGTTACGATTTTAGCTTCCGTGTCATCGGTCCGCGCCGCGCCCTTGCCGGGGGCATCGGATACCGTCGTCTTGCTGTAGTTGTAGCGGGCCGCCGCGGCGACCGCCGAAATGCCGATGTCGCGCCAGTGCGCGGTCTGTTGCGACCGGTCCCAACGCTCGCTAGGGCGGCCCTCGGGAGCCGGTGTTTCCTCGGTAGACATGACTTCCTCCGTGATTACGCCCCGCCTTTCCGGACGGGTGCCAACGAATTGATCGCTGACTGCGTCAAAAATAAGCAGAATCGAGGTTGTCGATAAGGCCGTTGACGTAAGGAACGGGGTTTCGCGGCCGTTTTTGACCTCTTCCAAGGGAAGTGGTGTTTTTGCGCAACATTTCCGCGCGACAAGCACGCGTCGAACACATGGCCTCTTCAAGGCGGAAACGAGTTCGTTTAATCGACGTATGGAAATGGCGCGCGCTACAGCGTGCCGAGGCGATTCGGAGCATCGGGAAATGATCGTGCGCGGGGCGGGAGCTGTCCTGTTGGCGCTTCTTTTGGGAGCGTGCACCAGTGTGGAGCGTCAGGCGGCGCCGGAGGCGTCGCTGACGCCGCGGGATAAGCAGCTGCTTGCTAACGCGCCGTATCAGAAGGTTCAGCCGCCAGAGATGTATCTGCGGTCGATCGTCGATTACACCGGCACGCAGAAGCCGGGTACCATCGTCGTCGATACCGACAAGAAGTACCTCTATCTGGTGCAGGACAACGGCAAGGCCATTCGCTACGGTGTGACCGTCGGCGAGGAAGGCCTCGCGTTCAAGGGTGAAGCCAAGGTTGGCCGCAAGGCCGAATGGCCGACCTGGACGCCCACCCCCGAGATCAAGCAGCGCCTCGCCGGCATCCCGAACTTCGTCGGTCCCGGCCCGCACAACCCGATGGGTGCGCGCGCGCTCTATCTCTACCAGGGCAACAAGGACACGCTGTTCCGCATTCACGGCACCAACCAGCCGGAATATATCGGTCAGGCCATCTCGTCGGGCTGCATCCGCATGCTGAACGAGGACGTCATCGACCTCTATACCCGCGTGCCGCAGGGCGCCGAAGTCGTCGTGCTCTGAGCCACGCCGCACCGGACATGAAAAAGGGCGCTGCCGCGGCAGCGCCCTTTTTTGTTTGTGCGGTGACGAGCCGCGCTCCTCTTGTCCTGCACGCGATCCCGGAGCGGCCCTGAGGGCCGTCCGGGATGACGGCTGGAGGCGAGGAGCGGCGGCGACCTCAGGCCGCCAGCAGCTTCTCGCTCACCGCCCAGTCCAGCGTCTTGTCGAGCGCGCGGGTGAGGCGGTCGAACAATTCGTCGATCTCGGCCGGCGAGATGACCAGCGGCGGGCAGATGGTGACCGCATCGCCGAACACGTTGCGCACGATCAGACCCTCGGCCTGCGCGAAGGCGACGCATTTGGCGGCGACGCCCTTCTTCGGGTCGAACTGGTGCTTGGTCTTCTTGTCCGCGACGATCTCGATGCCGGCTACGAGACCGGCGCCGCGCGCCTCGCCGACCAGAGGATGGTCCTCCAGCGCCGCCAGCCGGGCGCGGAACTGCGGGATCTTGGCGCGCACGCGCTCGAACACGCTCTCGCGCTCATAGATTTCCAGCGTCTTCAGCGCCACCGCCGCCGCGACCGGATGGCCCGAATAGGTGTAGCCATGGCCGAAGCTGCCGAGCTTGGTGCTCTCCTGCAGCATGGCCTGGTACATGTCCTCGGGGATCATCACGCCGCCGATCGGCTGGTAGGCCGAGGAGAGCGCCTTGGCGATGGAGATCGAGTGCGGCTTCATGTCCATCGCCTGGCAGCCGAAGGCGGTGCCGAGACGGCCGAAGCCGCAGATGACCTCGTCGCCGATGAAGAACACGTCGTATTTGGCGAGCACGGCCTCGATCTTGGGATAGTAGGTCTTCGGCGGCACGATGACGCCGCCCGCGCCCATGATGGGCTCGGCGATGAAGGCGGCCACCGTGTCCGGATCCTCGGCGATGATCAGCGCCTCGAGGTCGGCGGCGAGGCGGGTGGCGAAATCCTCCTCGCTCTCGCCGGGCTCGGCGAGGCGGTAATGGTGCGGGCAGGTGGTGTGCCGCACGCCGGCGATCGGCAGGTCGAAATCGTTGTGGTTGCCGGCAAGGCCGGTCAGCGAGGCCGAGGCGATGGTGACGCCGTGATAGGCGCGCATGCGCGAGATGATCTTCTTCTTCTTCGGCCGGCCGAGTGCATTGTTCATGTACCAGACGAGCTTCATCTGGGTGTCGTTGGCTTCCGAACCCGAGGAGGTGAAGAACACCTTGGAGATCGGCACCGGCGCCATCTCCTTCAGCTTCTCGGCCAGCTCGATCGCGGGATCGTGGCTCTTGCCGCCGAAGATGTGCGTGAAGGGCAGCTTGCGCATCTGCGTCGCCGCGGCTTCCACAAGCTCCTCGTTGCCATAGCCGAGCGCGGTGCACCACAGACCGGCCATGCCCTCCAGATAGGGCTTGCCGTCGACATCGTGGACCCAGACACCCTGGCCGCGTTCAAGGATGAGCGGGCCGGTTTCCCGGACGGCGACGAGGTTGGTGTAGGGGTGGACCAGGGTCTCGACGTCGCGAGTCTGGAGGTTGGTGAGCATTTGCCGGAACTCCACGGAAGGTGAGTTCCACTACACTAGTGCCTGCCGGCCTCCGCCGGAAGCGCACCCTTTGTCGAGGACGGGGCTACTGGTCGCTCGCCGCGGGTTCGGGCGCGTCGTCCTCGCTCTTCGCCGGCTCCGGCGCCGGCTTGGCCGGCGGCCTGGGAACCACAGCCTCGATACGCGCGGTTGCCCACTGGCACAGCACCGCGCCCGAGCGCCGCTCGGCACGATCCAGATGGAGGTGCTGCTCGTGATAGCCATCCGAGCCGGGACCGAGAATGGTGGTGAAATCGGCGCAGGCGCTAAGCTTCAGCCTGTCCTGGAAATCGAGCGGCATTGCGAGAGCGCCCGCCGAGGGTCGGCCGATGACGAAGCTGCGCCCGTCCTTCAGAACGAAGCCGCCAATGTCGATCGCGTTGCCGCGCCCGTGCTCGCTGATCTTCGCGCCGGCGACGCGGTTGCGCGGGCGGCACTGCTGCGAGGCGGCCACCTCGACCTTGTCCAGCGGCGCGCCGAGCGTGGCGACGACGGGTTCGACCTTCTCGCGCAGCCACACGGCCACCGAGGCGGCCATCTGGCAGCGAAGCGTGGCGGCGGGGCTCAGCGTGACGAGCCGCCCGTCCTTCATGCGCACGGCGGAGAGCGTGACCCCGCGATCGACCGTGCACAGCGGATTTGTCGCCGTCACGACGGAAGGCTCGAACACGCCGATATCGCCGTTCGACAGCTCCGGGCAGATGGTCGGCACCGACCCGGCGGTGGGCCCCGCCTTGTCGGCAGGCGCGATCTCCGCCGCAGCGGGAGGCAGCGTGGCGAGACGTTGCTTGGCGGGCGGCGCCTCGGCCTGCTCCGGTGCGCCAGAAGGCCGCACCGGCGGCAGCGGCACGTCGCTCGCGACTTTCGCAAGGCGCATCTCTTCACGTGCGGAGGGCGGCGCGGGGATGGCGGGCGCCGCGGCGATGCGCGGGGCCTCTGCCTGGGGCTGGGGCTGTGGTTCGGGCGGCGGCAGAGGAGCGGCGGCGGCGACCGGCGGGGCGGGAGATACCTCGGGAGCCGGTGTTTGCGCCGCCGGCGTCTCGGCTGCGAACTCCGCCGGCCGGATCGGTGGCAATGGCGCGGTTGCCGGCAAGGCGCGGCGTCGCGTGGTCGCACGCGGCTTTGCCGGCGCGCCGACCCAGTCGCCGATCTGCCGGTTCAGCGCTCGTCCCGCTTCGTCGAAGGACGAGCCGATTTGGGCCAGCGGTTCCGCCTGCACAACGGGAGCGGAAAGCAACAACAGCGCAAACCCTGCCGCAAGGCTGCGGCTGCGCGGCAGCGTGCGATTGGATGGGAGACGGCGAAAATCCATGCTATCAGCCCCTTATCCGCTCTTCGACGAGACATCGACTGACAGTGAACGCGCCGCGCGCCATTCTGTTCGACAAGGACGGCACCCTCGTCGATTTCGATCGCACCTGGGGCCCCGCCGCCGGAGCCGTGATGAGCCGTCTCGCCGGCACGGACGAGGCCGGGCTCGCCGCCATGCACGCCTTCAGCCATTACCACCCGGATGAAGAGCGCTTCCGCCAGACCTCGCCGCTGATCGCCGGTTCGTCGCGCCAGTACGGGCCCGGCTGGGCGAAGGCGCTGGGCCGCGCGGCCGATGACGAGTTCTTTCGCGAGGTCGACCGGCTGTTCATCGAGGAGGGCCGGCGCTATCTCACGCCGATCGGCCAGCCCGCGCGGGCGCTGCGGCGCTTCCGCGCGCTCGGGCTGCCGCTCGGCATCGCCACGAATGACGGCGAGGCCAATGCCCGCCTGCAGGCGGACCTGCTGGGCCTCACCGAGCTTCTGAGGGCGGTCTACGGCCATGATTCGGGCTATGGCTCGAAGCCCGCCCCGGGCATGGTGCACGCGTTCAGTCAGCTGACCGGCGTCGCGCCGCACGAGATCGCTCTCGTTGGCGACACACGCCACGACCTCGACACGGCGCGCGGCGCCGGCGCCATCGCTATCCTCGTGCGCTGCGGGCCGACCCCGGTGGACGACTTCGCCCACGAGGCCGATATCGTGGTCGATGGCGTCGCGGAACTCGCCGACCTTCTGCTGGAAACGGTGTGAGGGCGCCATGATTCGTCGCCGCCTCTATGCCGAGGAGCGCATGTCGCGGCTCGCCGTCTGGAGCCTGCGCGCGGCGGTGTTTGCGCTTCCCGTCAGCTTCATCGGCCTTGCGCTCTACGCCACCGATACGCTCGATTTCCGCAGCGCGCTCTACACCGTGCTCGCCGGGGTCGGCATCTCCGCCCTCTCGCTGCTGCTGGCACTGGCCGCCTTCGTGGTGATCTGGAACGAGGGTCTGCGCGGTCTCGGGCGCGTCATCGGCGCGGTAGCGCTAGCGCTCCTGCTGGTGATGCCGACCGCGACCGTGGCGGCGCTGAGCATCGGCCTGCCGGTGCTGTACGACGTGACCACCGACACCGAGGACCCGCCCGCTTTCGTGACACTGGGAGCGGTGCGCGCGCGGGACGCCAATTCGCTGGCCTATGCCGGCGAAAGCGCGGCCGCCGAGCAGCGCGACGCCTATCCCGGCATCAAGCCCGTCGAGTTCGACGTGCCGCCCGACGAGATCTACAAGTCGGTGCTGTCGCTGGTGACGCGGCACAAATGGCTCATCGTCGACGCGGTGCCCCCCCGCGGCGGCCAGCGCGAAGGCCGCATCGAGGCGGTGGCGCGCGGCCTGCCCTTCGCGCTGCGCGACGATGTGGTCATCAGGATCCGGCGCACCGCCGACGGCACCCGCGTCGACATGCGCTCGGTCTCGCGCAACAGCGACCGCGATTTCGGCTCCAATGCCCGCCGCATCGACCAGCTGGTCACCGAATTGTCGGAGATGCAGGGTCGCCAGCGCCGCTAGCCCGGCCCGAGGTCAGGGCAGGGTGAAGGTGCCGTCCAGCGTGGCGGGTCCCTCGGTCAGCACCTCGCCGCGCCCCACCAGATCTTCCAGATGCGCCAGTGTGGAAAGCCCGGCCGCACCCGCAAGCCGGGGATCGAGCCCGATATAGATCGCCCGCACGATCTCCGGGATCGACATCGGCCCGCGCGAGAGCGCCCGCAGGATCGCCGTCTCGCGCGCCACGCGGTGGCGGATGTAGCGGCCGACGAAGGCAGGCCCTTCGCGTACCGGACCGCCATGCCCGGGCAGGTAAAGCGCCTCGGGCCGGGCCTGCAGCCGGCGTAGCGACTCCATGTAGTCGCTCATCGAGCCGTCGGGCGGAGCGACGACAGTGGTGGCCCACGCCATGACATGGTCGCCGACGAAGATCAGCCCCTCCTGTTCCAGCACGAAGGCCATGTGATTGGCCGCGTGCCCCGGTGTCGCCAGCGCCTCGATCCGCCAGCCAGCGCCGGCGATGACCGCGCCGTCGGCGAGCGCCACATCGGGGAAGAAACCGCGATCGGCGGCGGCGTCGAGCGCGTTGGCCTCGCCCTCATGCAGCGGCCGGGCGGCGCGGTGCGGCCCCTTCGCGTAGGTCGGGGCGCCGGTGCGTGCCTTCAGCGCCTCCAGCGCGCCGCTATGGTCGCGGTGGGTATGGGTGAGCAGGATGTGCGTCACCCTCTCTCCCCGCACGGCCTGCATCAGCGCTTCGACATGGGCCGGATCGTCCGGGCCGGGATCGATGATGGCCACCTCGCCATGGCCGAGGATGTAGCTGCAGGTGCCGGTGAAGGTGAACGGGCCGGCATTGGGCGCCAGCACGCGCCGCACGAGCGGCGTCAGCGTGTCCGGCTGGCCGGGGACGGCATCGAACGTCCGGTCGAAGGGGATGTCGTCCGCCATGTCGTCTGCCTCGCTCCGGCCCTTGCGGGTACGCCCTAGCGCAGGGCGTGGGGCAAGTCGAGCCGGCGCGGTGGGCGCAAGGCGATGGTGCGCCGCGCGCGCCTGCTCGAAGCAATTGCCACTGTCGCGCGCGATGTTTATTCAACAGGGCGCGCGGTGAGGAATGTAAGGCCCACGAGGGAACGCATGGACGATCTTCTGGAAGGCTACCATCGGTTTCGCGCCACCTCCTGGCCGGACCGCAAGGCGCTGTTTGAAAAGCTGGCGGCGCGCGGACAGCGCCCGCAGACGCTGGTGATCGCCTGTTCCGACAGCCGGGTCGATCCGAGCATGATTTTCGATGCCGGGCCGGGCGAACTCTTTGTCGTGCGCAACGTCGCCAATCTGGTGCCGCCTTACACCCGGCCCGACCATGACCACCACGGCACCAGCGCGGCGATCGAGTTCGCGGTGAAGGTGCTGGAGGTCAAGCAGATCGTCGTGATGGGCCACGCCCTATGCGGCGGCGCCGGCGCGCTGATCGACGGCACGCCGGAGGCGGCGCAGGACTTCCTGCCCTACTGGATCAGCATTGGTGCGCCCGCGCGGGACATCGCGCTGCAGCTGAGCGACGACCCGGTCGAACGCCGCCGCATCATCGAGCATCAGTGCGTTCACCTGTCGCTGCGCAACCTCGAAACCTTCCCCTGGATCAAGGAACGGTTGGAGGATGGGCGGCTGGAATTGCACGGCGCCTATTTCGCCGTCGCCACCGGCGTGCTTGAGCGCCTGCGGCCGGATGGCACCTTCACCGCGGCCTGAGCGCGGGCGTCAGATTTGTACCCAGGGCCGGTTCTGCGGATCTTCGGGATGGCCGGGATAGGCGGCATAGAGGTCGTCGTACCGGAAGTCGCCTTTGTTCGCGACGAGATCGTCGCGCACGAAGAACGCGTTCACGCCATTGGCGAAAACCAGCGTGTAGAATTTCGCCTTGGCGACCTTGTCCAGCGCCTTCAGTGAGGCGCCATGATAGCGCGTGCCGTCCCAGACATGGTCGACGTCGAACGGGATGGAGACCGACTGATCGGCCGGCACGCTGCCATTATATTCAACGATGACGACCTTTGGCCGCGCGATCAGCGCCAGCCACACCCATAGTTCCTGACCGTCGATATCAATCGACATGAAGTCGAGATCATCCGGCAGATGATACTTGGCGTAGAGGTGGTTGATGTTCAGCGGCGTGATGAATTCGCGTGAGACGCCGAGCTGAGGGGGATGCTCGTTCCCATCCAGGAAGACGCCCGACCATCCCTTCTCCCGCAGAAGAACGAAATTGCCCTCAAGTCCGGCTTCCGGCGGCGTGTTCCATGCGGGCCCGATGCCGAATTCGAAAAAGGTGCCGCGCTCGATGCCCAGACAGGCGGCGAGCTTCTCGATGATTCCGTCCTCGTCGAACTGCGAATGAACCTTGCGCGCGAAGGCTTTCAGGTTTGGCTCGATATGTCGGGCGCGGTTGCGGCGGCCAAGGAGACGGCTCCAGATATCAGTCATTGCGCGCAATCTCGTTCGCGATCCCGGTCAGGTCATGCGTACCACACCCGATTGCGTCGTCCTATGCGCCGCAATTGCCTTCAGCCGTGGCGTAGAATGGTGAGATCTTGCCTTCCTGAACCTTGGACATGCGCCATTGGGCGGTGCCGTCCATCTGTTCAGTTCCGTGGGCCCTGGTGTGCCCATCAACCCCGTCATCGGCATGACGTGGGTCCGCGTGGTCGGAGTGGCAGGATTTGAACCTGCGACCCCCTCGTCCCGAACGTTTTGCTCTAGCCGGAAGCCTTCGCAAAGGCGCTTAACTGCGTGACGTTGGAGGCCGGCCGTCTCGTTTTGTTCCCGTTGTTTCTGTCCCCATTCTGTCCCCCTAACGCTTCAGCGGCGGCAGATTGGAAGTCGGGATGATGGTGGCCGTAGGTGGCTTCAAGCTGCTGTACGGTCATGCCGAGGAAGCTTGCGGCATCCCATAGATCCACGCCGGCCTGCATCAGCCATGTGGCGCAGGTGTGCCGAAGGATATGGGGCGTCACCTCCGGCCCGAGCCCGGCGTCCGCGACAGCCCGGCCGAAGGACTTTTTCACGCTGGTGACGGCCTCGCCGTTCCACTCCACCACCGAACGTCGCGATGCGCCCGATTCCTGCCAGCGACGAATATGGGCGACCAGGCGCGTCGGCAGGCGCACCGGAGTCTGGCGCTTGTTCGTCTCGCGCACGCCTATGGCGCGGCGGAAGAACACGCCGCTGTCGAGGTCGATCCAGCCGCGGCCGGGTTCCGGCGCAAGCGCGGCGCCGCAGATGGCGGCCGAGCGGGTGCCGGTGTAGAGCGCGACGAGGATGAAGCGGGCGACGTGGCGCCGCGAGCGACGATCCGTCGGCACGCCCTTCTGTATTTCACGATAGCGCCATGCCGCCCATAGCAGGCGGGCGGCCTCCGAGCGGGTAAGCCAGCGCTCGCGCGGCAGGGGCTTCGCCGGCAACACGACCTCAACCACTTCGGAGCACAGCCCTTCTTTGCGGTGGTGGTTGATGGCTGCGCGCAAGTCTTCCAGCTCGCGCCGCGCCGCCGCCGGCGACACGAGACGGGCGGGGTTTCCGGTCTTCTCTGGCTTGGCAGATCTAACGGGCTGCTTGATGCGCCACGCGACATAGTCGCGGCAGGAGCGGCCGTTGACATCGATCAGCTTGCGCAGCTGCCACCATTCCGCGAGCTGCGCCACGCGCTGCTTAAGCTCGGAGTACCGCGCAACCTGCGGCCCGACATCGGTGACATAGATGGTGAGTACGTCGGCGATCAGGATCTCAGAGGGGTGACGTCCGCGCAGGCGCGGCGCCTGGTGCTTCGCGGTGATGAACCGGGCGAGGGCTTGTTCGGCTCCCGCACGATCGCCAGGAGCGCATCCAGTGCTGACCTTTCGTGCGCCGTCTCGGATAACCCAGACTGAGCGCTTCCGGATCGAGCCGTCGCCGCTAAGCTCGTCTGGCTGGAGCCAGAGGCGGGCGCCTTTGGATGGACGCGGCATCGTTCAAGCATCTCTTCGATCGCGGCAAGGGTCGTGTAATCCTTGCCTGCAATGCGCATGATGGCAAGCCGGCCCTGTGCGGCCTCACGGCGGAGGCCGGAGGCCGACATGCTGCCGTCCGGAAATGCGACGCTCGCGGCGACGCTGAGGCGCAGCGGAGCGGTCGCGGCGACGGCGGGTGGTATCGTGGCGCCCGCCATCATTCGTTCCCTTCGGCGCAGGCCGCGCGGCGAAAGTCGCCGAGCGTCAGGGCGTAGTGAATGGAGCGGCCAAGGCGCAAGACGCACTTAGTCTCATCGGGATAGTCCTCGCAGCCCTCGCCGGCCACGTCGGCGAAGGGCCCCAGCGCATCGAGCAGCTCCCGCTCGCGGCGCTTCATGCTGGCAATGCGATCCCGAGCCTCGAAGAAAATGTTCGCTGTATCCATCCCGTTTGCGGCCGTCCGTTTGCCGCAAGCGTCCAGTCGCTCCATCAGATCGCTGGCGAGATCGAGGCTCATGGCGCTTCCCTCTCATGCCGAAGGTTGCTCATGTCCGCCATGGCGAAATCGCGATCCTGACGCTTGCTGGCGTCGAAGGCGTGCAGAAGCCATTGTGCCTCGGGATGCCACTCGGTGGCGCCGTGCCAGACGTAAAGCGGCACGACCGAACGTTCGGAAACCTCGCCGCGCCAATTGCGATAGGTGAAGTACAGCAGCTTGACCTCGCCCGTCTGGCCGAAGCCGGTCAACCGGGTTGGAAGGAGGTTCTTCTCCGAGGTCTGATCGAACTTGTAGGCAACCGCCGCACCGAGATCGATGCCGGCCTGCTGCGCGACAAGGTCGGCGCAGATCACGACATCGGCGATCTCAGAGGCCAGCTGACCGGTGGTTGCGCGAGATCCGCGCCAGCCGTGGCGCTCGCGCTCAAGCTTCTTGATGACGTTGCAGGCCTCGCCGACCTCGCCGGCAAGTTCGTTGCCGCGAAAGGAGAGGTCGGGCTTCTGCTCCGGGCACCAGATCTCCTGACGCGCTACGTTGGCGGCACGGAGGGCGGCGAATGTGAGAGGGGCGCGCTTCATGGCCATTTCCGATCGATAGAGGCCGACACGGTACGGTCGCGCTCTTGGTACTCGCGGCGCCAGATATCGTCGGCGGGAACGCGGATGATGGTGACGGCGATAACTTCGTCACCTTGCCAATTCGGCTTGGCACACTCGGCGATGGCCGCGGCCTTGGTCGAATAGACCTCGGTTTCGAAGATGCCGTTGCAATCGTTGGCTATTGCCCATGCCGGAGCGCTGCGACTGAGAGCATGGCACAGCGGGCAAGTCGCGAGGTACGGCGCCGCCGTGGGTACAAATGACCGACTGTCTGAGGTTGGGAAATCGTTATCGCACGACCAGCACTTGAGCAGTTCGGTCATGGTGCATCACCCACTTCAATCATAACGGGAGGATGCGCAGAGCCAAGGACGCGCAGCAGAACGGGCGCGCCGGCGTTGATGCGGGCGATCTCGGCCGGCGTCGGCTCCCACGCGGTGAGCATGCTGGGCGTGGACGGGCCGTCGACCGTGCAGTTGATCAACTCGTCGCGCAGCGGAAGGCCGATATAGCCCTGGCTCTTGCCCAGCACGCGCGTGGCACCTTGGATGTGCTTGATGATCATGCCGCTTCCTCGCTCGGGAGGACGGCGCCCTGTTCCGGGCGGCGGCGGAGCACCTGCAGCCAGACGACGGCGATGAGGCTCGGATCATCCACATTGCGGATGCGTACCGGCTTGTCCTCGCCAGTGAACCAGATTTCCAGATGCCCGCGGCCGACTGCATCGACGGCCTTCATGACGAAGCCGCTGCGGATGCCGAGCCTGCCAACGCCGGATCGCTTCTCGATCTCGATCGCCTCGCTGCCGTAAATGCCGTCCGCGTGGTCGTCGAGCCAGAGCGAGAGGTCGCCGTCCTCGCCCCATTCGATGGCCACGGCGCGCTCGTCATTGCCGGCCATGTCGGCCAGGCGCTTGACGGCCGCGCTGAAGGCGCCGGCCTCGACGGTGAGCACTGAGCCTTCCAGCGGCGGCACGGCCTGCTCATAGGCGGGAAAGCGGTTCTCGATGAGCCGCGTGGCGTAGCTGATCTTGACTGCGCTGGAGGGCAGGCCCGCCGTGGCGGCGAGGATGTTGGTATCGGCGCGGATCTCCAGCCCGCTTTCGCCGAGCTTGATGAGGTGGCCGACCGATTCCAGCGGCACCATGAGGCCGCGCGGACGACCGGCGCGGTCGGCCTCCGCTGCCACCAGCTTCGGCAGGTTTGCGGCGCCTTCCGGCGCCGGCACGTCGGCCGCGAGCAGCACATAGCCATCACAGGCCGCGCCCCACAGGGTGGCGTCGTCCTCTGTGGTGTGGAGATAGACGCCTTCGAGATAGGCGCGGTCCTGCCGGCCCTTGGCCGCTGCGGATTTCGGCACGGCAAACAGGCGCTTCACTTCCTCCGGCAGCAGCGTGAAGGTTGCCGCCTTGCCCTTCGGCGCGAAGGCGGCGGGGAAATCGGAGGCCGGCAGCACATGGGGCTGATAGCGGCTGCGGCCGGCGCGGACGGTGGCGAGGGTGTCGCCGGCGTCTATATAGATCTGGGCGCCCTCGGCGAAGTTGTTCACCATGCGCTGCAGCGTGTCGGCATTGATGGTGGTTTCGCCCTGGCGCTCCACCTCGGCGGGGATTTCGGCTTCCGCCCAGGCATTGTTGTCCGTGGCGGCGATGTAGAGCCGGCTTCCTTCCGTGCGCAGTCGAACGTGGGCCAGCACGAGCACCTTGGCCTTGGAATCCGCGAGGTGGCCGACCGCCTTGAGGGCGGCGAGCAGATGCGTGCGCTCGACGATGAGCTTCATGACGTGGCTCCGGGGGGTGAGGCTTGGGCGGCGCGCTGCGCCTTCATGTGGCGGACGTAGGCCGCGCGGCAGGCGTCCTTGCTGTCCCATTTCGGGCTGGTGAGCTTGGACAGGCGGTCTATGGCCTCGTCCCGAAGCCCATGGCGCAGCAGATCGCGCGCTTCCTCGACGATCTGGAGGAACAGGCGGGGCGTGAGGACTTCGCCGACATCATCGTCGATCAGATCGTAGTTCTGATCGGTCTCGACGTCATCGAACTCCTGCAACAGGCGGTCGATGTCGGCGCTGGTTTGAACATGGGCAAGTAGAGGCGCAATGCGCCGTGCGGCATTGTCTTCGAACACCAGCTGAACGATGTCGGGATAATCCTCCATCACCGACCTCCCATCGACTGGCCGAGCGGCAGGTTCTCGAACGGGATCATGCCGAGGGCCCGCATGTAGATGTCGACGATGGCCTCGTGCTCGGCGCGCCGGTCGGCATCTTCCCTGCGCATCTTCAGGATGGCGCGCAGGGCCTTCACGTCGAAGCCGGTGCCCTTCGCCTCGGCGAAGACATCCTTGATGTCCTCGGCAATGGTCTTCTTCTCTTCCTCCAGCCGATCGATGTGCTCGATGAAGGATTTGAGCTGCTCCTTGGCGAAGCCGGCGGCGGCGTCCGACAGCGGCTCATCGTTGGGGATATCGGGCGCGGCCTGCTCGGCCAGCGCGTGCGTCGTCTCTTTCGCCTTGGTCGAGGTGACCTTGGCGGGTTTGGGCTTGCTGGCGGCGGGCTTGTCGGCCTTGCCCCAGCGCTCGACGGGATCGCATGCCATGGAGCGCCTCACTTCCCGTACATCGCCCACGCGGGCGTGACCGCGCAGATCGAGTAATGATCGCCAGCGACGTGGCCCCACCCGCCCACGAAGACGCGCCAACCTTTCCCGTTGTCGCCGTCGTGATCCGGCTCGCGGCCATAATCTTGTTCGTCGAGCCAAAGCCCCGCGAGATGTGCCGTCGCTTCCGCGTCCAGTCCACATGCGAGGTCGCAGACCTCAACAGGGTCGGTAGGCGTGCGTTTGGTCCAGCGCAGGACCAGTGCCCGCTTGCCGTTAAGATCGACTGGTAGACCGTTGAACTCAGTGGCGACGATCTGTTTGATCGCGTAGCTCTGACTTTTGCAGCCGGGCGCATTGTGCGCAAAGGCGATCCCGATAGCCTTGGCTAGACTGGACTTGCCTTCAGCGGTGATGTCGACGTGAAAATTGTCCATCGCTGCGCCCTCACAGACCGCGGCGCGGGGCGCGCGCCCAGCCGGCGGCGAGGACGACCGCCAGCACGGACAGGACGATGGCGGCCGACGCCAGAATGAGGGCGGCGAGCAGGTAGCCGGTCGGCGGGATCAGGAGGATTTCCGGCGCCTCGCGCAGCGGCGTGAGTGCGGCAGCGCTGGCCTCGGCGGTCGCGACCAGCATGATCGCGAAGGCGGTGCCGAGGGCGATCAGCCAAAGGATGATGGCAATGCGGGCATTGCCTGACAGCTTGGGTCGACTTGCACGCATGCCGGCTCTCCCGTGGAGTGAATGAGGTGCCGTCTCTCCGGCTGTCACCGCTGGTCGCGATCTCGGTTCTCGTCCGGTTCTCTCCGCATGACGAAGGCGCTGCAGGCACCGGCAACCCCGCCCAAGAAAGACCGGGGCGCGGGCTGGCAGGAGTGGGGTGCGCGCGCCCCGGCAAGTCGGCGGCTCCAGGAGGAGGCTCGCTCGGGAAACGTCAGTCGAGAACCATCATCTCGGGCGTCCATTCCGGATGGTCGTAGACGCTTGGCGTCTCAATCGATCGCGTGTCAGGATCACCGGCCACATAGCGGGAGCCATTCCAATGACGACGCGTACAGAGCCGGTTGCAGAGCTTGCAGCCATCGACCTTCTCGCCGACAGCCTCGTCTCGGTCTTTTCCACCTTCGCGCAGATCCACCCCGAGGAAGCGAAAGGGATCGGTCTTGCTGTCGCGGATCACATCCGGGAACGCGCCAATGCATCCATTCCCGCCGGTGCAGCCCAGACGCGCGTACTTGCGGCGGCGACCGAGCTGGTCGCCGAAGTCGATGGCGAGTTCCAGAAGGTGGCACTTGAGGTTGTGAAAGTACTTGCGCAGAAACATGACTGACCCTCGTCTCCATCCTGCTCAGTGGGCGTGCCGGGTGGCGCGGGCGCGGACGATGTTCAACGCTTCGGGCGACATCTCGACGATTTCCGCCGAGGTCCATCCCAGCAAGGCGAGATCGTCCGGGGTGACGTTGTCCTGGCGGGCGAGGATGTGCTCGACATCCTTGGCCATCACCTGCAGGCGCTCGTCATAGGAGCGTGCCAGCCGGGCCTTGGTTTCCCGGTCGGCGCAGGGGCGCGGGGTGAGCGGCGGGATGGTGCAAGGGGTGTGCATGTGCGGCTCCCATCGGTGTGCGATGGGGGCAGTAGTGGCATTTCATGCAACATCGCGTCAATCGAAAAGTTGCGCCTACTGCAACTCTCGCTGGGAATGATGTGCAACAGGCTCGGCGTCGCACATGCGCGACGCGGCCGCCGCCCACTTGCCTGAAGTTCCTGATGACGGGATGCTGTCGGCTGCGCGTTAGCGAGGGGGTGTCTATGTCATTTGTTGTGCAGCCGAAGCTGGTTGGAAAAACAGTTCCCTTACAAGATATGATGGACGGCCTCGCGCAGTTTCTTGCAACGAGGGGTGTCGCATTTGACACATGGCTGTTCACGCCCGTTCACCCAAGCCGAGATTATCCGGTCGGCGGAACACAGTTTGAGCTAAGAGGAATAGTTGAGGACGGAAATGAATGGCCGGACCAACGGTATATATTCTTCGGGATGCTTGACAAAATCTGTAAGTCGCGCGCTTCCCGCATCGGACCGGGTCCGATAGACTTATTGTTAGTCGCGAGCAGGTTAACCCAGTGGAAGGACTTAATCCCGACAATCTTGGAAGAGTGTAGGGTGATCCTCGATATTTCTGTAAGCATCAACCCAGATCGGTCAATTGCTTTCTCAATTAGGGATCCGGCGCGCCGTTATGAAGGCGGGTATATAGTCGATTAGCGCGGCGCTAGTAAATTAACTAGCATGCTACGCATGTTTTCGCGGAAACGCCGCTTCTAGCGTGGTCATCATCCTCTGGCGCTCCTCTTCTGAGCGTCCAGCAAAGAAGCGACTTAACCAATCTTCATATGGGTCGCGAAAAAGAGCCGCTGGCTCGTCGGCTTCTAGAACCCCGGCCAGCACCTCAAGATAGCGCTCACTGGGGATGATCCTCTGGTTAAACCAGCGCGAGACTAGCCCTTTATCGGCCCCGGTCGCTCGGGCGATCTCCGCCTTCGTCAGGCCCCGCCGCTCGGCCCACTCGGGAATGTAATGGTTCCTTCGCGGTGTCTTGCCGCTATGAATCGCGTCAGGTTGCGTCATGAACCACTGATGCCACGCATTGATGGTCGCGTCGTTCATATGAGCTGCAATCCCAGTCTTGACGGTTAGTTGCATTACGTGCAACTTCTGGCGCCATGTCTGAGATCAGCGCGCTCTATTTGTATCGCATCCGAACCCAACAAAGCCTTGCGGCTCTGGGGCGCCTATTGGGCGTCAACAAGAGTTCCATCCTCCGATGGGAGGATCGCCGCGTGCCCGCTGAACGCGTTCTTGACGTCGAGCGAGCGACCGGTGTGCCGCGTCACGAGCTGAGGCCCGACCTCTACCCGTCGACAGATCCGGGTCGGCCCATCCCCACGCCCTCCATCCCCGCCGAGGTGTCGCCATGATCAGCGATGTCCCGCGCCTTGAGCTTCGGCATCCGCTGTTTGGTGATCGCCTCATCGTCATGGTGGACGATATCGGTCCTGTTCAGTGCCCGTCCTGCTTCGTTTCGCGGAACAGGTTCTGGATGATCAGGTTGATGGCTTCCTTGTCATCGAACTCGGTGCCGGGGCGCACCTTGAAGCGCGACATTTCGTACGCCACGCGCTCACTGATGCTTTGCCTCCACGCGGGGCCGTCCGCCCCCTTCATCGCAGCAAGGTCGGTAATGACCTCGCGCGTCGCGAAGAAGTTCACCCACACCATGAGGCTGGTGTTCAGCGCTGTCGGCTTCTGGCTCATGTTCATCTCCGTGCGCGTCACTCGCGCGGGGTTGAAAGGGGATGGTCGTCTGGACCACGGCCATCCCCACCACTCTACCGCGCAGGGTGAGGCCGGTACACGCGCCCTCCACAACAAAGCGGAGGGTGACGCGCCATGAAGGACTGGCTTCGCCCGGGGCAGATGGTGGTCTGCATCGACGACGACTGGAGCAGCGGGAACTGCGTTGAGAGCCGGCGCCCTGTGCCCGTCGCCGGTTGCGTCTACGTGATTGCCGACGTCGGCGAGCATGGCGGCGGGTTCTATCTGCTGCTGGAGGAAATGGGGGGGGGCATCTGGTTTCTCTCCAGCCATTTCCGCCCCGTTCGCCCGACATCGCTCGACTGCCTGACGCATCTGCTGGCGCCCTCGGACGCGCTGGAGCCGGTTCAATGAACCGCGCCGCTCGCCTCGATCATGCTCCGCGCGGTTTGCACGAAGCCGGTCAGCTCGGCGCTGCCCGCGTATCCGGCTTCGGCCTCCAGAATATTCAGGATGCGGCCCGCGTCCGGCCTGCCGGCGAGCAGGGCGAACAGCA
>QFQD01000056.1 GCA_003241485.1 Ancylobacter novellus
ACGCGCGGGGAGATCGGCGACGCGCTGCTGGACAGCGCGGCCGACGCCGTCGTCGCCAGTGACGCCGAGGGCCTGATCGTGCTGTGGAATGCCGGTGCCGAACGCATCTTCGGCTTTTCCGAGGATGAGGCGCTGGGCGCTTCGCTCGACATCATCATTCCCGAGCCGTTCCGCGCCCGCCACTGGGAAGGCTATCGCGAGACGGTCGCTTCCGGGCAGAGCCGCTATGGCGCGGGGGATCTTCTCGCGGTTCCGGGTCTGACCAAGGACGGAAAGCGAATCTCGCTGGAATTCACCATCGTCCTGCTCAAGGACCCCGCGGGCACGGTGACCGGCATGGTTGCCGTGCTGCGCGACGTCACGCCCCGCTTCGAGGAAGTGAAGGCGCTGCGCAAGCAGGTGGCGGCGCTTGGTGGCGCCGGCGCCTAGCCGGCCCGTCAGCTCAGGATGAAGAACACCTTGCGCACATGGGTGAGGTTCTCCCACGTGCCCTTGAAGCCGCGCGCGACGACGAAGCTGTCGCCGGGGCCGAAGATGCGCGCATTGCCCTCGGCATCGGTCAGGCGCACCTGGCCTTCGAGCAAGTGGCACATCTCGTCATAGTCGCAGTCCACGCGCTCAAGATGAGGTCCGGCCTGCCATATGCCGGAAAACGCGCCCTTTTCTTCATGGGTGAAATGACGCCAGCTCTCGGCGCGGAACGGCGTGTCGACCACGGCCGGGTCGTCGGTGAGGATTTCCCGCGGCGGGATCGCGTTCGGGTCGAAGGCGATGACATGACGAGGGGACATGGCGGGTGCTCCTATGAATCGAAGCCGACGCCGAAGGCATCGAGCACGCGGTTGAACCGGGAGCGCTGTCCCGTGAGGTCTTCGCTGGCCAGCCCTGCCTGCGCCCAGCGGATGCCGAGCCAGCGCAGCGGTTCGGGCGGGAAGGGGAAGGGCCGGGTGCGCAGCATGGCGAGCCGGGTGCGCTCGGTCTCTTCGCCCGCCAGAAGGTCGAGCATGGTCAGGGCGGCGAAGCGGCTGGCCGACACGCCCTGGCCGGTGAAGCCCATCGCATAGGCGAGCCGCCCGCGCGCCGCGAGCCCGGCGAAGAAGGTGGTGCGCGCCGAGGTGTCGATGATGCCGCCCCACGCATGGGTGAAGGGCACATGGGCGAGCGGGGGCAGGGCGCGGGCGAAATGCGCGGCGAGCTTGTTGTAGGTCTCCGTGCGGTCCAGCAGGGAGGCGTCACGTCGCGAGCCGAAGTGATAGACGGCGTCATAGCCGCCCCACAGGATGCGGTTGTCGGTGCTCTTGCGGATGTAGTGGAACTGGTTGCCGCTGTCCGCCACCGAATGCCGGTCTGTCCAGCCGATGGCCGCCAGTTCGTCATCCGACAGAGGCCGGGTCATGATGGCGTAGTCGAAGATCGGGATGATCGAGGACTTCAGATGCCCCAGCAGCGGCGGCGCGGCATTGGTCGCCAGCACCGCGCGGGCGGCGTGGACCGCCCCGCCCGGCGTGACCAGCGTGAGCCCGGTCGCGGTCTCGCGCAGCTCGGTGACCGGCGTCTGCTCATGGATCTCCACGCCGAGCGAAAGCGCCACGCGGCGTAGCTCCGCCACAGTCTTCGCAGGGTTCAGCTGCGCATAGTTCGGCTCGTAGAAGCCGGCCTTGTAGACCGGGCTGCGGAAGCGCGCGTCCAGCGCGTCACCGCTCAGCCATTCGCCGGCGACGCCGAACCGCGCGCAATTCGCCGCCGTCGCCCTCAGGCCCTCGACCTGCCAGGGCTGCTCGGCGAGGGAGAGCTTGCCCGCGCGCTCGAAGTCGATCGACAGGCCATAGGCTTCAACGTCCTGCGCGAAGCCGTCGAGGTTCTTGCGGCCGAGCCGCACCAGTTCGCCCGCCTCTCCGGGCCAGCGGCGCAGCGCATTGCCGACGCCGTGGGAGATGGACGGCGCGCAGAAGCCGCCATTCCGGCCGGAGGCGGCATTGCCGGTTCGTCCGGCCTCGATGAGCACGATGCGGGCCTGCGGATCGCGCCGGCGCGCCTGCAGGGCGGTCCACAGGCCGGTGAAGCCGCCACCAATGATGGCGAGGTCGGCGCTGAGATCGGTCGCCAGCGCCGGACGGGCGGGCTCGGGGGCGATGGTGTCGAACCAGTAGGGACGCAGGGCCGCCTGCGCCAGCGAGGGCAGGGGTTCGGTCATGGCGCCACATCCGCTTCCGAGAGCCGGGCTTCCAGCACCGCCAGTTCCTCGCGCGAATTGACGCCGGTCACCTCAAGTTCCGGCGCCTCGACGGCGACGACGCGATGGCCGTCCGCGCGGGCCAGGGTCACGATATCGGTGAGGTAATACTCGCCCTTCGCATTGTCACAGCCGACACGCGCGAGAAGCGGGAACAGCACGTCGCCACGCACCGCCATCACGCCCGAATTGCAGAAGCCGATGCGCCGCTCCTCCTCGGTGGCATCCGCGTGCTCGACGATGCGTTGCAGGCTGCCATCGGCGCCGATCACCAGCCGGCCATAGGCGCGGGTGTCGACGGGATGAAAGCCGAGGACGGCAAGGGCCGTGTCGCCCGCCACCGCCGCGCACAAAGCGCGCATGGTCTGCGGCGAAATCAGCGGCACGTCGCCATAGAGAACGAGCACGGTGCCCGGGAAGCCGCGCAGTTGGGCAAGGCGGGGTAGGCCTGCTCGATCTGTTCGCGACCGGCACCGACCACCAGCACGACTTGCTGCGCGTCAACGCGAGCGAGGCTGTCGAGGAGATGGCCCAGCATAGGCTTGCCCCGCAGCGGGTGCAGCACCTTGTGCAGCTCCGAGCCCATCCGGCTGCCCTTGCCGGCGGCGAGCACCACGGCGGCGATGGCGGTCATTGTCCGCCCGCCAGGTACCAGCCCCAGCTATGGGCGGGATCGAAACGGGTGATCTGCTTGGTCTCGAAATAGGCGTCATACCCCGCGCGGCCGAGTTCGCGGCCGATGCCGGAGGTCTTGAAACCGCCCCAGGGAAGCTGCGCGAAGGTCGGCTGCGAGCAGTTGATCCAGACGATGCCGGCCCGCAGCTTGCGCGCCACCCGCTCGCAGCGGTCGAGATCGTCCGACATGACAGCGGCGGCGAGGCCGTACACGCTGTCATTGGCCAATCGAAGCGCGTCTTCCTCGGTGTCGAAGGGATTGACGCAGACCACCGGGCCGAAGATTTCCTCGCGCCAGATGCCGGCGTCCAGCGGCACGTCCGCGAAGATGGTGGGCTGGAGGAAATAGCCGGTTTCCAGCCCCGCCGGCCGTTCGCCACCGGAGACCAGCCGCGCGCCGGAGGCCTTTCCGTCGGCGATGGCGGCGCGGATCTTGTCGTACTGACCCTTGGAGACGATGGGCCCGAGCTCCACCCCCGGCTCGGTGCCGGCGCCGATGGTGATCGCCTCCGCCGCCTCCTTCAGGCGTGCCAGCAAACGCGGATAGAGGCTGCGCTCCACCAGCACGCGCGAGGTGGCGGAGCAGACCTCGCCCTTGTTCCAGAAGATGCCGAACAGGATCCATTCGACGGCTTTCTCGATGTCGCAATCGGCGAAGACGAGGAAGGGCGACTTGCCGCCGAGTTCCAGCGCCACCGTGCGGATGCCGGCCGCCGCGGACATCATCACCTTGCGCCCGGTCGCCACCGAGCCGGTGAAGGCGAGCTTGTCGCAGAGCGGGTGGTCGGCCAGCGGCTGGCCCGCCTCCGGGCCGGTGCCGGTGACGAGATTGAAGACACCCGCCGGGATGCCGGCGTCGTGAATGATCTCGGCCAGCTTCTCGCAGGAGAGCGAGCACAGTTCGGAGGGCTTCAGCACGAGGGTGCAGCCCGCTGCTAGCGCTGGCGCGACCTTCCACACCGCCATCAGCAGCGGGTAGTTCCAGGGCGTGATGGCGCCGACCACGCCGAGCGGCTCGCGGGCGATGCTGGCGCGGAAGCGCGCATCGCCAACATCGACCTCCTCGTCCGGCCGGCTGTCCTCGGCCTCGGCAAAGTCGGCGTAATAATCGAAGGTGAAGGCGGCGTCGCCGACGTCCCATTCGGCCTCGGGCAGCGGCTTGCCATTGTCGCGCACCTCAAGCGCGGCGATCTCGGGCAGGCGCTCGCGCAGCCCCTGCGCCACCTTGCGCAGATAGAAGGCGCGGGTGGCCCCGCTGAGGTCGGACCAGACGCCCGTGTCAAAGGCGCGCCGCGCCGCGCGCACGGCGCGGTCGATATCGGCGGCCTGCCCGGCGGCAATCTGCGCGAAGGGCTGCTCGGTCGCCGGGTCGATGGCGGGGAAGGTGCCGCCCGCCTCGGGAGCCACGAAGACGCCGTCGATGTAAAGCCGTGTCGTGTGCATGACGCTCGCCCCCTCAGACATGCTTGCGGCCGCCGATGCCCGAACGGTCGAGGAACCACGCGTCGGGGTAGGGGTACCACCACTCGTGAATCTGCGGCTTGTGGTCCATCACCACCATCTTGCTGCGCCGGAAAGCATCCAGCCCCTGCCGGCCGAGTTCGCGGCCCATGCCGGAGGCTTTCCAGCCGCCGAAGGGCAGGGCGTCATTGTCGATCATCGGGTTGTTCACCCAGACCATGCCGGCTTCCAGCCGCTCGGAGGCCTCGATCGCCTCCTCCAGCGACGTCGTGAAGATCGAGGCGCCGAGGCCGAACGGGCTGTCATTGGCGGCGGTGATCGCCGCGTCGAAATCCGCCACGCGGCAGACCGCGACGACGGGGCCGAAAGTCTCCTCGTGCAGGATCTCCATCTCCGGCGTGCAGCCGGTGAGGATGGTCGGCTCGTAGAACCAACCGGTCTCCAGCCCCTCGGGAATGCGGCCGCCGCACTCCACCTTCGCCCCCTTGGCGACGGCGTCGGCGACGAGGCGCATCACCTTGTCGCGCGCGGCCTTGGAGACCAGCGGGCCGATCTCGTTCTTTTCCAGCCCGTTGCCGATGCGCAGGCGCTGCGTCTGCGCGACGAAGGCGCGGATGAAGTCGTCATGGACGGCATCGACGACATACATGCGCTCGGTCGAGGTGCAGACCTGCCCCGACATGTGGAAGGCGCCCGTCACCGCGCCCGCCGCCGCGACCTCGATGGGGGCCGAGGCGGCGATTATCATCGGGTCGGAGCCGCCGGCCTCGATGACCGCCGGCTTCAGCCGTGCTGCCGCCGCCATCGCCACCGCGCGCCCGCCGGCCACCGAGCCGGTGAAGGCGACGGCGTGGGTGCGGTCGCTGTCGACCAGCGCCTTGCCGGTCTCGACCCCGCCGGGAAGGCAGGCGACCAGCCCTTCCGGCAGTTCGTCGAACACCTTCATGAAGTCGAGCGTGCAGAGCGTCGTTGCCTCCGCCGGCTTGATGATGCAGCCATTGCCGGCGGCGAGCGAGGCCGCGACCGTCCAGCACATCAGGAGGATGGGGAAGTTGAACGGCATAATGTGGACGGAGACGCCCAGCGCCTCGTAGCGGGCATATTGCGTCGAGCCGATCTGGGTGGTGCCGGCGATCTTGCCGGCGTCGTCGCGCGCCATCTCGGCGTAATAGCGGAAGATCGGCGCGACATTGGCGAGTTCGCCGATGGCTTCGGGATAGGGCTTGCCCATCTCGCGGCTCATCAGGATGGCGCACTCGGTGAAGTCGGCGGTCTCGATGCGGTTGGCGAGGCGATGCAGGGTGCGCGCCCGGCTCTTGGCGTCGGTGCGGTTCCACAGCTTCTGCGCGGCGTTGACCTGCGTGAGCACGCCAGAGATCTCGTCCGCCGTCACTTCCACGCGCCGGCCGACCTCCTCCAGCGTCGCCGGGTCGATCACTGGATGGGTGGGGCCGACGGAGGGGCGCAGGCCGGGGCTCAGATAATAGCGGGGGGCGGCTAGATCGGACATGCTGTCTTCTTTCATTCGGGCCGGTGAGCGGGCGCGAGACGGCGCGCGAGAGCCTCGCCCCGCGCGCGCCAGTCGGGCAGCTCAGCGGCGAGCAGATCGGCGATGGAGGTGAGCCCGGCGGCCGTCAGCGCGGCATCGAGCTGGCGGAGGACACGGGGTAGCCAGTTGAGGTAATGCGCCTTGCCATCGCGCTGGCACAGCCGCACGAACACGCCGGCGATGCGCGCATGGCGCTGCGCGCCGAGCAGGTGATAGCGCCGGTGGATGGCCTCTGCCTCCTGCTGGCCGGCGGCGAGAGCGGCGACATAGCGCTCCAGCATCGAGGCTTCGAGCCCCGGAGCGAGATCGCGCCGCGCGTCCTGCAGCAGCGAGACGAGGTCATATTCGCGCGGACCGAGAACCGCGTCCTGAAAGTCGAGCAACCCGCAGCGGCGAACGCCGTCCCGATCGTCCAGCTCCATCAGGTTGTCGACATGGAAGTCGCGCAGCACCAGCGCTTCATGCCGGCCATAGATGGGGGCCAGCGCCTCGTCCCACAGCGCGAGAAAGCGCGTCGTGAAGGGCTCGCGGTCGAGCGAGGGCGCGAGGGCGGGGGCAAACCAGTCGCAGAAGACGCGAAGCTCATCTAGCCAGATCTGGCGCTCATAGCGGGGTTGCGAGATCGCCGCGCCATCGGGCGCCATGTGCAGATGGGCGAGCGCGTCGACCGCGAGGCCGTAAAGCGCCGCCTCCGAGCGCCCGCCGGCAAGACGGCGCGCATAGGTGGCGTCGCCCCAATCCTCGATGAGGGCGAGGCAGTGTGTGGGGTCGGCTCCCTCGACGCGCGGCGCCGACAGGCCGAGCCCGTTCAGGTGCCGCGCGACGCGGATATAGGAGGAAAAGCCCTCCGGGTCGGTGCGGTCCTCCATGAGCAGGAGGCCCGCCTCCGGCAGCCGGTAGTAGCGGCGTGCCGAGGCATCGCCCGGCAGCGCCCTGAGCGTCGCGCCGGACTGCCCGTGCCGCGCCAGAAAGGTCACGCCGGGCGGATCGAGCCGGGGGAGGGCAGTCACGGCCACGCTCATCGGATCATGTAGACCTTCTTGATGGTCTCATGGACCGTGCACACGCCCTTCCAGTCCTTGGGGAAGAAGGCGGCGGTGTCGGGCGTGATCTCGATCACGTCGCCGCTCTCATGCACATAGGTGCAGCGGCCTTCGAGGAAATGACAGAACTCGTCGGATGTGACGTGGCAGTCCCACTTGCCGGGGGTGCAGATCCACAGGCCGCACTCCGACTGGCCGTTCGGCCCCTTGTGCAGCACCTGCCCGGAGACGTGGGACTGGCCCTCGATCATGGTCGGGATGATGCCCCAGTCCACCACATCGGTGATTTCGAGGGGCTTTTTCATCACTGGCGTTTTCATCGTGCGTCTCACTCAAGCAAGCATGTAGATATTGCGGATGGTCTCGATCACCTCGGCCTCGCCCTCATAGCCGGCGGGGAACACGACGCAGGTGCCGGCCTCGACCTCGGTCACCTCGCCGGTGGTCGCGGTGTAGCGGGCGCGGCCCGAGACGAAGTGGCAGAACTCGTCGCGCGGCACGGAGATCTTCCAGCGGCCGGGGGTGCAGACCCAGATGCCGGTTTCCGGCGAATTGCCGGGGCCCTTGAACAGCAGCCGGCCGGTGGAGTGGGACGCGCCGGCGATGGCATCGGGCTGCGCGCCCCAGTCCACCAGATCGTCATAGGTCGTGGCGTCGTGGATGTGGGGGGCGGAACTGGCGAGATTGGTCATGTCGGTCATCCCAGCAGGGCGGTGAGCAGGCGCGCGGCCTTCTTCGGGCCCTCGCAGGCCTGCATGTGGGCGGAGGTGGAGGCGAGCTTCGCCTTGATGGCGGGATCGGTGAGGCAGGCCTCGATCTTGGCGATCAGCTCCTCGTCACTCCAGTCATAGCGCTCGGAGCGGAAGCCGTGGCCGGTCTCCTCGACCCGCATCGCATTGTCATGCCCGTCCCAGACATAGGGCATGATGATCGCCGGCTTGCCGAAATAGAGGCACTCGGTGAAGGAGTTGTTGCCGCCATGGTGGATGACGGCGTCCACCTGCGGGATCACCGAGGGCTGCGGGAACCAGCTGCCGAGCACCACATTGTCGGGCACGTCGCTGTAGCTGTCCTTGTAGTCGCCGACATTGACCAGCGCGCGGTAGCGCGTCTTGCCGACCAGCGCGATGAGGCGCTTCAGCAGGTCGGTGTCGCCCGAGCCGAGCGAGCCGAAGGAGATGTAGAGCAGCGGGCCGTCATTGTTCCGGCCGAAGGTCGGGACGGTGTAGTCCTCGTCCTTGCGCACGCAGCCTTCCAGATACTGGAACTGCGCCGGGTCGAGCGGCCGCGCGCGCTGGTACTTCGCCTGTTCGGGGTAGAGCAGCAGGTTGAGATGGGGCGAGGCCTCGAAGAACTGGCCGAGCGGATAGGCCTCCTCCCCATGCTGGGCGAGGAAGGCGTTGAAGTCCTCGTGGATCGGCTGGATGACCTCGTTGAACTTCGCGCGGAAGGCGGCGTGGCCTTCCGCGTCGTTCTCGCCCATGCCGGAGAGGTGGGGCGGGATCGCCTCGTCCTCGATCTCGTTCTCCGAGCAGGAGATGATGCGCACCCACGGCACGCCGAACTGCTTGATGGCGGGGAACAGGATGACGTTGTCGACCGCGATGACGTCCGGCTTGATGCGCGCAAGCACGCCGGGCAGGTCCTGCTGCGCCCATTTCGCGCTGGAGACGATCGCCTCCCAGCATTCCTTCACATAGTTGTCGAGCTGGTCGATCGGCTTCTTCGAGAAGTTCGGGATGTGGCCATTGATGAAATCTTCCCAGAACTTCGCCATCTGCTCGGGCGGCATGGGCTCGGAGAGCGCGACGGGATGCGCCTCGAAGCCATAGCCTTCATAAACCGACACGAAGCCGGGATCGGACAGGAACACCGCCTTGTGGCCGAGCGCCGTGACCGCCTGCGCGATGCCGACGGAGTTGAGGGCCGGACCGAAGGCCGCTTCGGGGAAGAAGGCGAAGGTCTTCTGTTCCATCGTTTAACCTCTCTGGAAGCGCCTCTTTGCGGGCGCCGGTTGGTCGTCAGCGGAATGCGTCAGGCCGGAAAGACGCGGGTGTCGGCGCTGCTCCAGCCGAGCGTCAGCACCTCGCCCGGCCGGAAGCTCCGGGCCTCGGCCGCATCCGCCGTCACCCGGCAGATCAGCGGCTTCGGCATGGCGGGGGTTTCCACATGCACCTGCAGGTCGAGCCCGTGATAGGCGGTGGCGAGGATGCGGCCCGAGAGCCGGTTCTCGCAGGCATGGGCATCCAGCCGCAGCCGCTCGGGCCGCACGGCGGCGACGAGATCACCGCCCAGGCCGTCGGGTATGGCGGCGCGGATGATGCTGCCCTCGCTCGCGGTGAGCTTCGCCCCGTCGCGGGCGACGGGGATGATGTTCATCACGCCGATGAACTCGGCGGCGAAGCGGCTCGCGGGATTTTCATAGACCTCGCGCGGCGGGGCGCACTGCACCAGCTCGCCGTGCTGGAGGATGGCGATGCGGTCGGCCATCACCAGCGCCTCTTCCTGATCGTGGGTGACGATGATGAAGGTGATGCCGAACTCATGCTGGATACGCTTCAGCTCCAGCTGCATCTCGCTGCGCAGCTTCTTGTCCAGCGCGCCCAGCGGCTCATCGAGCAGCAGCAGCTGCGGTCGCTTCACCAGCGCACGGGCCAGCGCGACGCGCTGGCGCTGGCCGCCGGACAACTGATCGGGCTTGCGTGCCGCCAGCGCGGAGAGCTGGATGGTGGTGAGAATCTCGTCGACGCGGGTGCGGATTTCCGCGCGCGGCAGCTTCTCCATCTCCAGCCCATAGGCGATGTTCTGCGCCACCGTCATATGCGGAAACAGCGCATAGGACTGGAACATCAGGTTCACCGGGCGGTGATTGGGCGCCACGTTGGAGATGTCGCGGCCCTTGAGCAGGATCTGGCCGGCGCTCAGCGTTTCAAAACCCGCCAGCATGCGCAGCAGCGTGGTCTTGCCGCTGCCCGAGGAACCCAGCAGCGCGAAGAACTCGTTCTCGCGAATGTCGAGGGACACGCCATTGACGGCGCGCACCCGGCCGAAATGCTTCTCGACATGGCGAATGGAAAGCAGCGTTGTCATTGGCCCGGCAGGCCTCCGCGGTTAAGGCGCTGCGACAGGGCCAGCGTGACCAGCGAAAAGCCGATCACCAGTGTCGCGAGCACGTTGATCTCGGGTGTCACGCCGAAGCGGATCATCGCGTAGATCTGCATGGGCAGCGTGATCGAGGCGCGCTGGGCCCCGGCGGTGAAGAAGGCGATGATGAATTCGTCGACCGACAGGGTGAAGGCCAGCAGCGCGCCGGCGATGATGGCCGGCGCCAGCACCGGCAGCACCACCCGGCGCAGCGTCGTCAGCGTCGAGGCGCCGAGATCGGTGGAGGCCTCGACGATCGACCAGTCGAAGGATTTCAGCCGCGCCCGCACCACCGCGCAGACATAGGCGAGGTTGAACACCACATGCGCCATGATGACGGTGTGCAGGCCCAGCCGCACGTCCAGCAGCGAGAAGAAGCTGAGCAGCGCGATCGCCAGCACGATGTCGGGAATGACCATCGGCGCGAAGATCAGCGTCTCGAAGAAGTGGCCCTTGCGGCGCCGGATCTCGACGCCGATGGCGAGCAGCGTGCCGAGCACCGTCGCGACGGCGGAGGAGACCAGTCCGACGATCAGCGTGTTGCCGGCCGCGCGCAGGATGTCCTGGTTGGCCAACAGCGCGCCGTACCATTTCAGCGAAAAGCCGGTCCAGGCGGTGGGCATGCCGCCCGCATTGAAGGACAGGCCGACCAGCACCGAAATGGGGATGTAGAGGAAGGCGAAGACCACGATGAGGATCAGCAGCATCAGGAAAGGGGAGCCGCGGTCAGACATCGGCGCGCTCCCCGGACTGGCGGCCGGTCGAGGCCTGCTCATTGGCGTAGGTCTGCAGCGTCAGCAGCACCAGCATGACGGCGATCAGCACCATCGACAGCGCCGAGCCGAACGGCCAGTCATTGGCGGTGAGGAACTGCGCGTAGACCAGATTGCCGATCATCTGGAACTGACCGCCGCCGAGCAAAGCCGGGGTGACGAAATTGCCGATGGACAGCACGAAGACGAAGACGAAGCCGGTGGCCACGCCGGGCAGCGTCATCGGCAGCGTCACCCGCCGGAAGGTGGTCCAGCCGCCGGCACCGAGATCGCGCGAGGCCTCAGCGATTTCGGGATTGAGCCGGGAGAGCGGCGCGTAGCAGGTCAGGATGACGAAGGGCAGGTAGTTGTAGACCAGCCCGAGAACCACGGTCGCCTCGGTGTAGAGCATCTGCGGCAGCTCGCCCTGATAGCCGAGCGCGCGGGCAAGGCTCACCACCAGCCCTTCGCGGTTCAGCAGTACGATCCAGGCATAGGTGCGCACGAGGTAGTTCGACCAGAAAGGCAGGATGGCGAAGAACAGCAGCGCCGGCTGGCGGTGGCGCGGCATGGAGGCGATGGCATAGGCGGCGCCATAGCCGACCACCGCGGCGATGAAGGCCGCCAGCCCGGCGATCCAGGCCGACTTCAGGAAGATCCGCGCATAGAGCGGATCGAACACCATGCCGAAATTCTCAAGGGTGAATTCATAGTCGATGCCGCCATAGACGCCGCGCCGGAAGAAGGCGAGCGCGAGGATGAGCAGGCACGGCACCACCATGAAGGCCGTGAGCCAGGCGAAGGCCGGTGCGATGAGAGCCAGGGATCTGCGGTCTTGCATGACAATAGGATACCGTCAGGCGGTCCGGCGGTGGCCGGCCCGGCGGGAAGCCGTCCCCTCTCTTAAGGGGACGGCCCGTTGCAGGGTGCGCCTCAGTTCGCGGCCATGATCTCGGAGACGGTGCGCGCATAGTCGCGCTGCGCCGCGCCGACATCGCGCAGCTGCTCATGCTTGAGCAGCTCGGCCGGGGTCATGGTCATGTTGGGGAACTGCTTCAGCAAGGCGGGATCGAGCCCGTCCATCGCGGCCTTGTTCGGCACCTTGTAGAGGATGTTCTCGGCCGCCCAGCGGTGGTTCTTGCCGTCCAGCATGTAGTTGATGAAGGCGTAGGCCGCATCCTTGTGCTCGGACGACTTGAGCAGCACCATCGTGTCGACCCACAGGTCCGACCCTTCCTTGGGGATGGTGTATTTGATCTGCGGGTTTTCCTTGATGCCGTAATTGCACCAGCCGTCCCAGGCCTGCACCAGCTGCGCCTCACCCGACACGAGCTTCGAATAGAAGGTGGTGTCGTCATAGGCGAGCAGGGTCTTCTTGGCGGCGATCAGCAGGTCGCGGGTCTGCGCCAGCTTGGCCTTGTCGGTCTCGTTGACCGAGTAGCCCTGCGCCAGGAAGCCGGCGGCCAGCAGCCAGCGGTCGGTCGCCAGCATCGTGGTCTTGCCCTTCAGGGCATCGGTCGGCTTCAAGAGGTCGTTCCAGGAGGCCGGCGCGGGCGTGAGGTCGGAGCGGTAGCAAAGGCCCGTGGTGCCCCAGGTGTAGGGCACGGAGAAGGTGTTGCCCTTGTCGTGGGCGAGGCCCGTCGCTTCCGGATAGAGATTGGCGAGATTGGGAATCTTGCTGTGGTCGAGCGTCTCGGCAAGGCCGAGATTGTGCAGCACCTCGGCGAAGGGCGAGGAGACGAAGACCACGTCATAGCCCTTGCCCTTGGCGGCGATGAGCTTGCCCATGATCTCTTCGTTCGTGGCGTGCAGGACCAGCTCGGCCGTGTTTCCGCTGGCGTCGTTGAAGGACTTGATCGCATCAGGGGCGAGATAGCCGTCCCAGTTCGAGATCACGAGCGGATCGGCGCTGGCAGCGAACGCGGACAGGCTCAGGGCCACGCCGGCAATAGCTGCCGCGCGGCGGGAGACACCCACCATGACAAACTCCTGTTGTTCCCCACCGGATGCGGTGGCTGTCGGAAGGAGCGGTTCTTGATGACCGCTGATCGAAATAGTACGAATAGTCGGAAAAATACGTCAAACTGTATTAGCGGTTCTCTGTATCGTTCCCTGCGGGGAAGGCGCGCTCAGGGAGGGGTTCATGGCCGGACGGCGGCGTGCTGCGCGTCACAACCATCTTGCACTGGCGCAGCAGATCGTTGCGCTGGCGCTCGATCGCGGCATGAAGGCCGGCGATCATATGCCCGGGCAGGGCATTGGCGAGGCCTGCGGCGTTTCCCGCACGCCCATCCGCTCCGCTTTTAAGATATTGGAAAAGAATAATATTCTGGTCTGGCGCGAGGAGGAGGGCTATTTCCTCGCCAAAGGCGCCCAGGATGGCTTGCCCGATGCCAAGATCGCCATCGACGATCTTGAGCAGGGGCTTTTTCATCGGATTCTCGCGGACAGGACTGCGCGGCGGATTGCCGATGTGCAGTCGGTCAGCGCCCTTGCGCGCCGCTATTCCGCGTCGCGCGTTGAAGTACTGAATGCACTAAAAGTACTATCGCGCGATGGCTTCGTTTCGCAGCTGCCGGGCAGCGCCTGGGTGTTCCAGCCCTTGCTCGACACGCCGCGCGCCATCGCCGAGAGCTTTGCCTTCCGGCTGACGCTTGAGCCGCAGGCCATTCTGACACCCGGCTTCGCGCTGGATCCGACCCGCGCCAGCGCGCTGCGCGGCCAGATGCGGGCGTTTCAGGAGTTGCCGGACGCACGCCTGACGGCCTCGGGCTTCCAGCGCCTCGACATTGATTTCCACGTCATGATCGCCGAGGCCTCGGCCAACCGCTTCGTGCAGGGCGCGCTGCTGGCGCATCACCGGCTGCGGCGCATGGCGCAGAAGGAGGCGACGCCGCCGTTCCGCCAGCGACAGGCGATGGAGGAGCACCTCGACATTCTCGACAGCCTGGATCGCAATCAGTTGGAGCTTGCCGCCGATCAGATGGTGCTGCATCTGCGTCGCTCGGGGATTCGCCGGCCCGAGACGGCCGGGCGTGGCATGTCGGCGCTGCTTAGGGGCACGCCGACAGCCGCCCCGCGCATTAAAGGAACCGCCTCGTGAGCCGCCCACCCCTTATCGCCTTGTTTCCGGAAGCCAGCTTCGGCGCCGCGCTCAACTGCGTCGGCATCGCGCGCGAACTGAAGGCGCGGGGTGCGGAGCCGGTCTTTCTCTGCCATCCCGGCTTTACCGGCGTGTTCGCCGAGTATGGTTTCCGCGAATATCACCTGCAGCCGGAGGAGGGGCCCTCGCAGGCCCGCAGCGCGGCCTACTGGCAGAACTTCGTCAATACGCATCTGCCGCATTTCGACCTGCCGCCCGAGGCGCAGCTCGAAGCCTATGTCGCGCCCACCTGGGAAGCGATCATCGATACCGTGATCGCGGTCGAGGATTCGCTGGAGGCGCTGCTCGCGCAGATCCAGCCGGACATGATCCTGCTGGACAACGTCATCATGTTTCCGGCGATCCTGCGCTCGGGCCGGCCCTGGGCGCGGGTGGTGTCCTGCGCCGAGACGGAAATCCCCGATCCTCTGGTGCCGCCCTATCTGTCCGGCCTGTCAGCTGACGATCGCCCCGGCCGGGCGCAGTGGGAGAAGGCGGCCGCGACGGCGCTGAGGATGGCGCATAACCGCTACAACGGCTTCCGCCGCGCCCGCGGGCTGCGTCCACTGCCGCCCGGCCAGTTCCTGGAATCCTCCGACAGCCTGAACCTGCTGCTCGCCCCGTCCGCCGTGCGGTTTGCGCGCGCCGAGGAACTACCGGCCGAGCGCTTCGTGTTCCTGGAGGGCTGTGTGCGCGAGGAGGTGCGCTTCGAGCCACCCGTCCTGCCAGCGAATGACGGGCCGCTGGTCTATATGAGCTTCGGCAGCCTCGGCGCGATCGACACCGACCAGATCAAGCGGATGATCGAGGTGTTCGCCACCATCCGAGCCCGCTTCTTCGTCAATGTCGGCGGCTTCATGGACGAGTACCGGCAGGTGCCGGACAATGTGTTCCTCGGTAGCTGGTTTCCCCAGCCCTCGGTGGTCGCGCAGTCCGCGCTGTTCATCCATCATGGCGGCAACAATTCCTTCTGCGAAGCGCTGTTCCATGGCGTGCCGTCGCTGGTGATGCCTTATTGCTGGGACGGGCATGACAATGCCCGCCGCGCGGCGGACACCGGCACGGGTCGGCGCATGCACCGCTCCGACTGGTCGCCGAACCTGCTGCGGGACACCATCGAGACACTTCTGGAAGACCGCGCGCTGCGCGACCGGCTTGCCGTGATCTCGGCCCGCATGAAGGCCGAGCCCGGTGTGGCGCGGGCCGCGGATGCCGTGCTGGCGCGGGTGACGGGGGAAGGGTCGGATGCCCTCCACCCCGAGGGCGCGGCCGCGCACGGGCAATGAGGGCTGGCGCGGCGCCCTACCCGGAGCCGAGGGGCTCCGGGGTGTCAGACGTCGACTAGAAGCGCCAGGTGAAGTTGGCCTGCACGGCGTTCATGGTGACGCTGTCGGCGTATTGGCCGACATAGGACACGCCGATGCGGGCCTGCTCGCTGATATTGAGGTCCGCACCGATCTCGACCAGCGCGGTATTCTCGGCGAGGGGCACGCCGGCCACGGTGAAATTCGCCGTCGGCACGCTCAGAAACGCCATCTGCGCTTCCGGCGTGATGTCGCCGAACGCATATTGCCAGGCGACCGAGGCATGGGGCTTGAACAACATGCCGTTGGACAGGTCGATCGTGGTCGCCACCCGCAGGCCGAGCGTGGAATAGCCGACACCCATCGAGCCGGGCGCGCCATAGAGGCCGGCGGTGGCGCCGGTCTCGGTGAAGCTGTCCGTGTCGAGATAGACATAGGCGAGGCCGGCGAAGGGTTCGAGCGCCAGCTGCTGCAGGGCGAAGCCGTAGCCGACCTCGGCGAACACCTGCGCGGTGCCGCCATCATAGTCCGCGCTCGCCTGCTCGGCGAAGGGATAGGCGATGGTGCGCGAGGCATCGATCTGGTTGAAAGCGTAGCTCGCGCCAAGGCGCAGGTTCCAGGGGCCGGAGCTGGTGCCGGCATAGAGTGCCAGCAGCAGGCTGTCGACATCGGTCGAACTCGCCAGCGCGTCGATATCGGAACTGGATTGCGTGTAGCCCAGCGCGGCGCCAACCAGCCAGTTGCCGGCGTTGATGTCGACGCCGGAGAGGATGCCGCCAATGGTGGCGTCGACACTCGCCGTGCCTGCACCGCCGCTGTAATCGCTCCAGCCGCCGAAGGCCTGCGCCCAGATCGTGCCGTTGAAGGCCGGTTCGGGTGCGGTGGGCGCCTTGGTCGGGTAGGGCACAGTCGATTTCGCCGAGGGCGCGTAGGCAAGGGCCGGCCCGCCATAGCCGAGCGCGGCCATCGGGCCGGACTGGGTGCCATAGGTGCCCTGCCGCAAGCGGTCGAGTAGCGCCCGGCGAGTATAGAGGCTGTCGCCCACCATCACCGACTGCTCGCTGGCATAGGCCTCGCCCGAGAGGGCACTGAGGGTGCCGGGCAGCGCGGCGGCGGAGACGCCGTAAAGCGGGGCCAGCGCGGTTGGCAGGGTCGTCAGCAGGCCGTTGGTGGTGGTGTTGATGATGCCGTCAATGGCGGCGCCAACCGCGCGCTGGTTGCGCGTGAGCGCCAGGCCGGCGAGATCGGCGGCGACGCTCATGGTCACCGTGGTCGGGGTGTAGCCCAGGCTGGCGCTGAACAAGGCGGGCAGGCCGTCGGTGACGAAGCGGCCGAAGGTGCCGGTGATGCCCTGCGTCGCGGCGATCAGCGTGGTGGTCGGGGCGAAGCTCGTGGTCTGGAAGCTGACCTGCAGCGTGCCCGCGAGCTTTGCCGTGCCGGCGATGCCGAAATAGTCGGTGCCGGTGTCAGTGACGCGCGCGGCATAGGTGCCGACGGGGGTCTGCACGAAGGTGCCGCCGAACAGATGGGTGACCGACGGCAGGTCGCCGGAAACGCCGAGCCAGCCGCTGTTCTCGAAGCGCTTGCCGATGCCGGCCGTCGCGGCGATGCGGCCGTCGATGATGCCCATGTTGACGATCACCGTGCCATTGGCGTCCGGCCCGGTGCGCAGGGCGTCGGCGACGATGTTCGTCTGCAGGGTGCCGTAATTCAGGAACGTGCCGTAGAGCCCATGCAGTTCGACCGCCGCGCCGGCGATGCCGGAAGCGGTGATGGTGCCGTTATTGGTCAGCACGCCATAGGTCTCGCCGCGCATGCCGATGCCGCCATTGCCGGTGGCCGCGATGGTGCCGCTGTTGATGATGTCATCGCCCCGGCGCCCATCGAGCGCGGCGGCATTGGCGGTGCCAAAGGTCAACGTGCCGGCGTTGCGGATCGGGTTGTAGATGCCCGGGATCGTCGCGAGATAGCCGTTGATGCCATTGGCATCGACATAGATGCCGACGACGTTGTCGCCATAAGCGGAATTGGACGACACGACCGCGCCGGGAATGTCGATCTCGTACCAGGTCGCGATGCCGAGCGCGTCGACATGCATGACGGCGGGATGCACGACGCCGTCCGCGGTGACCCAGTTGACGACGAGGTTGTATTCGTCCGTGCGACCCGCGCCGGTGATGCCCTCGAAATGCGTCGCGACGGCGCCGGGGTGGTCATACTGCACATAGGTGCCGGTGCGCTGGTCGTAGATGTAGCCATGCTCGGCATGAAAGGCGCCGCCGACCTGGATCTGCCCGAAGCCACCGGCGATCTTGTCGCCATAGATGCCATAGGCGGTGGTGCTGACGCCGGCGATGTTGTTGGTGACGTAGGTGCCGGTATCGATGTTGTAGATGAAGGCGTTGCCGGTCGCGAGGCGGGTGTCGTAATTGCCGACCACCTGATTGCCGAAGGTGCTGTGCGCGATGGTGAACAGCACGCCCTCGGTCGGGTAGGTCAGATTGGTCAGCTGCTGGCCCGGCGCGGCGGCGCCGTCATAGAGATAGCTGGTGTCATAGGGCGAGGTGGCGAGGGTCTTGTAGCTGCCCACCACGCGCAGCACCCCGTCGGGGTTGCCGAAGCTCGGCCCGTAGGGAGAGGACCCGATGGCGCCGGGATAATTCGCGCCATTGGCGGTCGCCAGGGGGAAGGGCGACCATGTCTGCGTCACCGTGTTGTAAAGCAGGCCGCCGGTCTGGCCGGGGATGGTGTAGTTGCCGACAATGGTGTTGCCGCGAATACCGGTGAGGAACGTGCCGGTCGTGCCGAAATTCAGCGTCTGATAGGTCGTCGGCGTCGGAGGAAGCGGAACCGCCTGCGCGGCGGGCGCAAGGCCGCTGACGCCAACACCAATGGCGACAAGTTTGCGCATCCGTGACCGCGATAGGCCGCGCGAAATCGACCGAATCTTCATTTTGTGCCCCGCCACCCCAACTTGAGGCGACTCAACTTAGCGGTTGCCGCGCAGCTTAGCGATGGCGCTTTTTGGTCTTATTTCCGCCGAATCATCGCCAGCTTCCCGGAGCGTGGCCTCATTCGCCGGAAAGAGCGGTGTGCAGGGCGGCGCGTGCCGCCTTTATGTGACGGCGCATGAGGATTTCGGCGAGTTCGCCGTCGCGCTGGCCAATCGCCTCGGTAATGCGTAGATGCTCTTTCCATGCCTCCCGGCCACGGCCCTGCACGGTGCGGTGCAGCCGCCGGCACAGGCGCAGGCGTGGATAGAACTGCTCGCACAGCAGGTCCGCGAGGATGGGGTTGCCGCTGCCGCGGGCGATGCGCCGGTGGAAGTCGGTCTCCGGATCGTCCTGCAGATAGGCGCCGAGCGGGTTGCGCTCGATCTCACCGCGATGGCCGGCGACCAGCGCTTCCAGAGCGGCGAACTCGCCCGCTTCCATGTGGGTGGCCGCCAGACGCGCGGCCATGCCTTCCATCGCCTCGCGCACATCCAGCAAGGCGAGGAACTCGGCGGCGCTCGGCTGGGCGACGCGGGCGCCCTGATTGACCGCATAGGTGACGAGGCCGCGCTCCTGCAGGCGGCGGATCGCCTCGCGCACCGGTGCCCGGCTGGCCCCGAAAGAGCGGGCGATGGCGGGCTCGGAGAGCTTCTCGCCGGGGGCGAGCGTGCCGGCCAGAATGGCCTGGGTGAGATCGTCATAGAGGCGCGAGGCAAGGCCGCTGCCGCCCAGCGCGTCGGCCGCCGTTTCCGTCTCGTCAGCGTTCAACATGTCGACACCTCTTGCCTGTTGCCCCGTGCCGGCGCGTCGCAGCGTTTCTTATAGCCGATTTGCCTCGCGACATGCGCGCATTCAAGTCGGGTGGCGTTGATGCCGAAGCGCGGTCCACGAGTGTCGACATAATTGGGCGTTGTTCGCATATTTCGTTTGTGTTCTTTCCATGATTGGCTAGAAATGTCGACATAATCAGCCGAGGCGACGCAAGGCGCCTCTAAAAAACTGCGATACAGGGAGACGTCGGGAACGCCATGTCCAGCCACAACAACAATGAACGTCCGGCCCCCGATGGCGTGCTCGTCGACATCGCCGACTACGTGCTCAACTATCGTGTCGACAGTTCCCTCGCCTACGAGACGGCCCGCAACTGCCTGATCGACACGCTGGGCTGCGGGCTGGAGGCGCTGGAATATCCGGCCTGCACCAAGCTGCTCGGGCCGATCGTGCCCGGCACGGTGGTGCCGAACGGCGCGAAGGTGCCCGGCACGCCCTACCAGCTCGATCCGGTACAGGCGGCGTTCAACATCGGCACGATGATCCGCTGGCTGGATTTCAACGATTGCTGGCTCGCCGCCGAATGGGGGCATCCTTCCGACAATCTCGGCGGCATCCTCGCCGTCGCCGACTGGCTGGCGCGCAACGCGGTCGCCACCGGCCGCACGCCGCCGACCATGCGCGACGTGCTAACCGCCATGATCAAGGCGCATGAGATCCAGGGCTGCATCGCGCTGGAGAATGCCTTCAACAAGGTGGGCATCGACCATGTCGTGCTGGTCAAGGTCGCCTCGACCGCCGTCGTCGCCGGCCTGCTGGGGCTGACGCGCGACGAGATCATCAACGCGCTCTCGCTCGCCTTCGTCGACGGGCAGGCGCTGCGCACCTATCGCCACGCGCCGAATGCCGGCTCGCGCAAGAGCTGGGCGGCGGGTGATGCTACCAGCCGCGCCGTGCGGCTCGCGCTGATCGCGCAGACCGGCGAGATGGGCTACCCCTCGGTTCTGACCGCGCCGACCTGGGGCTTCTATGACGCCTCGTTCCGCGGCAAGCACTTCTCCTTCCAGCGACCTTACGGCTCCTATGTGATGGAGAACGTGCTGTTCAAGATTTCCTACCCTGCCGAGTTCCACGCCCAGACGGCCGTGGAAGCGGCCATGAGCCTTCATCGCAGGCTGGCCGAGATGGGCCGCAGCGCCGCGGATATCGCCGCCATCCGCATCCGCACGCATGAGGCGTGCATCCGCATCATCGACAAGAGCGGGCCTCTGCATAATCCCGCCGACCGCGACCACACCATCCAGTACATGGTCGCCGTGCCGCTGCTGTTCGGCCGGCTCACCGCTTCGGACTATGAGGATGCGGTCGCCGCCGATCCGCGCATCGACGCGCTGCGCGCCAAGATCACCTGCGTCGAGGATCCGGCCTTTACCCGCGACTATCACGACCCGGAGAAGCGCTCGATCGCCAATGCGATGACCATCGAGCTGACCAACGGCACCGTGCTGCCGGAAGTGCTGGTGGAATATCCGATCGGCCACAAGCGCCGGCGCGCGGACGGCATTCCGCTATTGGAGGCGAAGTTCCGTACCAACCTCGCCCGCCGCTTCGTGGAGAAGCGCCAGCGCGCCATTCTCGACGTCTCGCTCGACCAGGAGCGGCTCGAGGCCATGGCCGTCAACGATTACGTCGATCTCTACGCCAGCTGAAGGCGGGGTCTCATGCCCTATCTCGTGAACACCGATCTGCCCACCGAGCCCGCGGGGCGCCGCTTTCGCGCGCTGGTGGAGGCGGGCGGCATTGTCGAGCTGCCCGGCGCGCATAACGGCATGGCCTCGATCCAGGCCAAGGCCGCTGGCTTCAAGGGACTGTATCTCTCCGGCGCCGCGATGACCGCCTCGATGGGCCTGCCCGATCTCGGTATCATCACCGTGGACGAGGTGGCTTTCTTCATCCGGCAGATCGCGCGGGCCAGCGGCCTGCCGCTGCTGGTCGATGGCGACACCGGTTATGGCGAGGCGCTCAACGTGATGCACATGGTGCGCACCTTCGAGGATGCCGGCGCCGGGGCGGTGCATATCGAGGACCAGCTGCTGCCGAAGAAGTGCGGCCATCTCAACGACAAGAAGCTGGCCGACGCCCACGACATGGCGGCCAAGGTCGCCGCCGCCGCCCGCGCCCGGCGCGACCTCTACATCATCGCCCGCACCGATGCCGCCGCCAGCGAGGGCATTGACGGGGCGCTGGCGCGCGCGCGGCTCTATCTCGAGGCCGGCGCCGACGCGATCTTCCCCGAGGCGCTGACCACTGCGGAGATGTTCCGCACCTTCGCCGAGCGCATGCCCGCCGGCGTGCCGCTGCTCGCCAACATGACCGAGTTCGGCCGCACGCCCTTCTTCACCGCCTCGGAATTCGAGGCGATGGGCTACCGCATGGTGATCTGGCCGGTTTCGGCGCTGCGCGTCGCCAACAAGGCGCAGGCAAGGCTGTACCAGGCGATCCGCAGGGACGGGGGCACGCATGGAATGATCGAGGCCATGCAGACCCGTGCCGAGCTCTACGACCTGATCGGCCTGCACGATTATGAGGCGCTGGACGCCTCGATCGTGCAGACCGTCATCCCCACCGGCGTGCCCCAGCGCGGAGGGGCGGCCTGAAGCGACATTTGCCCGCGCCACTGCTCCACCGCTGCGGCGGAATTTGAAAGCCGGCAGCCCGGATCGTCCGGGCAAGACACGGCGAAACCGAACGAGGAAACGACATGTCCAACGCCAAGACGACTGACGCGCCCCTGCGGCGGCATCTGCGCCGCGCCACCCTCGGACTGGCGGGCGGCCTCGCCCTTGCCCTGTCCGGCGGTCTCGCTTTTGCCGATCCGGCCAAGGTGCTGATCCCCGCAAATCCCGGCGGCGGCTGGGACGGCGCCGGCCGCCAGACCATGGCGGCGATGAACCAGGCGAAGATCTTCACCGACGGGGTGAACTTCACCAACAAAGGCGGCGCGGCCGGCACGATCGGCCTCGCCGAATTCGTGCGCACCGCCAAGGGCGATGACAACGCCCTGCTGGTGACGGGCGTCATCATGGTGGCCGGCGTCATCACCAACAAGACGCCGGTGTCGCTGAACGACACCACGCCGCTGGTGCGGCTCACCAATGAGTACAACGCCATTGCCGTGCCGGCGGATTCGCCGATCAAGACGCCGCAGGACTTCATTGCGGCGCTGAAGGCCGATCCGGGCGCGCTGTCGGTGGGCGGCGGCTCGGCGGGCGGGGCGGACCATGTGATGCTCGCCATGCTGGCCAAGCACGCCGGCGCGCCGGTTAGCAAGATCAACTTCGTCGCCTTCTCCGGCGGCGAAATCCTTGCCGCGCTCGGCGGCGGCAAGATCAAGGCGGCAATTTCCGGCGCTTCGGAATTCCGCCAGTTCGCCCAGTCCGGCCGCATCCGCATCATCGCCGTGTCGGGCCCCACCCGGCTCGAAGGGCTGGATGTGCCCACGCTGAAGGAGGTCGGCATCCCGGTCGAGATCGGCAACTGGCGCGGCTTCGTCGGCGCGCCGGGCATGAGCGAGGCCGGCAAGAAGGTCTGGCTCGACCGCTTCGCCCAGCTGCATGGCAGCGACGTGTGGAAGACCACGCTGAAGAACCAGGGCTGGGAAGACGCCTATCTCGCGGGCCCGGAATTCGTCAGCTTCCTCAAGGCTGAAGAGACCAACTGGGCGCAGGCGCTGCGGGAAGTCGGCATCGTCCAGTGACGCCATGCCCGCGGTCCTCCCTCTCCCCGGCGACGGGGAGAGGGAGTGCCAGCCAGACACGTCAGGCCATGGAGCCAGCGCATGTCCCCCATTGACGATTCTCCCGCCGGCACGCCGCCCGCCCGCCCGTGGTGGATCGGCCTCGCCGTGCTCGCCATGGGTCTCGTCTGGATCTATGGCGCAACCAGCATCCAGTCGACCACGGCCTTTGTCGGCATGGGGCCCGAAATCATGGTCGCCGCGGTCGGCGCCGGCCTCGTCGTGCTCGGTGTGATCCTCCTTGTGCAGATCGCGCGGGGCGAGACCTTCCGCCCGCAGGAGGAAGAAAACGCCGATGCTGACGCTCCGCCCTCGCGTCGCGCCTTCCTGCTGTCGCTGGCCGGCGTCGCCCTGCCGCTCGCCACCATACGCTGGCTGGGCTTTCCGCTGACGGCGGCGATCGGCTTCACTTTGGTGACGCATGCGTTCGGCTCGCATCGCACCCTGTTCGATCTCGCGGTGGGCGCCGCCGTCGGTGTGGGAGCATGGTTCATGTTCTCCAAGCTCGGCATCGACCTCGGCCCGTTCCTGCCGCTGATCCGGTGACATCATGGACACGCTGAGCCAACTCATCGCCGGCTTCGGCATCGCGCTGCAGCCGATCAACCTGTTCTGGGCACTGGTGGGCTGCGCGCTCGGCACGGCGGTAGGCGTGCTGCCGGGCATCGGCCCTGCGCTGACCATCGCGCTGCTCATGCCCGTCACCGCGCAGGTGGCGCCGGAATCGGCGTTCATCATGTTCGCCGGCATCCTCTATGGCGCGCTCTATGGCGGCTCGACCACCTCCATCCTGCTGAACACGCCGGGCGAGAGCGGCTCGGTGATGACCGCGCTCGAAGGCAACCGCATGGCGCGCACCGGGCGCGGGGCGGCGGCGCTGGCGACGGCGGCGATCGGCTCCTTCGTCGCCGGCACGTTCGGCACGCTGGCGCTTACCTTCCTGGCGCCGGCCATCGCCGAACTCGCCTTCATCTTCGGCCCGGAGGACTATTTCGCGCTGATGATACTCTCCTTCACCTCGGTCGCGGTGGTGATGGGGACCTCGCGCGTGCGCGGCTTCACCGCACTGTTCTTCGGCCTTGCGCTCGGCACCATCGGCATCGACACGCAGACCGGCCAGAGCCGCATGGTGTTCGGCACGCTGGAACTGCTCGACGGCATCTCCTTCACCGTCGTCCTCGTCGCGCTCTTCGCGGTGGGCGAAACGCTCTATGTCGCCAGCCGCAACGCACAGGTGCAGGCGGTGATGAACCCGCTCTCGGGCGGCGTGTGGATGACGAAGGAGGATTGGGCGCGCTCATGGAAGCCGTGGCTGCGCGGCACGCTCATCGGCTTTCCCATCGGCTCGCTGCCGGCCGGCGGCACGGAGATCCCGACCTTCCTTTCCTACACGCTGGAGCGCCGGCTGAGCCCGCATCCGGAGCAGTTCGGCGAAGGCGCGATCGAAGGCGTTGCCGGGCCGGAGGCGGCCAATAATGCCGCTGCGGCCGGCATATTGGTGCCGCTGCTGACGCTTGGCCTGCCCTCGACCGCGACGGCAGCCGTGCTGCTGGCCGCGTTCCAGAATTACGGCCTGCAGCCGGGGCCGCTGCTGTTCGCCACCAATCCCGGCCTGCTGTGGGGGCTCATCGCCTCGCTCTATATCGGCAATGTCATCCTCCTTGTGCTCAACCTGCCGCTGGTCGGCATCTGGGTGCGCCTGCTGCTCATTCCGCGCCCCTATATCTATGCCGGCATCGTGGTGTTCGCGCTGGTCGGCGTGTGGGGGCTGTCCACCTCGTGGATGGACATCGCGCTGATGTGCGGGCTGGGCCTCATCGGCTACATGGCGCGGGTCTACGA
>QFQD01000118.1 GCA_003241485.1 Ancylobacter novellus
CTAAGATTCCGATGAACAAGGCTGAATCCACCGAATTAGGGTGAGCCGAACATGTTAAAAATCAATCAAATGGAATCCGGGGAAAAGAGCAGTGCGACAACCGAAAACACCGCGCAAACCGCCGAAAATCGCCCTTCGGAGCGCTCCGCGTCATCTCAGGACCCGGGCACACCCGTCGTTGTTTCCGATGGGAGGACAGCGGACGACACCAGCGCCCTCCCCTCGCCGCTTCCGGCAGATGTCCCTGCCCTCCCTGCCCTCCCCGCGCATCTCGAACGGCTAGCCGGCCGCGCCCGCGATTACGTCGAGGCGTCGAGCTCGGCCAATACAAGGCGGGCCTATGCCAGCGACTGGGCGCATTTTTCCTCGTGGTGCCGGCGTCAGGGGCTCGAGCCGCTTCCCCCCTCCCCGCAAGTCGTCGGGCTCTACATCACCGCCTGCGCCTCCGGCGCCGCGATTCCCGGCGGCAAGGCGAACTCCGTCGCCACCATCGAGCGCCGGCTCTCCGCCATCACCTGGAACTACGCCCAAGCCGGCACCCCGCTCAATCGCCGCGACCGCCATATCGCCACCGTGCTCGCCGGCATCCGCAACACCCATGCCGCCCCGCCCCGGCAGAAGGAGGCGGTGCTGCCGGAAGACCTCATCTCCATGCTGGAGGTGCTGGAGCGTGGCACGCTGCGCGGTCTGCGCGACCGCGCCATGCTACTGATTGGCTTCGCCGGCGGGCTGCGGCGCTCGGAGATCGTCGGGCTCGATGTCGGGCGTGACCAGACGCAGGACGGGCGCGGCTGGGTGGAGATCCTCGACAAAGGGCTGCTGGTGACGCTGCGCGGGAAAACCGGCTGGCGCGAGGTGGAGATCGGCCGTGGCTCCTCCGACGCCACCTGCCCGGTGGTCGCTCTCACCACCTGGCTGAAGCTGGCAAGGATTGCCCATGGTCCGCTGTTCCGCCGCGTGACCGCCCGGGGCAAGGATGTCGGCGTGGACCGACTGAACGACCGCGAGGTCGCCCGCCTCGTCAAGCGCACGGCACTGGCCGCCGGGGTGCGCGGCGATCTGACCGAAGGCGAACGGGAGGAAAAATTCGCCGGCCATTCGCTGCGCGCCGGTCTCGCCTCTTCCGCGGAAGTCGACGAGCGCCACGTCCAGAAACAGCTCGGCCACGCCTCCGCCGAGATGACCCGGCGCTACCAGCGCCGCCGCGACAGATTCCGCGTCAATCTCACCAAGGCTGCCGGGCTGTAGACAAGGCCCCTCCCCTGTCAGCCCCAATTGCCGCACACCCCAGCCACGCGAGGACCAGCGGGATCATGGACAGGAGCCGGATAGTGCCAACCGGCGCCTTCACGCGAGTACTTCCTTCGCAGCCAGCCGTCGGGCGGCATCGGGATCGTGGGCCGGCAGGAGGATCGTCGGCTGTTGGCCGGCGAAGGCCTTGATTGCGCGAAGCGTCGCGAGCGCCGTCGAGGGATCATTGGTGACGCCGTCGGTGCGCTCGGCGCGCAAATTCTCCTGCGAGTAGGTCGCGTCGCCGGCGAGAAAATAGGTGACGTCGTCGTCCCGCACCACCACGGCGCAATGCCCCGCCACATGGCCGGGTGTCGGCACCAGCGCGATCCGGCCGTCACGTGTCAGCGGATGCGAAGCCGGGAACGAGCCTATGGCGGGGCCGTCCATCTGCACCAGTTCCGGCTTCAGCCAGATCGGCCAGCGCTGAGGCAGGCAGCCCATCATCATGCCGCGCAGCCCGGTCGACACCGCGTGGTTCTCGCCCGGGCCGATGATGCGATTGTGCGGGAAATGGTCGAGCCCGCCAGTGTGGTCGTGATGGAAATGGGTGAGGACGACGGCGGCGAGATCCCGCGCCGGGTCGAGGCCCATGTTGCGTAGGCGAGGGCCGATCTCCTCCTCCGGCGCGACCCGGATCGAGACCTGCCGGTAGAACGGATTCCAGCCGGGCAGATAGCCCGGCACCGAGTTGCGCCACGTATCGCCGGTGTCGACCAGGAAGCGGCCTTCCGGATGCTCGATCAGGAAGCACAGGATCGGCAGTGGCTCGACCCATTCCCGATCGCGGAAAATGTCGATCTTGCGCCCGATGGGTCCGCGGTCCGGGCGCCCGGTGCGCTGTGCGGTCTTCATGCGGGCCTTGCCCGTCTCGATAGCCGTCACGCGAATCATAGATATCCCCATAAAACGAACAACCGTTCTTTTATTATCAGCACACGCGCTTGTAAAGAACGGTTGTTCGTTTTAGGAAGGGGCGTGCCGAAGATCTCCGACGAAAAGCGCGTCGCCCGCCGCCTGCAAATCCTGGAGGCCGCATGGACCTGCTTCGACGCGCAGGGCCTGCACGCCACCACCATGAGCGACATCATCCGCGTCTCCGGCCTCTCGGCCGGTGCCGTCTATTCGTATTTTCCGAGCAAGGACGAACTGATCCTCTCCGCCGTTTCGACCTCGCTCAGCGGCTTGAGCGGGCGCGTCGAGCCGATCTTCTCGGCCAACCCGCCGCCCCCTCCGGATCTCTTCATCCGTCAGGTCTGCGAGACGATCGCCCTCTTCACGGTTCGCGAAGGCTATGACCTGCGCCGCCTCGCCCTGCTGGGGTGGAGCGAGGCGCAGCGCAACGAGAAGCTCCGCGCGACGATGCGAGGCTTCTATCTGGCCTTCCGAGAACGTCTCGCCGATCTCGCCGCCCGCTGGCAGCGCGACGGCATGCTGGGGAACGACGCCTCAACACCCGACGTGGCGAAAACGATGCTCGCGATCATACTCGGCTATGTGGTGCAGTTCGGGATCCTGGGCGACGTCGCTCCTCCGGATCTCGCGCGCGGTCTTCGGGACCTTGCCGGGCAGGGACAGACCGATGCCGCTTGATCCCGCCAGCAAGACCGGAAAGCGATGCCGAGCCGCTTACCCGCTTCTGCTGGGCATCCACGCGCTCGCCGCGGTCCTGCTATTCCTGACCATCTTTCCGTTGTTCCAGCAGATCGTCAGCCAGATCGGCCGGGCCCAGCCTCTGGACACCTCGACCGCTGTCACGGCCATCGTCCTCGCGCTTGTCATGCAGACCTGCTACTGGGCTCGCTACTTACGCGTGCCGGTGCCGGCCCCGTTCCGTGGCGCGTTCGCCGGCCATCTGCTGATGTTCGCCAGTCGCGTCAGCTTCTTTTTCGGCGGTGCGCTCTTCGCGGCTATCTTCTTTCGTCACGTGCCGCAACTCGACGTGCTGCCTCCGGTCGGGCAAGGCCTGGCGAAGGCTCTCGGCGTGATGGGGCTGCTGTTCGCCGCGTTCTGCTTCTCGCTCGAGCTCGAGCGTCTCGGTCGCGCCATCGAGGAAGGTCCAGCGCGAGATTCGTAGGTTCTCCTCGCATTCATTCCGTCGGCTACGAAATGAAACCGCGATCGGGCCCCCACCCGCTTCCGCTGCAGCGGGATTGCCTGTTCGTCCCTATGCCCCGAACAGGCGCCTGTCCCAGAAGACCGGCTGATGCAGGCTAGCCTCGATCGTCCTGAATTCCGGATGGCCGGGATTGACGAGGATGTTGCTGTCGATGCGCGCGACCACACTCGGCACTAGCAGGATGGCGCTGCGCCTTTCCAGACACCAGCGTTCGCCGAACGCCTGGCTGGCCTTCGCGGGCATGCTGTCCCAGCCGGGAAGCGCCGGTGGCGAGAATATCTCGTAGGAAAGGCCCCGTGGCAGGGTGACTTCGACGTAGTGCTGGTTCGGAGGCAAGCGCCCGCTGCCATGCACCAGCTTTTCCAGCAAGGCTGTCGAATAGTGCTGGCTGGTGTAGATCAGCGGGCTCCCAGGTGTGTTCCATCGCCCCGGCGCAAGGGTCGAGCCGGTTGCGTCGAAGATCGGATAAGCCCCGTTGGGATCCCCAATCCTGAAACTCGACAACGTGCGATCAAGAAGCTCCGCCATCACGCAGCGCTGCCGTATTTCAGGCGGCCGAGAACATCGAGAACCAACTCAGCTCCGATCTCGCTCTGAATGACAACATCGATCGGGCGCTTGTCCTCGAGCATCGAATGCGACCGGAAGAGAAAGTCACGGGCCTCCATCTCGCTTTGCCATACGTCCAACGCCAGGCTCCAGACTCGTGCCAGACGCGCAAGACGTGTGCCCTCGTCCGAGGACAGACGATGAGCTGCCTTGCGCCTCTCATAAGTTGCCTTCGGCACGAGCCGGTATTTGAAGTGGGCATCGCCCGGCGCCAGAAGCTGGGAGACACGCTCGAGCGCACCGATGGGCAAGCCATCCTCGATCCGGGCGATGAGCCCAAACGGCGAGCGCGCCGCCGCTTCCTTCGCGGGAAGTCCCAGCACATCGGCCACAGTTGTGAATGCGAGCATCACGTCCTCCATATCATATGAGGCTATACATAGACCCACATGAGGCGCAGCACAAGCATCGGGTTCCCAACCGACACCCCCTGCCCTCCCTTCCTGGACGCGACCCAGTTGATTGGCTAACAGGCTTACTCGTTGAAAACAGCGCCGCGCCGCATCCCGTGCGTTCTCCAGTCATCACCGTTCCCTCGGCCTCTTCAGGCTTTTCAGCAGCGCCTCCGAAGCCCGGAGTCGACTACCCCCTTCAACCGGCTCGTCGGATCGCCGCGGACCCAACCCAGTCGATGTCTTCTGCTCATCGAGCTTGGCCCTGAGCAGTGCCATGATCATCGGCCAGGTCGAGAACTTCCCGTCCTTCGCCCGATCCGTCAGGCTTCGCAGATAGCCGCCGGGCGAGCCGATCTGGTCAGCGCGCTCGTAGATCGCAGCCAGTGTGATTGCCGCATGCTGCTCGCCCAACGCCTCCTGTGCTTCCCGCCAGGCGCTCGGGCTAATTCCCAACATCGGCCGGACCAGTTCCGCGACGGCCAGGAAGTCCCGCCAGTGCCGGATTTCGTCGCCCTGCACCAGTTCCAGCACGCCTGGGCAGGCGTCGAGCACGATCCCAAGAGGCAATTCCCGCTTCGGCAGGCTCCGCACGTTGTCGGCTTTCGCGACGCTGCCGCCCGCTCCTTTTTCATTTCGGAGGCTATATTCAGATTCAGAGAGAAGATCTGGGTTTGAATTCTGTATGTGGCGACCGGAATGGGACTCATTGGCATCCGGATTCTGCGTTTTCGTGAAGGTTTCCAGAGCCTCGCGGATATCCTCGTAGAGAGCAAAAAGCTCGGCGCTAATCGCCTCCACCAGCTGGCGGGGAGCTGAGCGGGGGAGGCGGGCGATGATTTCCTCGATGCCGGTGTCGATCAGCTTGACGATGTCCCGTCGCAGCAGTGTGAGGCGTTCCTTCGCCACACGGAACGCCTTCCTCTCCGCATGAACTGCCTCGGCCAGATCATGCAGCTCCTGCGCCCGCGCGACCAGCGGCGAGAGATCGAAACCATAGGCCTGCTCGATCTCCCCGCCCCTGCCCTTTCGCGCGAAGCGCTTGCCGTTCGGGCTGTCGCGCCGGATCACCAGCCCGCAATCGACCAGCACGGCGATGTGTCGGCGCAGCGTCGTCGCCGGCATGCCGTTGGCTCGCGACGCCAACTGCTCATTGGATGGCCAGACGATCAGTTCGGTATCGCCGGTGAGCGCGGTTTCCGGATGGAAAGTCAGCAGGGCGTTGAGGATCGCCAGCGAGCGATCGGTAGCGCCGAGCAGTTCCCTCGCCTCGCGGATGTCCTGGAACACCTGCCATTTATGCGCGACGGCATCCGGCTTCACCGCCTTCGCCGTCATCTGACTTGAAATCTGGCCGAGCGTCATCGGCCGCCGCCCAAAGGGCGTCGTCGAAACATGCGTCTGCATTGTCCTTCACCTATCGCTAGGCAAAAGAATCCAGCGCGCCCGAGCAAGGTCGTTCGCTAAAACGCTTGACGGTGATTCCGGGAGGTGCGATTCTCAATGCGCCAACAACGAGAAGGGCTTCCGGGACACCGTTTCGGGGGCCTTTTTCTTTTGCGGTTTAGTGCGTCTCCTGTTTTGATCCGTTTTTCTGATATTCCTCGTAAAGGCGCTCCAGATTATCAGAGAGATAGGCCCCGAAATCCGAAGCGTCCTTTGCCTTCAGTGCGAGCGTGAACGAGCGACCTGCGGCCTTCGTCACCACCTTCACCGAATCCCCAGCCAGTGCCCAGTCTCGTTCGGTAGGACGAGCGACCACCGGCTTACGAGTTTTCGCCTGCGCTATTCCTTCCAGAACGAGCGCGAAGCGCTGCTCTTGAGGCGCATCCTTGAAGCTAGGCGTGTGCACCAGCTCGACTGCGGCACTGGCCTTCGCGGGATGAAGCAGTTCCTTCTTTAAATGCTCCCAGCGATCACGACCGACTCCGCGCGCAGCGCCTAGCGCGTCAAGCACCGGGGCCGGGACGGCTTCGACAACAGCCAGCATGCGCGAGAGCAAGGTGTCGTCGATCGTCAGCGCACGCTTTATGTCGTCCTTCGATATTCCCGAACGGAGCAACTTCTTCGCGAAAAGCGATTTCTCAATGAAAGTCAGGTTGGCGCGAGCCGTATTTTCCTGCCCCTGCGCAATGACATGAGCGATATCCGCAAGCGGCTTCACAACCGCCCTTACCGGTATTCCAAGCTGCCGTGCCGCTTTCGCCCTGCGATGCCCATAAACGATCACGTAACGCTGGGCATCATCCGGATGCGGCCGGACGAGGATCGGTGAGGCCTGGCCGACATCCTTGATCGCTGCGACAAGCGCATCGAATTCATCAGCTTCTTCGCCGATGCGATCAGCGAAAGGGGAGGGATCAAGCAAAGCTGGATCTAGCTGAACGATCGCCTCCCCCTCCAAGAGGCGCATCGAATTCTCCGCCATCTCGTCAAGAGTTTGCATCATGGACCGGGAAGCTCCACGCCGCGCATACTCCGCACGAGACTCCGATGCCGTAGCTACGGGTACCTCTTCCTGTTTCGGATCGGCAAATGACGCCAGTAGGTGTTTCCTAGCCAAGACGCCCTCCCGATACAGGACGCATCCCTTTGCTGTACCTAGACTTTTCGGTGATTTGCACGGCTGTCAAACCAACGGTCACTTTCGCCCCCACGATTTGTGAATTAGCTCAGCGATCTCGCCGTTCACGGCGTTGAGGGATTTGACGGCCCGATCATAGGTCGACCGAGTGAACTGGCTGCGCTCAACCTCGTAAAGCGTTTGCTTGGTGATGCCCGCGTCGGAAATCGCCGTCGATTTGAGCATCTGGTTCCGCAGCATGCGACGATTGAACATCGCCTGCATGAATCCGACCATCTGCGCTTGCGGCCCATCCGTTGGCTCATAGCGCGTGACCAAATATCGGAACCAGTTCAGCCTGACCCGCGCACCAGCACTTTTGATCGACTGAAGAATGCCGCCAAGCATCAGCAGGAACTGGCTCATCGACATGATATCAAGCATCTGCGGATGGACCGTGATCAGAACGGACGTCGACGCGGTCAATGCCGTCAACGTCAGGTAGCCGAGTTGTGGAGGACAATCGATGACCACCACATCGTATTGGTCATCGACTTCCTTAAGCGCCTGAGTGATCCGGGTGAAGAACATCCGCCCCTCTGACGACCCCTTATTGGACGCCGCCAGAGGCGTTTCATACTCGTACTCCTGCAATTCGAGATTCGCCGGCACGATATCGAGGCCAGGGAAATTGGTAGGCCGAATAATCGTTTTGATCGACTTGCGCTGGTCATCGTACCGCAGCGCCTCGAAGAGGGAGGGGTTTTTATCCAGTTCCGGCTGAACCCCATGTAGAGCCGTTAGCGATGCTTGCGGGTCAAGATCAATAGCCAGAACACGGTGGCCGGTAAGGGCAAGATACTGTGCCAGATGCGCGGTCGTCGTGGTCTTGCCGCTGCCACCCTTGAAATTGACGACGGAAACCACCTGGAGTTCATCACCCGGCCGACGATGAGGAACATACCGCTTGATGTCGCTCCGGCCGTGTTTGTCAAGGAAATGGCGCAGTTCCAGCATCTGCGCAGCCGTGTAGCTGCGCCGGCCGGAGGATGACACCTGTGGATCAGGCCCTTTCCCCTCAAGATGAAGCTTCTTGATGTGGTTCTGCGTCACTCCGAGAAACTCGGCGACCTCAACGGATGAGAAAAGGCGAAGCCCTTTCTCCGCATTAGGCGGATACTGCTCCAAGCGCAGCATATTGAGCTTATCGGAGATGAGTTCCCCCTGCTGGAGAATCTCCTCGTCAAAGTCCGTTTCCGTAGGGTGCCCTGTGCTCACTTCCGCCAACTTCTCTAGAATAACGCTTTTCATGCTGCATTCACGCTGAAAGCGTTATTACTATGGTCGATTCGAGAAGGGTCGCAAGCCGTTTTTGGTTAACGAGACCTTAATGCTCAAATCTGCAGCTCCCAAGTCCGCAGGCCATTTCGCTACTTTTTCCGAGACTTACCGTGAGTCGGCCGGAAGCGGCTGCCCCATGGGAACTGCAAATTTGCACCCGCATGCAAGACGATCCGCGCCTCCCGGATCGTCCCCTCGATCCCCCAGGCACCAGAATCACCCGCTGCAAATCTGCACATAGCCGGCCCCCGCCACCGGTGATCTGTCTCCACACAGCCCGTTCATGTGGAGACGTTGATGCGGATTCAGGTTGTAGTTCATCGAGAACGGAGAGGAGCGGGATCAGTATGACGACCTGCGGCCGTCCTACATCCTGGCAGTGACCGCCTCGGGACAGGTTGCCGGATGCTGTCGTCTGCTGCCCGCGGTCGGACCGACGATGCTGGAGCGGACATTCCCGCAACTGCTCGCGAGTGGTTCGCTCGATGCTCACGCGGCGATGGTCGAGAGCTCGCGCTTCTGCGTCGACACCACACTGGCCTCCGATAGGGCAGGGGGGCTGCTGCACGAGACCACGCTGTTCCTGTTCGCCGGGATCATCGAATGGTCGATGGCCAATGGCTACAATGAACTCGTCACCGCCACCGACCTGCGCTTCGAGCGGATCCTCAAGCGCGCGGGCTGGCCGATGCAGCGGCTGGGCGAACCGGTCCGGATCGGCAACACCACGGCGATCGCCGGCGCGCTGCCCATCGACGCGGCCAGCTTCCGGAACGTGTGCCCGGCTCACTATCGCTCGGAATTCAGCGCAGACGCCCTCGCAACGCTGAGGAGCGCGGCGTGACCCAGCTCCGCTCCCATTCCCGACTGGTCCGCAAGCTCCAGGAGGCCTTGGGCGACCAGCTCTGCGTCGCCCTCGACGACGCAACCGTCGTCGAGATCATGCTCAATCCCGACGGCAAGCTGTTCATCGAACGGCTCGGCCAGGGCGTCGCCGAGGTGGGAGCCATGAACCCGGCCGCCGCCGAGGTCGTGATCGGCAGTGTCGCCCATGCCCTGCGATCGGAAGCCGACGACGAGCAGCCCATCATCTCCGGCGAGCTGCCGATCGGCGGTCACCGTTTCGAGGGGCTGCTGCCCCCGGTCGTGGCCGCCCCCACCTTCACCATCCGGCGGCGCGCCTCCCGGCTGATCCCGCTCGACGACTATGTGAAGGCGAAGGTGATGAGCGAGGCGCAGGCCTCCGTCCTGCGCAGCGCGATCGCCTCGCGGATGAACATCGTCATCTCCGGCGGCACCGGCTCCGGCAAGACCACCTTGGCCAATGCGGTCATCGCCGAGATCGTCGCGGAGGCTCCCGACGATCGTCTTCTCATCCTCGAGGACACCGCCGAGATCCGCTGTCCGGCGGAGAACGCCGTCTGCCTTCACACCAGCGACACCGTCGACATGGCGCGCCTGCTCAAGAGCACGATGCGCCTGCGCCCGGACCGCATCATCGTCGGCGAGGTCCGCGACGGCGCGGCACTGACGCTGCTCAAGGCCTGGAACACCGGCCATCCCGGCGGCGTCACCACGATCCATTCCAACACCGCGATGTCGGCCTTGCGCCGCCTCGAGCAACTCACCGCCGAGGTCAGCCAGCAGCCCATGCAGGAAGTCATCGGGGAAGCGGTCGACCTCATCGTCTCGATCGAGCGCTCGGGCCGGGGGAGGCGGGTGCACGAGATCCTTCACGTCGAGGGCTTCAGCGCCTCCCGGTATCAGACCGAACACTATGGGAAAACCACCGGAGACAGCCATGTCGCGTAGCCTCCACCTTGCTCTTGCCGGCGCCAGCCTTGCAGCCCTCGCCGCGACCGCGCTCATCGAGCCGGCCTTCGCCTCGTCAGGCGGCAGCCTTCCCTGGGAAGGTCCGCTCGAGCAGATCCAGCAGTCGATCACCGGGCCCGTGGCCGGCTTCATCGCACTCGCGGCCGTCGCGGTCGCTGGCGGCATGTTGATCTTCGGCGGCGAGCTGAACGATTTCGCGCGGCGGCTGATGTATGTCGTGCTCGTCGCCGGCATCCTGTTAGGGGCCACCCAGATCGTCGCCCTGTTCGGATCGACCGGCGCCTCCATCGGCACGCCGGTCGCACCTGCACAGGCGACGGCTCCCGCGTCCTCCCATGGCGTGGCAGGGGAGGGGACAGATGGCTGACACCTCCAGCCTCGCACGATCGCGCATCCACCGTGCCCTGTCCCGCCCGAACCTGCTGATGGGCGCCGACCGTGAACTGGTGCTGCTGACCGGCCTTGCCTCCGCGATCCTGATCTTCGTCGTGCTCACCTGGTACGCGACGCTGTTCGGCGTCGTGATCTGGCTGGTCGTGGTGGCGACACTGCGCATGATGGCCAGGTCCGACCCGCTGATGCGGCGCATCTATGTCCGCCACATCACCTACCAGTCGCAGTACCGGGCGACCTCGACGCCCTGGCGGCGGTTCTGAGGTCGCCCATGGTCGCGCTCAGATCCTTTCGCCATGCCGGTCCGTCCTTCGCCGACCTCGTGCCCTATGCCGGCCTCGTCGACAATGGCGTGCTCCTGCTCAAGGACGGCTCGCTGATGGCCGGCTGGTATTTCGCCGGGCCCGACAGCGAGAGCTCGACCCCGACTGAGCGCAACGAGGTCTCGCGCCAGATCAACACCATATTGGCGCGTCTCGGCTCAGGCTGGATGATCCAGGTCGAGGCCGTTCGTGTGCCTACCTCGGATTATCCCGACGAGCAGGACTGCCATTTCCCCGACCCGGTGACCCGCGCCATCGACGCCGAACGCCGGTCACATTTCCAGCGCGAGAGCGGCCACTACGAAAGCCGCCACGCGCTCATCCTCACCTGGCGCGCGCCGGAGCCGCGGCGCTCCGGGCTCACGCGTTATATCTATTCCGACGAGGCAAGCCGCACCGCCTCCTACGCATCAGTGACACTCGATGCTTTCCATCAGTGACACTCGATGCTTTCCTAACCTCGATCCGGGAGATCGAGCAATATCTCGCCAATGTCGTCACGATCTGCCGGATGGTGACGCGAGAGACGGAAGAGGCCGGCGGCTTTCGTACCGCCCGATACGACGAACTGTTTCAGTTCATCCGCTTCTGCATCACCGGCGAGAACCATCCCGTCCGGCTGCCGGACGTTCCGATGTATCTCGACTGGCTGGCCACGGCCGAGCTCCGGCACGGGCTCACGCCTCTCGTCGAGAACCGCCATCTCGGCGTCGTCGCCATCGATGGACTGCCGGCCGAGAGCTGGCCCGGCATCCTCAACGCGCTCGACCTGATGCCGCTGACCTATCGCTGGTCGTCGCGTTTTGTCTTCCTTGACGAGCAGGAGGCCCGTCAAAAGCTCGAGCGCACGCGCAAGAAATGGCAGCAGAAGGTGCGGCCCTTCTTCGACCAGCTGTTCCAGACGCAGAGCCGATCGGTCGACCAGGACGCCATGATGATGGTGGCGGAAACCGAGGATGCCATTGCCGAAGCCTCCTCGAAGCTCGTTGCCTATGGCTATTACACACCGGTCATCGTGCTGTTCGACACGGAACAGATCCGCCTGCGGGAAAAATGCGAAGCGGTGCGCCGGTTGATCCAGGCCGAGGGTTTCGGGGCCCGGATCGAGACGCTCAACGCCACCGACGCCTTCATCGGCAGCCTGCCTGGCGTCTCCTACGCCAATATCCGCGAACCGCTGATCAACACCCGCAACCTTGCCGACCTCATCCCGCTCAACTCGGTATGGTCAGGCAGCCTCAACGCGCCGTGTCCGTTCTATCCGCCCGGATCGCCGCCGCTGATCCAGGTGGCGAGCGGCAGCACGCCGTTCCGCCTGAATCTCCATGTCGACGATGTCGGCCACACGCTGGTCTTCGGGCCGACCGGCTCCGGCAAATCGACCCTGCTGGCGCTCATCGCCGCGCAGTTCCGCCGCTACGCCGATGCTCAGGTCTTTGCTTTCGACAAAGGCCGCTCCATGCTGCCGCTGACGCTGGCGATCGGCGGCTCGCACTACGAGATCGGCGGCGAGAGCACCGGAGCAGGGGAGGGGGCTGCGCTCGCCTTCTGCCCTCTCGCCGAGCTGACGACGGAAGGCGACAAGGCCTTTGCGAGCGAATGGATCGAGACCCTCGTCGCGCTGCAGGGCGCGACGATCTCGCCCGACCATCGCAATGCCATCTCCCGGCAGATCGGCCTGATGGCCGGCTCGCGTGGGCGCTCGCTCTCGGATTTCGTGTCGGGCGTCCAGATGCGCGAGATCAAGGACGCGCTCCACCACTACACCGTCGACGGTCCGATGGGGCAGCTGCTCGATGCCGAACAGGACGGTCTGTCGCTCGGCTCCTTCCAGTGCTTCGAGATCGAAGAACTGATGAACATGGGCGAGCGCAACCTCGTCCCCGTGCTTACCTATCTCTTCCGTCGCATCGAAAAGCGCCTGACCGGCGCGCCGAGCCTGATCATCCTCGACGAGGCCTGGCTGATGCTCGGACACCCGACCTTCCGCGCCAGGATACGGGAATGGCTGAAGGTCCTGCGCAAGGCCAATTGCGCGGTCGTCCTCGCCACTCAATCAATCTCGGACGCCGAGCGCTCCGGCATCATCGACGTGCTCAAGGAAAGCTGCCAGACCAAGATCTGCCTGCCGAACGGATCCGCACGCGAGCCGGGCACCCGCGAGTTCTACCAGCGCCTCGGCTTCAACGAACGCCAGATCGAGATCGTCGCGAACGCACTGCCCAAGCGCGAATATTACGTCGCCTCCCCGGACGGACGGCGGCTCTTCGACATGGCGCTCGGGCCGCTCACCCTCTCCTTCGTGGGAGCATCCGGCAAGGACGACCTCAAGCGCATTCGCGCGCTGCACTCCGAACACGGGGCCGGCTGGCCCCTCTCCTGGCTCCAGCAGAGGGGGATCGCCCATGCCGAAACCATCCTTGCCACCCCATAGATCCCGGTTCGCGCTCACGACGGCAATCGTGCTGTTCATGGCGAGCCTGCCTCGGGAGGCACCCGCCGGCGGTGCAACGGGCGGTGCGACCGAATGGACGCAGCTCGCCAACAATGCCGAGCTTGTGAGCCTTGTCGGCCAGTCCGCCGAGCAGGTGAACAACCAGATCAAGCAGATCTCCCAGCTTGCCGAGCAGATCCAGAACCAGCTCAACATCTACAACAATATGCTGCAGAACACGGCGCAGCTGCCGAACCATGTCTGGGGCCAGGTCGAGAATGACCTGAAGAGTCTGCAGAACGTGGTCTCGCAGGGCCAGGGCATCGCCTTCTCCATGGGCAATGCCGATGACGTGCTGCGGCAGCGCTTCCAGAGCTTCGCCGAGATGAAGAGCAGCCTGCCCGATGGCGCTTCCTTCTCCTCGACCTATCAGGGCTGGTCGACCACCAATCGCGACACCATCGCCGGCACGCTGAAGGCCGCCAACCTGACCGCGCAGCAGTTCGGCAGCGAAGAGGCCACCATGTCGTCCTTGCGCACGATGTCGGAAAGCGCCGACGGCCAGATGAAGGCGTTGCAGGTCGGACACCAGATCGCGACCCAGCAGGTTGCGCAGATGCAGAAGCTGCGCGGCCTCGTATCCCAGCAGATGACCATGATGGGCACCTGGTATCAGTCAGACCAGGCGCAGAAGGACCTCGCCCAGGCTCGCCGCGAGCAGTTCTTCAACGCTCCCACCCGCGATATTCGCGGCGGGCAGACCATGGAGCCGCGCTGGTGAGCTCCCGTCCTGTCATTCTCATCCTGCTCGCCGGAGCCCTTGGCCTGTGCGCGACGCTCGCCTTCCGGATGGTCGGGCCATCGTCCACCGAGCCTGCCCGCGCGACAACCGAACCATCGCCACCTCCGGCATCCAATACTACACGTCGTGAACATATCGAGCGCTTTTTCGGTGGCGATCCGAACAGGGATGTTCGTGGCGGCCAGGAGATGAAGCCGCGATGGTGATCCCGCGCCCTTGCCGTCCGCTCGAACCCGCCATTGCGGTCGCAGCGATCGTCCTGCTCGCGAGCGCACCCGCGCTGGCGCAGGAGGGTTCCGTTCTCACCACGCTGGAGAACTCCGTCGTGACCGCGGCCCGCGGCTGGGAAACCACGGTCATGGATGCCGCCCGGTCGCTGTTCTGGATCCTCGCCGGGATCGAGATCGGCATCGCGGCCGTATGGCTCGCGATCAATGCCGCCTCGCTCGACGCCTGGTTCGCCGAACTCGTGCGCCGCATCATGTTCATCGGCCTGTTCGCCTTCATTCTCGACCAGGGACCGGACTTCGCGAAGGCCGTCGTCGACAGCCTCTTCCAGATGGGCGGCAGCGGAGGAAGCGCTTCGCCCGCCGACATCTTCGATGCCGGTATCCGCGTTGCGTCCAAGATGTCGGAACAGGCCAAGTTCGGCCTGTTCGAGGACAATGCGCTGGCGATCGCCGCCGTCTTCGCCATGGTGGTGGTCGTCATCTCCTTTTCGCTGGTCGCCGCGATCTTCGTCGCGGTGATGGTGGAGATGTATGTCGGCCTGCTCGCCGGCATGATCATGCTCGGCCTCGGCGGTTCGTCCTTCACCAAGGACTTCGCCGTCCGCTACCTCGTTTATGCCTTCTCGGTCGGCATGAAGCTGATGGCGCTGGTGATGATAGCCCGGATCGGCTCGGACATCCTGCTCGGCCTTGCCGAAGCCCCGACAGCGACCTCGGACCAGTTCATCACCACGCTGGCCATCGCCGGCATCTCGGTCGTCGTCTTCGTCATCGCCATGTATGTGCCGCCCATCATGCAGGGCGTCGTCCAGGGCGCCTCGATCTCCGGCGGCATGGAGGCGATCCGGCACGGTGCACAGGTCGCGACCTTCGCGGCCGGTGGCGCCTTTCTTGGCGCAAGCGCGGCCGGGAAGGGTGCGCAGGCTGCGAGCGACGCGCGGGCCAGCGGCTCCTCATTGGCCGGTGCTGCCCTGCGCGGCATGGCGTCGGGCATTGGCAGCGCCGCGGGAGCGGCAGGCGCGGCGGCAAAGGAAAAGGCGATCGCCGCACCCGGCGCCTATGCCGGCTCATTGCTTGGCCTCGCCAATGCCAAGCTCGACCAGGGCCGGCAGTCGGGCGGCACCCGCTCCTCCCGCCCCGTGCCGCCGCCCATCGACGACAACAAATGAGGAGACGGTCCGGTATGGCCTCCGGCAATCCACCAGAAAACCCCTACATCGCCGCCCGTCAGGAGTGGAACGAACGCTACGGCTCTTATGTGAAGGCGGCCGCCAGCTGGCGCATCGTCGGCATCACCGGCCTGGTCATGGCGGTGATCGGCTTCTCCTATGCCCTGTTCCAGAGCACACAGGTCAGGCTCGTTCCCTACATCGTCGAAGTCGACAAACTCGGCACCGCCTCGAGCGCCGGCTATCCGCAGCAGATCGAATATGCCGATCCGCGCGTCGTGCGCGCGACACTCGGGAGCTTCGTCTCGAACTTCCGCAGCGTGACGCCTGATGCCGTGGTTCAGAAACAGTACATCGACCGCACCTATGCGCATCTGCGTACCTCCGATCCGGCGACCGAAAAGGTCAATGCCTGGTTCCGTTCCTCCTCGCCCTTCGACAAGGCGAGGAACGCGACGGTCGCCATCGAGGTGAACAAC
>QFQD01000057.1 GCA_003241485.1 Ancylobacter novellus
GGAGGCGGGGCTCGACGTGCGCGTGGGCGCGATGACCACGCTGGGCATCGCCTATACCGGCCAGTTCGGCGACGGCGTCCAGCAGAACGGCTTCAACGCAACGCTCAAGGTCAGCTTCTGAGGGCGCAACAACCGACGGGGCGGCGGATCGCAGGCCGCCCCGGCTCTCGGCGCATGAGGCCCGCGAGCCGCGCGCCTAGCTGGGGTCAGGCGAGGGTTGCGGGCTCGGCAAGCAGCGCCCACGCGCGCTTGGCACATTCGACGATGTGCTCGCAGGAGGACGCGACAGCCGCCTCATTCGCCTGAGAACCTGCGGAATTGCGCCGCACGGATTCGGCCTGCACCATGATAGCGGTGAGCGCATCGGCGATCTGACGACGCTGCCCCGCCTCGACCCAGGAAAGAGGCGACGGCGTCTCCTCGCCGCGCGCATAGGAGTGGCTCCCGCCGCTCAGCACGGTGGCCTCGTCCACGATCGACAGGTTCGGACGTTCGGACTGGGTCATGCACCGCCACTGAGAAGGCTTCATGTCAGTGGACTCCCTGACGTGAGCAACGCCCGGCAATCTAGCGGCACCTCGCGCGGGCGGGTGTAAAACTTTGCAAATTGTCCGAGCCCTCGCCGGGCGCCTTGCGCTCTCGACTTAGCCGAACGCGCCGCGTCCCATCTCCTGCGCCAGCGCCGTCAACTCCCGCACTATCGCGTGATCATGGGCGCCCCGGCAGCGAAGGACCAGCGGGGACAGAAGCGCCTCGGCCTCGGTGGCGCGCCCCTGCGTCTGCCACAGCCGGGCAAGGTCCAACGCCGCCTTGATCTCCCAGAAGGCGGCCTCCTGTTCCTGTGCGAGGTTCAGGGCCCGCGTGAAGTACCCTTCAGCTTCGCGCACGGCCTCCGGGCCGTTGGCGAGGAGCGCGAAGGTGCCGGAAATCCGCCACAACTCAGCGAGGAACCAGCCCTCCTCATTCGCTTCCGCCCGAGCGATGGCTTCCGCGAGCTGGGACCGGGCACGCTCCAGCTCGCCCGCCGCGGCCAGCGCCTGCGCGTACTCCGCCACGAAGACGATGTAATAGACCCCATAGGAAATACTGCGCAGCCGCCCCAGAGCCTCACCCAGCTGCTTGATGCCGACGGACAGGTTGCCCTCGCGGACCGCGAGCACGCCGGCGAAACACTGGCCCCAGACCTGCCAGAACTCGATGCCGTCGCGCGCGGATTCATCGACGAGCATGGTGACGAAGCGCCGGGCGCGGGGCATGTCGTCGGCGAAAAGCGCCACCGGGCACGCGGCTTGCACCAGCACCTGGCAGAGGGTCAGCCGGTCCTCGGCCGCCTCCGCCACCGCGACGATATCCTCGACCTCCGCCATGGCCGCGTCGAACGAACCCTGCAACCAGAGAATGCGGGCGAGGAAACAGCGGGCAGTGACCTTCTGCTCGAACACGAAGCGGATGATCTGGTCGCCCGTGTCCGGCACGACATAGCCCTTGACCACATGTTCGAGGTGCTGGCGCGCCTCGGTCTGCCGGCCAAGCAGATGCAGGATGTAGCCGATGATGCGATGCCCGACATAGCTGTCGTTCAGGTCGCTGCCGCGCGCGGCCACATCGGCAAAGCGGTGCGCCAGAGCCAGCGCGTCGCGGAAGCGGCTCCGGTTGAGTTCATTGGACCAGAGGCCCCAAAGCGCGCGCAGCTGGTAATCCGTATCGTCGAGGCCCTCGGCAAGGTCCAGCGTGCGCTTCCATGCCGCGCGGGTCTCCTCGACCTGTCCGCGGATCTGCATCAGCGACCAGGCGAGAGCCGCCTGCAGGCGCATCTGCACCGCAGGGCAGCTAGAGGGGCTCAGGCGCGCCAGCGCCATCCGCACCTGCCCATGCGCCTCGGCGATGAGCTGGAGCTGGAACCAGAGCGGCACGGCCCCGAGCGTCAGCTCCACCGCTATGGCGGAATCGCCCTCCGGCGAAAATGCCCATTCCAGCGCGGCACGCGCATTGTCGATGAGGTGGCGATGGTCGCGCGTCCATTCGGCGGCGGGCTGCACCGCCCAGCTCCGGGTGGCGCGGTCGAGCGCGTCGCGGAAGATCTCCGCATGCCGTCGGTGCAGCAGCTCGATCTTGCCGCTTTCCGCCAGCTTCAGCGCGGCATAGGCGCGGGTCGTGTCGAGCAGCCGGTAGCGCGCCCGCACGCCTTGCACATCCGCGGCGATGAGCGACTTCTCCACCAGATTGGCGAGGGCGTTGACGACCTTCTCATCGGTCGCCTCGTCATCGGCGACGATGGCGATGGCATCGTCCACCGTGAAATTGCCGGCCAGTATCGCGAACTGCCGGAGCACCAGCTGCTCGAAAGGCGGCAGCAGCATGTAGCTCCAGTCGAGCAGCGTGCTCAGCGTCTGGTGCCGCTGCAACGCCGTTCGCCGCCCCTCCAGCCGCAGCCGGAAACGGTCATCGAGGCGACTGGCCAGACCGGCGACGCCAAGGCTCTCGACGCGGCCCGCGGCAATCTCGATGGCCAGCGCGATGCCGTCCAGCCGGCGGCAAAGCTCGGCGACGACCGGCGCCTCGGAATCGATCAGTTCAAACCCGTTGAGGCTCGCCGCCGCACGCTCGACGAAAAGCTGGACGGCGGGATAGTGCAGCGCCTCGGTGCTGCTCAGGCTTGCGCCCGGAGGCGGCAGGTCGAGCGGCGACAGGCGATGGATGCGCTCGCCGCGCACCCGCAGCGGTTCGCGCGTCGTGGCAAGGATGTGCAGGCCCTCGCCGCCATGGAGGAACAGTTCTTCCGTGAGGTTCGAGACCACGTCGATCACGTGCTCGCAGCTGTCGAGCAGCAACAGGGTCTGCCGTGACCGGGTCGCCGCGATCAGGCTCTGCGTGGGCGCTTCCGACCGCAGCCCGACGCCCAGCGCGGCGGCAATTGCCGCAGGCACGAGCTGCGGGTCACCCAGTGCGGAAAGATCGACGAAGCAGATGCCGTCCCTGAAGCTCGGCGACCGCATGCGCCACGGCAATGGCGACGGTGGACTTGCCGATGCCGCCGGCCCCGACGAGCGAAACGAAGCGCTGTTCGCGCAGCAGCGATGTGACGAACGCGATGGTCGCGGCGCGACCGACGATGCGGGACAGTGCAGGTGGCAGGTTGGAAGGGACAGGACTTGCCCCCGTCGGCCTTTTACGCGACGGCGGCCCCTCCTCACGCTCGACGGGAAAGACGAAGGAATAGCCGCGCCCCGAGATATTGACGATATAGCGGCGCCCGTCCCGACCATCCCCCAGCGCGCGCCGCAAGGCGGCGATATGGACGCGAAGATTGGCCTCCTCGACGAAGGTTTCCGGCCACGCGCTCTGGATCAGCTGCGCCTTGGTGACGACGTCCCCGTGATTCTCCAGCAGGGTGGCCAGAAGAGCACGCGCCCGGCTTCCCAGATTGACCGCACGGCCCTCCTCCGCGAGGAGTTGCTGGCCCGGTAAGAAGGTAAAGGGCCCGAAGCGTAGCCGCCCGGCCGAGGGTGCCTGCTGTTCAACCACGAGAACCCAATGAAGCGGTCAATACACCGAGATGACAATCCCGGTACATTATCACCTCGATCGGGCGTGCGCGATTTAAGTTGGGTCGCGTGGTCGCTTATGTCGAGCCGAGGCTCAGGCGCAGGCCGCGCATCATGTAGCGCTGAAGCCAGACGAAAGTGAGCATCACGGGCAGGCTGGCGACCAGCACCGCAGCCATCACATCGGGCCACTCCACCGCGTAACGCCCCGCCGTGAGGGCGTTGACCCGGACCGGCAGCGTGAAATTTGCGGAGCTGCGCAGCAGCGTCAGCGCCAGCACGAACTCGTTGAACGCGGTGATGAAGGCGAAGGTGGCCGTCACCGCGATTGCCGGCATGGAAAGTGGCAGCACGATACGGCCGAGTATCTGCACCCGCGAGGCCCCATCGAGGCGCGCCGCCTCCTCCATCTCCAGCGGGATGGCGTCGATGTAGCCGCGCAGCATCCAGATCGCGAAGGGAAGCTGGAACGCCGAATAAATCCCGATGAGCGCCAGCTTGGTGTCCGTCAGACCCGCAGCGGCCACCATCTGGGAAAGCCCGAGCACCAGCATAAGGGGCGCCAGCATCTGCGAGCCCAGAAGCGCCTGCGAGGCCGCCCGCCGCCCTCGGAAGCGCCCGCGCGAAAACGCATAGGCGGTCGGCAGGGCCAGGAGCGTGGACAGGAAGGCCGTCGAGACGGCGACGATCAGGCTGTTGAAGAGCGCCGCGCCAAGCTCCGTCTTGTGCCACATGCCGATCCAGAACGCGACGAGATCGCTGTCGCTGCCGCGCCGATGGATGGTGTCGAGCACCACGGCAAAGGGGAACAGGTTCAGCGCGATCAAGGGCAGCAGCGCGCCCCAGCACAGGAGGCTTCGTCTAGCCATCGGCGGGGCGCTCCAGTAGGCGCAGCATCACCACGGTGAGCCCGCCGAGCGCGGCGAGCAGGAGAAGGGAGAGCGCCGCGGCCTCGTCCAGCCTGCCGAGGGTGAAGGCAAGCTTGTAGAGATAGGTGACGAGAATATCCGTGCCATTTGCCGGCCCGCCCTGGGTGAGTATCCAGATGATCGGGAAGGAGTTTGTCACATAGGCCACGTTGAAGATCAGCATGACCATGATGAACGGCCTCATCAGTGGCAGCGTCACGAACCGCAGCCGCGCGCCCGAACCCGCGCCATCCAGCCGCGCCGCTTCCGAAATCTCGGCCGGGATCGAGGACAGGCCGGCCAGCAGGATGACCGTGCTGAAAGGCACGGAGACGAGTATCGCGACCAGTATCTCAAAGCCGAAGCTAACGGGGATCGACCCGAGCCAGACGACCGGACGCTCGATCAGCCCAACGGCCATCGCAAGGCGGTTCAGCAATCCGTCTTCGTCGCTGAGCACACGTCGCCAGACCACCGCCATCGAGGTGACGGAAATCGCCCACGGCGCCAGTACGAGGAACTGCGCCAGCCCGCGGCCGAAGAAGCGCCGGTTCAGCACCAGCGCGGCCGGCAGGGCGAGGAGCAGAGTGCCGGCCACCACCGAGCCGGTCCAGACCACCGTGCGCAGCGCGATGTCCGGCAGCAGCGGATCGCCCGCCAGACGCGCGAAGTTGCGCAGGCCGACAAAGTCGCCGATCCGGCCAAAGCGCGACACGCTGGAAAGCGACATGCGCACGAGCAGCAGCACCGGCACGAGGGTGATGAGCAGCGCCGCAGCGGCACTCGGAGCGATCAGCAGAAGGAGCATCTGCCGATGACGCAGACATCGGTCATCAACGGCGGGCAAGGACGTCGTCGATTTGCCGCGCCGCATCCGTCATCGCCTCGGTCGGCGTCTTCTGGCCGGCATACATGGCCTGCAAGGAGCGCAGCGTTATTTCCGAGAGCTCGGACCAGCCCTGGATGGTCGGCGCGAAGCGGGCATGGGAAAGGCCCGCGGCGAAGGCGGCGATGTCCGGATTGTCGCGGTAGTAGCTGTCAGCCGCCCCCTCGACCGTGACGGGCAGAAGCCCCTCCGCGCGGTCGAACTCGGCACGGTACTTGGCCCCGTACAGGAACTGCATGAAGTCCCACGCCGCCTTCTGGTTCTTGGAGGAACTGGACAGCGTCAGCACGTCGGTCACGCCCAGCGTGAGCGGCTCGTTCTGCACCGGCAGCGGCAGAACGGCATAACGCAGGTTCGGCGCCTCCGCCTTAAGCTGGGGAATCAGCATCGGATAGGCGAAGACGATGCCGATACGGCCCTCCTTGAACAGCTTGAACACATCCTCGCGGCTGTGCGCCGTGGGAGAGGGTTCGGTCGCCTTGTCGTCAATCAGCGACATGTAGAAGCTCGCGGCACGAATGGCCTCGGGCGAGCCGAGACCGCTCTTGCCGTCCTTGAGGATTTCCCCGCCGAAACCCCAGAGGGCGTAATAGAAATAGGTGTCGACCTCGACCTCCTTGCCGGGGAGCCCGAAGCCATAGGTGTTGGGCAGGGTCGAGACCGCCTTCGCCGCCGTACGAAGCTCATCCCACGTCTTCGGCGCCTGCACTCCCGCGCGCTGCAGCAAGTCGGTGTTCACCACCATTGCGCGGGCCGAGGCCGCCGCCGGCAGGCCGAGGAGCTTGCCGTCCACCCGCGCCGGCACGAGAAAGGCCGGGATGAATTTGGACATGAAATCGGGCGTCGCCAGCGGTTCAAGCGGCTCCAGCAGGCCATCGGCCGCCAGATCGGAAACCCACATGGTGGGCACGATCGCGATATCGGGCTGGTCGCCAGCGCTGATGTCGGTCGTCAGCTTCTGCAGGTAGCTGTCCCACGGAACGACTTCAATCCGGATCCGGGTATCCGGATGCAGCGCCTCATAATCGCGCGCGACGCGTTCGAGGAAAGGACGCGTGAACCCGGAATACTCCCCGGCCGTAAACCGCAGGTCGGCGGCCATGGCGCCGCCCGCCCCCGGCAGAAACGGCATACACACCAGAGCAAGCAGGACACCGACCAGACGAGCCATCATCATCTCCCCCCCGAGAATAGACGAGCCAACGCGGGAAGGTAGCGACTTGGTCGCGTTGGGGAAAGATAGGGTTTGGGCATGTCTGCGTGCAATATTCCACGCCACGCTCAGCCGTTGTCTGGTCGCACGGTTCTCGAACGGTTCGGCACCAGATCACGGATTTTGAAGGACCACGCGCATGGAACGGTCGGGAATCGTCGATGTCCCGCAAGCCCAGCCGCCGGGCGCGGCAGCCCCGTTGCCGGCCCACCCTGCCGCCGCAACGGACATCGCGTTTGCCGAAACGGTGTCGCTTTCGGTCAATGGCATGCCCTTCCGCCTGGTTATTGATCCACGCACCACCCTGCTGGATCTGCTGCGGGAACATCTGCATCTGACCGGCACCAAGAATGGTTGCGACCATGGCCAGTGCGGCGCCTGCACGGTGTTGGTGAATGGGCGGCGCATCAATTCGTGCCTCTCGCTCGCGCTGATGCACGAGAACGATGAAATCACCACCATCGAGGGGCTTGGCGATCCCGCCAGCCTCAGCCCCATGCAGGTGGCGTTCATCCGGCGCGACGGCTATCAGTGCGGCTATTGCACGCCCGGCCAGATCGTCTCCGCCACCGCGATGCTGGGCGAGATGGCGGCGGGCATACCCAGCGCGGCGACCGCCGGATTGACCGAGCCGCCGTCGATCAGCGCTGACGAGATCCGCGAGCGCATGAGCGGCAATCTGTGCCGCTGCGGCGCCTATCCCAATATTGTCGAGGCGATCCTCGACGTCGTGGCGCAGTCGGCATGAGGGCCTTTTCCTATCAGCGCGCCGCCTCGGCGCAGGAGGCGGCATCCGCCCTCGCCTGCCATCCCAACGCGAAGGTCATCGCCGGTGGAACGAACCTTCTCGATCTGATGAAGCTCGACATCGAGAAACCGGCCCATCTGATCGACATCAGCCGCCTGCCGCTGGACGCCATCGAGCCGACCACCGACGGAGGTTTGAGGATCGGCGCTCTGGCGCGCAATGCCGATATCGCCGCCGACATGCGGGTGCGGCGCGACTACGCGCTGCTGGCGCGGGCGCTATTGGCCGGCGCTTCCGCCCAGTTGCGCAACAAGGCGACCGCCGCTGGGAACCTTCTGCAGCGCACGCGCTGCCCGTATTTCTATGACACCAACATGGCCTGCAACAAACGCCGCCCCGGCAGCGGCTGCGCCGCCATCGGCGGTGTCACCCGGCACATGGCGGTCGTCGGCGCGAGCGAGGCCTGCATCGCCACCCATCCCAGTGACATGGCGGTGGCGCTGCGCGCGCTCGACGCGCAGGTGGAGACGGTCCGCGCCGATGGCGCGACGCGACGCATCGCGATGGCGGAATTTTATCGGCCGCCGGACGATACTGCGCATATCGAAACCGACCTCCAACCTGATGAGGTCATCACGGCGCTTGTGCTTCCCAGACCGGCCGGCGGGCAGCAGATCTTCCGCAAGGTACGCGACCGCGCGTCCTTCGCCTTCGCGCTCGTGTCCGTCGCGGCCATCGTGCAGCCCGACCGCACCGGCCGGGTGGCTCTCGGCGGCGTCGCGCACAAGCCCTGGCGCGTCGAGGCGGCCGAGGCGGCCCTGCCGCAGGGCGCCCGCGCCGTGACGGATCGGCTGCTGGCCGATGCCCGGCCGACGCAAGAGAATGCGTTCAAGCTGCCGCTGGTGGAACGCACGCTCGGCGCCATCCTGCAGCAGGCGCAGGAGTGAGCCATGAAGTTCGACGCGCCGGCCACCACCAATGCCATCGACCAGCTTCGCATCGTCGGCAAGCCGGTGGACCGTATCGACGGCCCCCTAAAAACGACGGGCCGCGCGCCCTATGCCTATGAACGGCATGATGTGGCACCCGATGCCACCTATGGTTACGTCGTTGGCGCGGCGATCGCGAAGGGCCGGATCCGGTCCATTGACCTCTCCGCTGCGCGGAGCGCGCCGGGTGTGCTGGCGATCGTCACCGCCGAGAATGCCAGCCGGCTCGGCAAGGGCGACTTCAACACGGCGAAGCTGCTCGGCGGCCCGCGCGTGGAGCATTACCATCAGGCCATCGCCCTGGTGGTGGCGCGCAGCTTCGAGGAGGCGCGCGCGGCGGCGCAGCTGGTGCAGGTGGACTACGCGCCGGCCAGAGGCCATTTCGATCTCCGCGAAGCGGTGGCGGCGAGCGTGCGTCCGGACGACATTTTCGGCGACCCGACCGACACCCGCATCGGCGATTTCGACACCGCCCATCGCGACGCGCCGGTTCAGCTGGACGAACTCTACACGACGCCGGACCAGAGCCACGCGGCAATGGAGCCGCACGCCTCGATCGCGACCTGGGAGGATGATCGGCTGACGCTCTGGACCTCCAACCAGTCCATCGGCTGGGGCGTCAGGGATGTGGCGAAGACGCTCGGCATCCCGCAGGCGAATGTGCGCCTGAGCTCGCCGTTCGTCGGTGGCGGCTTCGGCGGCAAGATGTTCGTGCGCGCGGACGCCATTCTCGCCGCGCTTGGCGCGCGGGCCGCCGGCCGGCCGGTCAAGGTCGCCCTGCCCCGCCCCCTGATCGTCAACAACACCACGCACCGCCCTGCCACGCTGCAGCGCATCCGCATCGGCGCCGATCGCGATGGCAGGATCACCGCTATCGGGCACGAGAGCTGGTCCGGCGACCTGCCGGGCGGCCAGCCCGAGCCTGCCGCCCTGCCGACCCGGCTGCTCTATGCCGGCGCGAACCGCATGACCGCTGTGCGCCTCGCCGTACTGGATCTGCCCGAGGGCAACGCCATGCGCGCACCCGGCGACACCTCTGGACTGATGGCGCTGGAAATCGCCATGGACGAGATGGCGGAAAAGCTCGGCATGGATCCGGTCGCGTTCCGCCTGCTCAACGACACGCTGGTGGATCCGGAGCAGCCGGAGCTCCGCTTTTCCCAAAGAAATCTCGCGCAATGCCTGCGCATCGGCGCGGCACGTTTCGGCTGGAGCCAGCGCGAAGCGCGGCCGGCGATGCGGCGGGAGGGCGGCTGCTATATCGGCATGGGCATGGCGGCAGGCATTCGCAGCCATCTGCAGATGACGTCCGCCGCCCGCGTCCGGCTCGACCGCAATGGCGGCATCACCGTCATGACCGACATGACCGACATCGGCACCGGCAGCTACACAATCATCGCCCAGACCGCCGCCGAGACCATGGGCGTTTCGCTCGACAAGGTATCGGTCCAGCTGGGGGATTCGCGCTTTCCCACCTCGTGCGGCTCCGGCGGGCAATGGGGCGCCAGCAACGCGACGAGCGGTGTCTATGCCGCCTGCATGAAGCTGCGCGCCACCATCACCGAGAAGCTCGGTTTGAATCAGCACGATGTGGAATTTCTCGAGGCGGGTGTCCGCTCAGGCACTCGCCTGATCCCGCTCGCGCAGGCGGCTGCCGAGGGCGACCTCATCGCCGAGGATGGCATCGAGTACGCCGATTTCGGCTCACGCACTCGACAGGCGACCTTCGCGGCGCACTTCGTCGAGGTCAGCGTCGATGCGGCAACCGGAGAGACACGCGTGCGCCGGATGCTCGCCGTCTGCGCAGCGGGACGCATCCTCAATCCCAAATCGGCCCGCAGCCAGGTTATCGGGGCGATGACGATGGGCGTGGGCGCTGCGCTGATGGAGAAGCTCGATGTCGAAAGCCGCGCCGGCTTCTTCGTCAATCACGACCTCGCCGGTTACGAGATTCCGGTCCACGCGGATATCCCGCAACAGGATGTCGTGTTTCTGGATGAGGAGGATCCGACAGCGTCGCCCATGAAGGCGAAGGGCGTCGGCGAACTCGGGCTGTGCGGAACGGCCGCCGCCGTCGCAAACGCGGTGTATAACGCAACCGGGGTGCGCGTTCGCGACTACCCGATCACGCTCGACAAACTCATCATGCAGCTGCCGCCGGCCGAGTAGAAACGCGCGGAGCCGGCGCGCCGTCGCTCAACCCTTTTTCTTCGGCAAGCCGATAGATACGGGACTTCCCTTGGCAAGCGTGGGGGCGGCCACGGGCTCCTTGATCTTCTTCGGCTTCTTGGCTTCGCGATTACTGCGCATCTGACCTTTGGCCATTGTCGTATTCCTATCAGCTGCGGGAGCGCTTCGGCGCTGAAAACAAAACCCCGCGTCCTCGTGGAGGCGCGGGGCTAGAGGCGCCGAACGCCTTGCGATCGCATTTATGTCATGCGCTCCGGCCGCCGCACTTTCGTGGTCGGCCGTCCAGTATGATTGGAACACCGGCGGCTCCGGAACCCGGTTCCGCCGATGCGATCAGCTCAGAGACTGAAGCTTGTCGGCACTCATCTTGCCGCTGCGCTGGTCCGTGACGAGCTCGAAGCTCACCTTCTGACCCTCGCGAAGATCGCTCATGCCGGCTCGCTCGACAGCACTGATGTGAACGAACGCGTCACTTCCGCCGTCATCCGGCGCAATGAATCCAAAACCCTTCTGGGCATTGAACCATTTTACGGTTCCCGTGGGCATGGGAAACCCTTTCATCATTGTATTCTGGCTTGCTCGCATGCCTGCGAACCGTCGAAATCGCATTTTCAGGAAAAGAGACAGGAAAGCGCGGAATAAAATTCCGCGAGATAGACGCTCATATTTCCGTGTATCGACGCATTTAGTATGGACGCTGGGCCGAAATATTACAAGTCCGGCCAATTCTGAAATCCTGAATTCCAGAATTATCTAACCCGATCCAGCAGTTCGACATGTCTGTAAAGGCGCGGAGAGGCACCTCCGCCTGCACGACACAGGCTCCCTGTCGCCCTCGCCGCGGCGCGAACGGGCGCCCTAGGCCAGCCCCTGCACCTCGTAGGTCCACACCCGAAAGGACTTCAGGACATGCGGGCCAAAGGAGTTGATCAGCGGAATGTCCGCAGCATCGCGCCCGCGCGCGACAACAATGCGGCCAATGCGCGGGACGTTGTTGCGCGGATCGAAGGTGTGCCAGGCGCCGTCGAGAAACACCTCGATCCAGGCGCTGAAGTCCATCGGATCCACGACGGGAACGCCAATATCGCCGAGATGGCCGTTCACATAGCGTGCGGGAATGTTGAGGCAGCGGCAGAGGGTAACCGCCAGATGCGCAAAGTCCCGGCAGACGCCGACGCGCTCGTGAAAGGTCTCGAACGCCGATCGCGTGGAGCGGGCCTGCATGTAGTCGAACCGGATGTGGTCGTGGACGAAGTCGCAGATGGCCTGTACGCGACCCCAGCCCGGCGGAAGCGTGCCGAACATGTCCCACGCCGTCTGACTGAGGCGATCCGTCTCGCAATAGCGACTGCCGAGCAGATAGACGAGGCAGTCGTCCGGCAGTTCCGGCACCGGCACCTCCCGCGCCTGCGGAAGCACAGGATCCAGCGAGCCATCGTCCTCGATCGTGGCATCGCCCCAGATCATCAGATCGCCAGCCGGCGCGACGAGCCGCCGGCAACGATTGCCGAAGAGATCGCGATAGGTCGATGACGGGACATCGGGGGTCGTGAAGAAGGTCTCCGCCGCGCGGATGTCGGCAGCCCGATCCTCATGAACGGATAGAAGGCAGACGAGTGCGGTCGGCTGCTGGCAGTTCAATGTTATCTCATAGCCGTAGCGGATCAGCATGTAGAGTTCCCGAGTACATGAATCCGTCTACCGGATGTCGGCGGCGGTCAGAATGTAGTTGGTGCGACGGGCACCTGAGTAAACCTTGGACGCGGCGGCATGGATAGAGGCACGCGAGGCGTCGAAGGCGGAAAGTGACGTCTCCTCCAGCGTGTCCGACATGCGCTGTTCGGAGGTCGACTTCACCAGCGCGCCGATCTCGATGAAGAACGGCACCTCGAACATGCCGTCATAGCCGGTGAACCGAACGGCATTGCGCGTCCTGTCGAAGCTTCGGCTCGGGTTGGGAAAGGCCAGCGTCATGATGCCCACGTCAGGTTCGCGAGAACGTTCCGGCGCAGTTCGGCCTTGCTGTCACGGTCGATCATGGTGATGGCCATCCTTATTGCCTGGAAGCGGGTCGAGGACGCAGGAGAAGAGTTGCGTTCCCTGCGCATCGGCAATCATCACGGCGTCCGGGCGCTGTGGCATGGCCAAGGTTTGCGCCAACGCCAGGGCCAGCTGAACCGCCGCCTCGAGATCGGCCACGTCTTCCGTCGCGCGGCCGACGATCGCATGCGCGTCGTCCTGCGGCCGGGTGCGATAGAATTCGATCACGATCTTCATCCGCGCTCTCTTACGCACGCCTCGCCGCCACGCTGGAGAGGGGCCTCGGCCTTTGCACCTAGCGGGCGCGCGTCTTGCGACCTGCCGCGCTCACATCGAAGGTGAATTCGAGGAGCGTTTCGGCTTCGCCCATCTTTGCGGCGAGGGCCAGTTCGAGGCTGTCTTCCATCGCCACCCGCTCATACTGCTCGCGATCAGCAGCGTCGCGGTGACATGGTAGATGTCGCCGAACCGGGCGGACGACACGCCGTACCCGCCCCTCAGGCGGACGGTCTGCCCGACGGTGAAGAGATGTGTCGAGGCATCGCGCTGGATCGGACGAGCGCTGTTTTGGGCGGTGTTGGTGGCGGTCATGAAACGTGTGGTCCTTTTGCAAGACGGCGTCCCGCCGGATCGCGCGCCCAGAGGCATCGAACCCGAAGGTGGTTGGCGGCCAATCAGGCAAGGACGCACAATACGGCGCGAGCCGCTGGAAAGCCGCGCCCATCCGGGCCGGAACGAGCCCGCGCTGCCAGTACATCCGTGCTCAGCAGCAGGCGTTCCGAATCCGAACAGGGCTACAGGCGCCGGATCGACGCCAAGCATCGGTTGTCAAAATTTGGTGGTGATGGCGGGCCGAGATTTCGGACACCGCAAAAGCCAACTCGGCCAAATCAAGAGAATTTAAATGTAAGTCTTGATTGCGTCACAAACAAGGCGACCGGGCCGAAATCCATGTTTTTATTCGCGGTCACAAAATAAATCTGCGTTGGCCACACGGCCGAAATCGACATGAAGGAAGAGAAGCGCGGCCTCGAATCCTGTTGCCGATGCGGCGTCCGCATGTTTCCAGCTGGCGACCGCTTGCTCCTTCGAGTGAAAGGGGCAGTACCACGGCCTAATCGGGGAACCCGGAACGGACAATGGCATCCGGCGGGCGGTTTCCGTCGATTGTCGACGCGTCGATCCTTGCCCGGCACGCAATGCCAATTACAAGCCGCCCCCGGCGGTTGGCGCCAGAAGCCCGCGATCGGTCACGGCTTCCGTTGTAGATGCCCGGCTCGCGTTCTTCCTACACGTTCGGCGTTTCTGTCGTGTCGCTATCGGGTACGTATTTGAGTATGTCGCCAGGCTGGCAGTCGAGATAGCGGCAGATTGCTTCCAGTGTATCGAACCGCATGCCCTTCACCTTGCCCTGCTTCAGCAAGCTGAGATTCGCTTCGGTTATTGCCAGCATCGTCGCGAGATTGACTTTGATGGGCATGACGATCAGACGAACTGGCTGTTTTCTTCGGCGATCACGGCGGCTTTCTCCATAGCCCAAGCCAATGACGCGACCACGCCTGCAAAAAGCGCAAGGATCATCACGTCCGAGCTGATCTCGATGGCGATCTGCTTCGGGCCGCCGCTCCAGCTCAGCGCCAGCACGAACAGCATGCCCGCCAATGGCTTGGCCAAAGCGCTAAGCCCCATACCCACAGCAAAATCGCGCAGCCCGGCAATGCCCTCGGCCGCGAATGGGCGCCCCGCCGCGAACTGCGCGAGACATACGCGCAGCCGCAGCAAGCCCCAACTCAAGGGCAGGAGATGAAGCAGCGCATGAATGGGGAGCCGACAAGCCAATAGCCGACCGCCAGTGCCGGCAACAGCACCGCCAGCCCCACGGCGGCCCCACCCAATGCGCTGAAGGCGCTACGCGCCCGTGACGACAGCCCAACGCCTGCCCCCGACGCCGCTTCTCCTGCGCAAACGACGCCACTTCGATCCTGCATGATTCTCCCCTCGGTCGAGTTCGAGCTATGCGCCAAAAATTATCGTTTGACAATAATTTTTGGCGGCCAGATAAACTTGAATTGTTGTTTTACGATAATGGAGTTTGCAAATGAACGCCATACGCGCAGCGCTGCTGGCGCTCTCGCTCGGCCTCGCCTTGCCGGTTCAGGCCACGCCCACAACGCCCACCGGAGCGATTTCGGTCGCCCAGGTCGTCGACCTGATCCAGCGCTCACCCCAGGACAATGCCGCCCGAAATGCAGCGATGGCCTATCTCGCAGGCGTCGGCGAGGCGACGGGTCTACTGGTGGCGGAGGCGGGGCGGCGTGCCCACGTCAGCATCAGCTGCGCCAGGCCACTGGGCATCTCCAGCAGTGCGGCTCTCGCCGCGCTTTCGCACACAGACCGGGCGCAGTGGGACCAAACCGCAGCTACGCCCATCCTCGTCGAGGACATGTTGAGCCGCGCGGATTGCCGCTAGCGGTCACAACGGGGGCTGCGGTCGCCATACCGCGTGACGCTGCCCCCGAACTCTCTCCAGATGGGAGCTCGAGGTGCGAGATCGACGTCTTTCAGAAGCGGACTACCGCACCCTTGGCGAGATGCTGTGGGACGCCGCGAAATCGAAGAAGTACGCCATAACGGTCTACATCATTCGCCAGCTGGCTCTCACCGGATGCCGCCGCGGAGAGATCATCGGGCTGAGATGGAGTGAGGTCGACCTAGAGGGAAGCTGCCTCAAGCTGGCGGACAGCAAGGAAGGAACATCGGTGCGCCCGATCGGCTTGCCAGTAGTCGAGTTCCTGGAAGCCAGACGCGCTACCTGCAAGGGAACCTACGTCTTCCCCGGTCAAGGTGAGGATAATGCCTTTGGCAGCTTTCCCAATCATTGGGAGGCGCTATTCAGACATTCGCGCCTTCCGGACGTCACGCCGCACGTTCTCCGCCATAGCTTTGCCAGTATAGCTAATGACCTAGGCTTCGCAGAGGTCACCATCGCGGCTCTCTTGGGACATGCAAAAGGCACCGTAACGAGCAAATACATTCACAGCCTAGACACCGCGCTCGTCATGGCAGCGGACACCATAGCTGGCTACATCCAAGGGCTGCTCGACGGTGCTGAATTCAAGCAAACGTCGTACGGGCTGGATAAGCGGGCGCGGAAAGCCGCCCTCGCCCGCTTTCTGGCGGTCGCCCGAGGTGCTGACGCTGACCAAGCCCCCGGCCCGCCTCTTCTTTGACGAATATAGCTTGGAAGCTATATGACGTGGAAAGTCGCTTTTGGCGACGAGTTCGATGCGGAGTTTGATGCGTTGTCGGAGCCGGTCCAGGATGAAATCCTGGCTCTTGCCCGACTGCTGGCTGTGTTTGGCCCCCCAACTCAGCCGGCCGCACGCTGATACTCTTAAAGACCGGCCTTCGCCAATATGAAGGAGCTCAGGTTCGACGCCGATGGCGGCGTATGGCGCGTTGCTTTCGCGTTTGATCCAGAGCGAAAGGCAATCCTGCTTGTCGCCGGCGACAAGTCTGGCGGCAGCGAGAAGCGGTTCTACAGATCGCTGATCGCCAAGGCGGACAAGAGATACAGGGCCCATCTCGACAAGCTTGGGGCCACGAGGAAGGGATAGATGTGATGGGACGCTCTCTGGATGAAGTGATTGCGGTGCTTCCCGAAGCCAGACGGACACACGTCGAGGCGAGAGCGGAAGAGTTGCGGGAGGAGGTCGAGAGCCTCAGTGAACTGCGACGGGTGGCAGGCAAGGCACAGATCGAGATAGCCGCGGCCTTGAACGTCAAGCAGCCTTCGGTGTCCAAGATCGAGAAGCAGGCAGACACGTATCTGTCGACGCTGAGAAGCTATGTCGAAGCCATTGGTGGCCAACTGGAGCTGATTGTTCGACTTCCGTCACATGCACCGCTGCGTCTGGAACGCCTTGGCGATGTGACGAGATCCGACGAGGTCCTCGATGCACCGCCAGTCAAACGGCGACCGAAGGCGAAAACGGCGGCTTAAGGACTGCACGATTGCGGCGCGCCGCTGCCACGGAATGGCACTGCGCTAAATTCGGATCCGGCCACCGAGGCTGCATCATCGATACCCTAGCTCACGCCGATGATGACCCATACCTGCCCCTCGACTGCCCTTTCAGCGACGTCCGCTTTGCGCCCGCATCTCGGCCATTCATCTCGCAACAGCCGCGGTTCAGAAGCGGACGTTCAGCTGTCTGAATTCGCCAAGCTCGCACGCCTTTCGTGTGGCCGATACCGCACGATAGGTCGAGAGCGGACCTGCCCCGTTTGATGAGATGATGTCGCCATGGAAACCGGGAGTACAGGCGGCGCGTCAAGCCTACCGTACCCGGATGCGGAGAGTGTTGCCTACAAGAACGGGCGAATCCATGTGGCCGGCGGTGGCGTCTTTCTCGGCGGATCGCTCCAGTTAGCCGTCCATGAAGGCTTCGCGCTGGAATAGCGGCCTCAGGCCTTTCGGTTCATGTAACAGAACGCCACGAGACCAATGCCAGCAATCGAACACAAGGCTGCGGCGGCGAAGATGCCGGGGTAGCCGGCATGGCCAATGATTAGTCCGGCGACGGGACCTGTAAGCGCCAGAGCAAGATCAAGAAATACGGTATAGATGCCGAGTGCTCCACCGCGGCTTGATGCTGGGACACGCTTCATCAATTCGACGCCGAGTGCCGGAAAGACCAGGCCGAAGCCCAATCCCGCAAAGGCGGCACCTATCAGCGCGGGCAGAGGCGAGGTGGCAAGCCAGATCATCGCCAGACCGACTGTCTCCAGCGCCAGTGCCGCGACCGCGACGGCGTAGCCGCCGAAACGCTCGATCTGCCCCGCGAATACAACGCGCGTGCCGGCAAAACTCAGGCCGAAGACGGCGACCAGTAGCGAGGCACCGCTCCAACCCGCTGCGACGAACATCAGGCCGCCGAAGCTCGCGACGCCGCCAAAGCCGATCGCACCAAGCATCAGTGCGAGCCCGAAAGGTAGAACCAAGACAAGCGTCCGGCCGGCCGTCGCCCGGTCCCCGGGGACGATAGGTGTTTCCGCATGTGAGAACGCCACCGCAAGGCCGATCGCCGGTGCCAGGGTGGCAAGCAAGCCTACCGCCCATAAGCCGTCGAGGCCGAACGCGTAGCCACCGATCGGGCCACCAGCCGCGATGGCACCGTAGGCGGCCACGCCTCCCCAGGACATTACCTGAGCCGTATGGAGGGGGCCGACGCGGCCGATGTTCCAGGTAATGGTGCCGGTGCCGGAACAGCTTTCGCCGAAGCCGAGCAGCAGCCGGCTGGTGACGATCAGCCCATAGGCGAACAGCGGCATGTCGCGCGCCATCGGCACCGCGGTGAGCATGAGGCCCGCGAGCAGAGCCGCCACGAGTCCATATATGACGGTTCGACGTGCGCCTATGGCATCCGACATGCGCCCGGCGAGCGAACGCGTCACCATGGTGGACACGAACTGGCTGCTGACGGAAAGCCCGCCCAACACGACGCCAAGCTTCAGTTCATACACCACATAGGCCGGCAGCACCGCGAGCGGCAGGCCGACACCGAGATAGGTGCAGAAATTGACGAAGGAAATCGGCAGAATGCGCAGGAGAACCGGAGTTCCCTGCGCGATCGGTTGCGATGTCACGGCACCGGTCCTTGGCGAGAGCGCCGGTTCAATCCGAACGCGGCAGGCCCGGAATGCGGCCGAGCGCGGATTCGGTATAGCCGCCGTCCACACACAGGCTCTGGCCGACGATAAAGCCGGCTTCCGGTCCAAGCAGGAAAGCAACGGCGCTGGCAACGTCCTCCGCCATGCCGACCCGTCCGATGGGGACGATACGGTTACGCTCGGCGGCAACTTCTGGGTTCCGGTAGATGGATTCGGTCAGTGTCGTCCGGATCATGCCCGGCGACACGCTGTTCACTCGGACGCCCTTGGGCGCCCATTCCTGCCCGAGTTGGCGGCAAAGCATGATCAGCGCCGCCTTGCTCGACGAATAGGCTCCCATACCGGGATGCGGCGCCATACCCGAGGCGGAGGCTACCGCGACGAAGGCGCCGCGCGCTTCGACGAGAGCGGGATAGGCCGCCTTGGCCAGCAGCCAGACCGAGCGCACATTCACGTCGAACAGCCGATCCCAGCTCGCGGAATCGAGTTGCTCCAACGGTGCCGGCGCGGTCATGCCGGCATTGGCAACGACGCCATCGAGCCCACCAAAGGCCTCCGCGCTGGCCGCCACCAGATTTTCAGGCGCGGCCTCGTCGCCGAGATCGCCGAACAGCGGCAGCACCTCGGCACCGAGCGCGCGAACCTGCGTGGCCACGTCATCGCGAGCCGCACTTGGCGCGCGACCAGCGATGGCGATGCGCAGTCGTTCGCCGTGCTGCCGGGCGAGCTTGAGCGCGATGGCCGCGCCGATGCCACGGCTCGCGCCCGTGACCAGAGCCCGGAACGGGGCTTCGGTCTCGGTCACAGCTTGATTCCCGACCGCGCGAGTTCGTGTGCCGCTTCGCGGAAGGCGCGAATGGTGATGTCCATCTCCGCGTCGCCATGCGACAGCGAGACAAAAAAGCGCCCCCAGACGGTGGGAAGGCCGATAACGCCGTTACGGCGCAGCGTATCGCTGACCAGCTTCATCGCCTCGGAGTTCACCCTGGCTTGGGCTTCGTCATAGGTACGCGGGCGCTGATCGGTGAACCACAGCGAGAACACGCTGTCGAAACCCGTGGTCGTGGCAGCGATACCCTCGCTCCCGAAGGCTGCCGTGATCTCGGCGCGCAGCTTCGCGCCCCAATCGAACAGTCGGCTATAGGCGCTCTCGTCCTCCAGTACCTTCATGGTCGCCAGCACGGCGGATGCCACCAGCGGGTTGCCGTGATAGGTGCCGTAGGTTGACACCTGCCCGTTATCGACGACCTCGAACGCCTTCGGTGTGCCAAGCACGGCAGCGACCGGCACGCCGCTGCCGATGGCCTTGCCGAAGGTGGCGAGGTCGGGCGTCAGGCCGAGATCCTCAGACACCAGCTTCACGCCGCGCCGCAGGCCCACCATCACCTCGTCGGCGATGATCAGCGTGCCATTCTCCTGCGCACGCTTCGTCAGATGCTCGAAGAAGCTGCGATCCGGCACCAGGCAGCCGGTGTTGCCCAGCATCGGCTCGATAAGGATCGCGGCAAGGTCCGAACCCAGCTCGTCGAACAGCTGGTCGACATCGTCGATCTCATTAACCCGGAACAGTGTCGTGTCTTCCTTAACCGGGCGGTTATTGGTCCGCTCAGCTTCGGGGGACTCCACCAGTCCGAAGCGCAGCGGATCGAACCAGCCATCATAGCCGCCGACCGGCTTGGCGATGAGACGGCGTCCGGTAGCGCCGCGGGCGATGCGGCAGGCGAGATGGACCGCCTCGGTGCCGGTGGTCGCGAAAGTCGCGCGGGTCAGACGCGCGCCGCCGATGCGGCCCAAAGCGGTACCGGCCGGCTCTTCGATGTCGTTCGGAAAGCCCGGCATGGGACCATTGGCCAGAGCGCGAGTGCAGGCTTCCACCACGGCGGGATGCGCGTGGCCAAGCAGCGTCGCACCCATCGCCATGCCGTAATCGACGTAGCTGCGTCCTTCCGTGTCGATGAGCCGGGTTCCCTTGCTGCTGGCGACCGTAAAGCGCTTGCCGTCGAGTTCGGGCAAGGCACGGGCGCGGCTCGACACGCCGAATGGCACCGTCAATGCGGCCATTTCAGTTACTCCAGTCCTGCAGATGCGGCTTGGTCAGAAGCCGAGATGTTTCGGCAACCACTCGGTGGTCGTCGGCACGAAGGCGATGATCAGAAGGCAGATGTTGCTGCTGATGAAGAAGGGCAGCAGGCGACGCGTAACGGGATTCACCCCGATCTTCGCGATATTGCAGACCACGAAGATGTTGGTCCCGACCGGCGGGGTGAACAGGCCGATGCCGCCGGAGATGACGAAGATGAGGCCGAGCTGGTAGGGCGCGAGGCCGGCTTCCAGGCCGATCGGGTGGAGGATAGGCGCCAGGATGATGATCGTCGGCCCGAGATCGGCCCAGGTTCCGACGAAAGTCAGCAGCAGGATGATCAGCAGGACGGTGACAGTGGGACCCGCACCGAGCCCGTGCAGCAGGCCGGCGGTCCAAGCCGGCACTTCCTCGACGGTGAGGATCCAGGAGAACGGTACCGACACCGCCATGATTATCATGATGGCGCCGGTCATCCGCACCGTCTCGTCACCGACCTTCCACAGAGCGCGCCAGCTCATCTCGCGATAGATCATCATGCCGACGACGATCGCCCAGACCACCGCGACGAATGCCGCCTCCGTGGTGGTCGCGAAGCCGGTCAACATCGAGCCGAGCACGACGATCGGCATGAGCATCGCGGGGCTCGCCGTGACGACATGGCGCGAGAAGCCACCGAGGGTCGGCCGCGTCGCCGATTTGGGGAAGTTCTCCCGCACGCCGACATAATAGGCGGTGAGCATGAAGGTGGCGGTCAGCATCAGACCAGGGATGATACCGGCGGCGAACAGGCCGCCGATCGAGGTGTTGGTAATGACGCCATACATGATCATCACCACGCTGGGCGGGATGATGATGCCGAGCGTGCCGGCGGCCGCGGTCACGGCGGCGGCGAAATCCTTGGGATAGCCGCGTTCGGCCATGGCCGGGATCATGATCGAACCAACGGCGCCGGTATCGGCGGTCGCCGAGCCGGTGATGCCGCCATAGACCATGCAGGTCGCCACATTGACGAGGCCGAGCCCGCCGCGGATCCAGCCGAACAGGTCGTCCGCCACGTTGATGATCCGCCGCGTCAGGCCGCCCTCGTTCATGATGCCGCCGGCGACCAGGAACAGCGGGATCGCAGCGAGCGCGATCGAATTGGCTCCGTTGAATACCTGCTGGGCGAACCAGGCCGGCGGCAACGGCACGAGGCCGGCGAAGATGACCGCCAGCGTCGCGGCCGCGATCGACCAGGCGACGGGCACGCCCGTGTAGAGCGTCAGGGCAAAGACGCCGAAAAGCACAAGCAATGTCATGACGCGTTACCGGATGATGCGAAACAGTCGCAGAACGGCGATCGTGCCGAGGCAGCAGCCCATAAAGACGATGATCGCCTGCATGGTCCAGGACGGCAGCCGCATGACGGGCGTCGGCATGTAGCCAGTGCGGGCGAGCATGGCGTAGCCGCTCCACACCATGACGCCCGATACCACGCTCAAGACCAGGGCATGGTAGATGCGGAAGAACGTTCCGCGATCACGCGAGACGCCGTCGATCGAAACGTTCTCGCCGAGGATTTCCGATATCACGGTCCCGATGGCGGTGATCCAGAGGAACATGATCGCCAGCAGTTCGAACGACCAGGTCACGCCGCTGAGATGGAAATAGCGGCCAACGACGCCGAGACCCGTGGCCACCAGCAGCACGATGAGCGCCGCCATGCCGGCCCATTGCAGAGCGAGATGCGCGGCGCTGCCGAGCCGCGCCGCGCGGGTGCCGGGCGCCGCAGCGCCCTTGCTCACGCCACCTGGGTTCACGACTTGGCTGCCGCGTCGCGCACCGCCTTCACAAGATCGGCGCCGTACTCCTTGGAAAAGGTCTCATAGACCGGGCCGACCTTCGCCGCGAAAGGCGCGGTGTCGACCGCGTTCACCTGCAGGCCCTTTTCCTTCAGCTTGGCGATCACGCCCGCATAGGAATCCATGATGGCGGTGCGATACCAGGCCTGCGTCGCGGCGGCCGCGTCGAGCACGGCCTTGCGCTCGTCGGGGGGCAGGCTGTCGAGCTTGGCCTTGTTGGCGTACCACCAATTCGCCATCCACATGTAGTTGGACAGCGACAGATATTTCTGCCCTTCATACCATTTGGCGTCGTAGAAATCGCGCAGTTCCGGCTCCGCGCCGTCCACCACGCCGCTCTGCAGCGAAGTATAGACCTCGCCATAGGGAATGGCCTGCGGCAGCGCGCCGAGCACCTTGATGGTCTCGATGGCGACCGGAATCGGCGGGGTGCGCATCTTGAGACCCGCCATGTCCGCCGGCTTCTCGATCGGATGCTTGCTGTTAGTGAAGCTGCGGAAGCCTGAATCCAGCACGCCGATGATCTCGTAGCCCTTCGCCGGCGCCATCGCCTTGAGCTGGGTGCCGATCGGACCATCGAGCACGGTGTGCACTTTGGTGAAGCTGTCGAACAGGAAGGGCAGCGACACGACATTGAGGCGCGGGTCGATCGCATCGACCACACCGCCCAGTCCCATGTCGATGGAGCCGTCGCCGACCGCCTCGTTCACCGGACCTTCGTCACCGAGAAGGCCGTTGGCGAAGATCGATATCTTGACGCTGCCGCCGGTTGCCTTCTCGACGTCGGCCTTGAACTTCAGCAGGCCCCGCTGGATGAGGCTGTCTTCGGGCGAGGAATGCGCCACCTTCAGCGTGGTCGCGGCAAGAGCGCGCCCCGTAATCGCGAAAGTGGAGGCAGCAGCAACTCCCGCGATAAAAGTCCTGCGGTCAACACGCATAGTCGTCTCCAGATTTATCTCTCGCCAATACGAGGCTCTATCTTGGATTTTCTTCCCCAGCGTCGCTCTACAGGAGCACTTGCCGAGACCGGATGCTTGATCTCGCGCGGCAGGCTCTGTGACGAATTGACGTCACTGTGTTCCACGCCGCCGTGCGACGTCAATCACCGCCGCATTGCCGCCGGGCAACAAGTTCTTATGGCTTCATAACACCGCTTTATTGCGCGCGGGGCGCGGCGGCGGCGCCTCATCCGCCTGCGGTATCCAGTCGTCGCCACCGCTCGCCGCGTCGCGCGGGCGGGCAAACTCGCGCTGCAGGAAGGCCGCGACCCGTCGCGCCGCGAGACGTTCGCTGCGGCTGACCAGCAGGACCAGCGGCAGGTCCGGCAGGTCCGGCAGCCCCTCTTGCGCGCCAAGGCGACGCCAGCCATGCGGCACCGCCGATTCCGGCAATACGGTGAGCATGTTGCCGGAGGCGACCGCCATATGGATGCCGACGAGATGCGAGGAGGAATGCGCCAGCCGCCAGGCGCGCCCAGCGCGATCAAGCGAGGCGAAGACGCGCGGGCGCGCCGAGCACCAGTCGGAGAACAGGGCGAGGCGCAGCACATCCTCGCGTTCGGGTGCGCCGGTTGGCCCGGTGCACCACACCTGTTTCTCGTAGCGGAATACCGATTCTAGCGGGTCGTCGGAATTCTGCGTCACCACCGCGACGTCGAGTTCGCCGCTGTCCATCATGCCGCGCAGCTTGCGGGAGAAGTCGCAGGTTAGATCGATGTAGAGCGCCCGGTTCTGCGGGCTGAAGCGATGAAGCAGTGCCTCGCCGAAGGAACTGAGGAAATCGTCGGGCATGCCGAGCCGGACCCGGCTTTCCATCACGCGGTCGGCCACCGCCTCCAGCGCCTCGGCCTCGATCGACTGGATTCTGCGGGCATAGGCGATCAGACAGTCTCCGGTCATGGTGGGCGTAATGCGCCGATGACCGCGCTCGAACAGCTTCTTGCCGAGCCGCTCCTCCAGCCGCGCGACCGACATACTGACGGCCGCCTGGGTCTTTCCGAGGTGTTCCGCCGCCGCGGTAAAGCTTCCAAAATCCGCGACAGCCACCAAGGCTGCCAGCGCATCACTGTCGAGATGGCGCATGTCCTCGCCCCGGCTCGTTTTCAGAACCGGAAAGTTAACGCGGCGCGTGCCGTCTTCTAAGACTGAATAGTATACTGGCAGGCAGGGCATTTGCTCCAATAATGTGCAGCCAATCCGGATGTGCGGCGGCTAGTGCAGTGTGATGTTTCGGTATGAAGAGGTTGGCGGTCGTGGGCCATCTGCCCGGTCGAGGAGCAGGACGGCATGAGCTCCCTTCGCGAAGGTCCCTGGGATCTCGTCGAGATGAGCCTGCATGGCGTGCGGATCGGCGAAGGGCTTCTTGAACCATCGATCACGCGCTAATCCTGCGCCAAATGATACGGCCTAGCGCCGATATGGGAGAAGCTTTTCTGCTTCAGCAACTTGCCGGTCGTTTGCTCGTGATGGTCGACGCCGAAGCGCTCTCGGACGACCGTCTGAACCGCCCCGGCTTTGCCGGAGGCCCCAACTCCTCAGAGGATGGGGCTATGACGAGCAAGACGACGAACAAGTTCTTGCCTGAGGTGCGCGCTCGCGCGGTGGGGATGGTGCTGGATCATGACGCTGAGCATCCGTCGCGCTGGCAGGCGATTGTGTCGATTGCGACCAAGATTGGCTGCTCGGCACACTCGCTGAACGAGTGGCTGAAGAAGGCTGAGATTGATGCCGGTAAGCGGGCAGGCGTGACGACGGATATGTCTGCGAAGCTGAAGGCCCTTGAGCGCGAGAACCGCGAGCTGCGGCAGGCGAACGAGATCCCGCGCAAGGCGCGGTGCATTTGGCGGCCCCTGCAGCAGTCTGGCAGCGCATTTCTGGAGAGCTTGACGAACAGTCGGCAATTCTAGGTGCGTGTGGCGGGTTCTATGCCGCTCTTTCATAGTATCGCAGCGATGTGACGTTATCTCGTTTGGTCCCGCAGTATCAGGACAGCTTGAGGGCAGGATAAAAGCGCGCACATTGCGCGGCGGTCGGATGGTTGTTTTTACAGGATATTTTCTAGATCTCGACACATTGCGCCGCTCGATAGCAATGTTCGGGTATCGCGGGACTCTCGTTGACTGAAGACTTCCCTACACATTGTCATCGGTTGATGCCGGCTGAGGGCCATCACCCCTCGGCTTTGGATCGCGCGGCCTGCCACTTCTGGATCGTGGCCGAGCGAGGGGCTTCTCGGAAGAAACGCCGCCCCTGATCGAGGCGAGTCGCCTCCCCATAACGTGCCTGCACTGACCGCCGATGCCTCGGACGCAGTTCGCGCGCATGTTGGTGAAGTTCTGCCAGCAGCGTGCACCGACCGTCCTGTCGTCCCCCGAGCCGATCTCTTTCAGAACGGGCTTCTCGATCTCCTCGCCGCGCGCATACCACCGCCTCTGACGGAGCGCGACTATGACTGGCACGCGATCGCTCACGCCTGTAATGTCGATCATGCCGATTTGCAGCGCGCCGGACCGGTGCTTACGCCCGGCCTTGATGCGCTGCGCCGTGAACTGGCGCGCCGCGGCCACGTCACGGTGAAGCGTGCCGCGGCGCGCCGGGCACCGTCCGGCTCGGAGAGGGGCACGCTTCAGCTGCGCCGCGCCGACGCGGTCCTCGGGCGAAGCCGATCGTCGAGTTCCCCGATAGCGACGGGCGTCGCCGCACCCCTACCGGTGTAGTCAGGTGATCGCGTCGAAAGCGGTTTGCTGATATGAGCCCAGCTGTTGCCGAGGTCGTGTGGGGAGTCGTGCTGTGCAGGCGGAGCCAGTTGAAATCGAGGATAGCGTCGCCGATCAACTGCGCATCCTTGCCGCCGAGCTGCGTCGCCATCGCAAGGACCGTCAGCTTTCGCTGGAGGCACTGAGCCTGTTGTCCGGCGTGAGCCGGTCCATGATCTCGAAGATCGAGCGTGGCGAAACCGTGCCGTCCACTGGCACGCTCTCCCGGCTCGCCGAAGCGCTGGGCACCACCTTCTCCCAGCTCATGGCGCATCCGGTGGAGAGCGAGATCATCGTCATCCCGGCCGACCGCCAGCCGATCCTGAGCGACACCGCCTCCGGCTATCATCGCCGCTGCATCTCGCCTGTGCTACCCGGACGGGGCGTCGACTGGGTGATCAACACGCTGCCTGCCCTCGGCACGAGCGGCGAGTTCGTCGCGCACCGGCGGGGCGTCGAGGAATACATCTACGTGCTGAAGGGGCGGCTCGAAGCCCGAGTCGGCGCGCGGCGGGTGACGCTGGAGACCGGCGATGCACTCTATTTCCAGGCGCATGAGACGCACCAGTTCACCAACCTCGAAGCCGGCGAGTGTGAGTATTTTTTGATCATCAACAGCTCCGGTCTGCGCGGATAAGGGACTTCCACTAACGTAGAAAAAATTCCACTATTCGCCCTCTCATGAGGAGCGCGTAGCCTATGAACGAACGTCGCCTGATCAGCACCCCCGCCGCCCCGCCCGCCGCGGGCCCTTATTCCCAGGCCGTCACGGCTGGAAACCTCGTCTTCGTCGCCGGCCAGCTGCCGCTCGATCTGTCGGGCGCCGTCCCCGAGGGCGTGGAGGCGCAGACGCGCCAGTCGCTCGCCAATGTGACGGCGGTGCTCGACGCCGCTGGCGCCACCGCCGCGAGCGTGCTCAAGACGACGGTCTTCCTCAAGAACATGAACGACTTCGCGGCGATGAACGCGGTCTATGCGGAGGTGTTCGGAACCTCGCTGCCGGCTCGTTCGACCATCGAGGTGGCGCGCCTGCCGCGCGACGTGCTCGTCGAGATCGAATGCATTGCTCTTTCGGGCCAGGCGTGAGGACCGCGCCATGACCGATTGGAAGGGCGGCGTCCTGCTCCACATCCACATCGCCCCGGCCGCCTCCTACGAGATGGAGGAACTGGCCGAAGCAAACCTCGTCGCCGGGCGTGGCATCGAGGGAGATCGTTATTTCCTCGGCACGGGCACCTATTCTCCCAAGCCGGACATTCGCGAGGTCACGCTCATCGAGATCGAGGCGCTGGAGGCGCTGGCGAAAAACGATCCGCCCCTGCAACAGAGTCCGATCACGCTCGACCCGGCCGACCATCGCCGAAACCTGACGACGCGGGGCGTTCCGCTCAATCATCTGGTCGGCAAAAGATTCCGCGTGGGCGAGACCGTGCTGCGCGGCGGCCGGCTGAACTTTCCCTGCAAATATCTGGAAGAACTGCTCGGCATGCCCGTCTTCCTGCCGCTCTACAACCGGTCGGGCCTCAACTGCTCGATCGAGACCGGCGGCATCATCCGGCCGGGCGACCCCATCGAGCCGCTGGACGACTGAGCTATCATGACCGCTCGCATGATCATGAAGCTGGATGTCGCCGAGCGCGTCGACGACGCGACCGACGTCATCCTGGTTTCGCTCCGCCATCCGCGCCGGCCCGAGCTTCCCGCGTGGAAGGCCGGCGCGCACATCGACGTTCACCTGCCGGATGGGCGCATCCGGCAGTATTCGCTTTGCGGCGACCCGGCGGACCGCACCCGCTATCGCATCGCTGTCAAGCGCGAGACGGCGGGGAGGGGCGGGTCCGCCTGGATCCACGAGACCCTTGCCGTCGGCGATGCGGTCCACTGCTCCGCGCCGCGCAACAACTTCGCGCTGGCGCCGCAGGCAGGACGCCATCTGTTCATCGCCGGGGGGATCGGCGTCACCCCGCTCGCCGCGCTCGCATACGAGGCGCTTCAGCGCGGCGACGCGTTCGAACTGCATCTGCGGGCCCGCTCGCGGCGTCACGCGCCGCTTCTGGCCGAACTGGAACGCGCCTTCGCAGGGCATCTGCACCTGCATCTCAACGATGAGGCGCCGGCGTCGCTGGATGACATCCTCGCGCGGTTCGGTGTCACGGCGGATGCCCATCTCTATTTCTGCGGACCCGCCGGGCTGAATGCCGCCATTGCTGCGGCCGCCGAGAGGCAGTGCTGGGCCGCGGAGCGCAGTCATACCGAGGTGTTCCAGCCGACGCTCGACGAGAATTTCAAGCCCGAGCCGTTCGACATCATGATTGCCTCGACCGGCCAGACCCTGCGAGTGCCTGCCGATCGCTCGGTTCTCGACATCCTGCGCGGCAATGGCTTCGTCATGCCGTCGTCATGCGAACTGGGCGTGTGCGGCGCCTGCATCTGCGGCTATCGCGACGGCACGGTGATTCATCGCGACAGCGTGCTCAGTCTCGCCGACCGGCAGGACAAGCTCGCGCCGTGCGTTTCCCGTGCCCGGGTGGCCGTAACGCTGGACCTGTAGCAGCCGCGTGGCACGACTCTTGCTTCCATTATAGTGGATAAATTTCCACTATGGAGGATTTGACCGTGTCACTGTCAACGATGGATGCCGGCGCGGATGTGCCGGCCGTGCCTACCGGGTCCCTCTCGCCCGGCGAGCGCCGCAAGGTGGTCTGGTCGAGCGTGATCGGTACCACGGTCGAGTGGTACGACTTCCTCATCTATGGCACCGCCGCCGCGCTGGTGTTCAACAAGCTGTTCTTTCCAAGCTTCGATCCAGTGGTGGGCACCATCGCCGCCTTCGGCTCCTATGCCGTCGGCTTTCTCGCACGCCCGCTGGGCGGCGCGGTATTCGGCCATTTCGGCGACAAGCTGGGGCGCAAGGCCATGCTGTCGCTCACCATCATCATCATGGGGGCGGGCACGTTCCTCATCGGCTGCCTGCCGAGCTATGACCAGATCGGCATCTGGGCGCCCATCCTGCTGGTGGCGCTGCGCCTCGTGCAGGGGCTCGGAATCGGCGGCGAATGGGGCGGCGCCGTGCTGATGGTGGTGGAAAGCGTGCCCGACAACAGGCGCGGCTTCTTCGGCAGCATCGTCCAGCTCGGCTATCCTCTGGGCGTTCTCGCATCCATCGGCGTCTTCGCGATGGCGACCAAGCTTCCCGAGGCCGAGTTCCTCTCCTGGGGCTGGCGCATTCCCTTCCTCGCCAGCGCGCTCCTGGTGGTCGTCGGCCTGTTTATTCGACTGCGCCTGCACGAAACGCCGGCATTCCAGCGAGTGAAAAAGCAGAACACGGTCTCCAAGCTCCCTCTGGTAGAGATTCTGACGCGGCACCCGCGCACCTTCCTCACGGCCGTCGGGCTCAAGGTGTCCGAGATCGCCTATGTCAGCGTCGTCACCGTGTTCTCCATCTCCTATGTCACGGTGCAGCTTGGCCTGCCCCGCAGCGTCATCCTCAACGGCCTGCTCATTGCCGCCTTCATCGAACTCTTCACCATCCCGCTGTTCGGCTGGATGGCGGACCGGTTCGGCCGGCGGGTGATGTTCGTCTTCGCCTGCCTGTTCTCGATCGTCTTCGCCTTCCCGCTGTTCTGGCTGTTCGATACGGCCGATCCGACCGTCATTGCCATCACGGTTGCGATAGCGCTGAGCCTCGGACAGGGCGTCATGTTCGCCATCGGGGCGGCCTGGATGTCCGAACTCTTCGATGCCCGGCTACGCTACAGCGGCGCATCGCTCGGCTTTCAGGTCGGGGCTGCGCTGAGCGGCGGCTTCACGCCCATCATCGCCGCTGCGCTTCTGGCATGGAGTGGGGCGACCTGGCCGATCTCTATCTATCTGGTCATCCTGGCTCTGATCACCTTGTGGGCAACATTCTGCGCCCCGGAGACCGCCGGTAAGAAAATCGACTGACGACACGATCGGCCCCTCGGCCCGAATTCGGCCCGACGCCCAGGCGTGGGGCCGAACGTTCGGGTCGGCTTATTCCAGCCTGCAAGGCACGTCTAGGATGCCGCGTACTGCCGGGACACCTTTTATGAGGCCTGGCGCGTCGCGATCCAGCGCTATGGCATCCAACAGCCCCTGCACCGGCCGCGGTGCCATCAAGGGTCCGCTGCCGTACGGGCCACAAAATGTGCGCGACGTGCTGGGCGACCCATATCCTCAAGAAGACGGGCTCCTATGAGCAGGCGAGCTACGCCATTCAGGACACCCCCGAGATGGTCGCCAAGCACTACGGGCGCTTCCTACCGCAGGACAAGGCGGCCCCTGCGGCCCAGATCCTCAACAAGGTGTGGGAGGCGGCTTCAGGGCAGAGCCGCGACGCTCATCGCGAATCTCTTGGCTGCCCGCTATACGCGGCGCCACGCTGCCGCACGCCGTAATCTGCTTCCGCAGGGCTTCCGCGGCGAAACAGAGGTGAACCGCCCCGTAAGGGCGCCTTGATAAGTTACTGATTTTGCGTTAGAAAATGGCGCGCCGCACCGGGCGATGATGAGAACTATGTCTACGCTATAGCCCTCTAAAATGAGACCTGAAAATCGGCCGATGCCCAAGAAATTACAGAGAATTTCCGGCCAGAAGCATGTCCACTCGCCATTCCACGACCTGAGCCCTCTTGAATTCTCGCATTACAAGGGGCTGCGCTGCTGGAGCCAAGATCTGGATCGAAGTCGAAGTTTCGTAGACCCAACTCTTAGGAAGCCGGCGTTTCGAGAACGGCCAGAGCATCCCGTCCCAGGCCAAATCGTTCTCGATACCCGGGAAGGCAGGTGCAACTGCGTGAACGCTCCATGCCAATGAGCGCGATGACGCCGTCCGCACTTTCCGATGGAATTCGCATACGACCGTCGCGGAGGGCAAGATACAACGCTTCGACAGCAGGTTGATCGCCGAGGTCGGCGACGGCCGTCGGATGACGAAAGAGATCTAGCGACCAGCCAGGCGCTCGCGCTTTCATTAGGATGCTGGCGCGGGTACGCCCCTTTCGCTCATCAATAACCGGTAGGAGATACCTAGAGGCGGCGACTGCAATCGTCGCGGCCTCGCCGTCGTCCAGCGAAGGCGAAGCAGACGTGAGTTCGTGGAATATCTCGTACTCCGCGTCGGTCAAATCGGCGAGCGTCACGATTCCACCTGCCACGAGGCCATGCAGAAAGCTATTCTCGCCGTTCCTGCGGCTGGTCTCGTGCTCCAGTTCTCCCGCCACGATCTCCGGCACGACGATATCATTTGGAATGGCCGCGAGGATTCGTTCGCCATATTTGCAAGCGTGAAGGTTGATCAGAACACTCGTGTCGAGAACCAGCGGATTCGCGAAATCAATCAGGGAGCTTGAGCAACTCATCAGTCTCCCTTTCCTCAAGCTCGATCTGGTCGATAATGCCACGAAGCTCCACTCGGCCCACCTTCAGCAGCTCCGCCAATTGTCCCTCCGACATGAGCTCGCGCTTCCAGGCGGCATGCGCCATCAGGCTCAGGCGGTGGGAGATGGGTCGGTCGGCGTCGCTCTTCGCTGAATCGCGGCGATCCGCCATTTCGCCGAGAACCTCCCGGACATGCTCATCGGTGATGCCGCCGTTGTTTTCGAACCAGGCCCAGGTGCCCTTCTTAGTAAGGCCCAATTCCTCGAGCCGGAGACCGCACGCTTGGCGGGAGATATTATATTGTTGGGCGAGGAGAATGATCAGGCGCCGGGTCGTTTTACCGGTGATCTCCTTCAGTTGGCGGAAGCTTTCCGAGAAGCTCTCGGCTGGCGTCACGAATGCACGGCCAAAAGCGTTGGCGTAGCGCTCATCGCGTGACAGGAATTTCTCATCGTCTTCAAGCACCTCCGGAGTCTGGCGGGTGCCATAGAAGTGGCCGAGTTCATGCGCCGCGGACTGGATGCGCCGTGGCAATGGATGGTTGGCATTGAGAAGAATGCACGCGCCGACGCTTTCATCGTAGGTGAAAAGACCGGCAACCTTCGAACCGGAAGAAAGACGGCGCTGATACAACCGGATGCCGAGGCCCAAGTCGATGACCGAGAAGATGTCAGCAATCGGCCCCGGGCCAAGCCCCAGCCAGTCGCGCAATTCCTTTGCATGCCTCTCGGCGAGGGCCACAACATCGCCTTGGTTGATGCCACGCTCCGGAGGGTAATTTCGTCGCCGCTGGATGCCGAGAATATTCTCCATTTCAACGTCGGCTTTGATCAGATCGTTGAATAACTGAACGGCTTCGGTGGTGTGCTTGTCTTCCGTCTCCCGCAATCTACGGAAGCGCGGCATCAGATCGGTATGCACAGCTTCTCGGCGGAGGAGGGCGTTCACCGATACGCCGTAGTGGCGAGCAAGCATCTGGATTTCCTGGATGCGCACACGACGGACGCCCTTCTCAATAGATACCAGCGTGGGGCGGGACATGCCGATAACTTGAGCCGCGTCATCCTGGCGGATGTCTGCGTCCTCCCGTGCTATTCTCAGCCGACGACCTATCTCCTGCGCGCTCAGCTCATTCAGATCGGCCATAGCGCCCTCCATCCATCCAGCTCTTCAAGAAGCTTTTTCCTCCCTGCGCAGACAGAAATGCCCGCCATTCTTCAGCATGCGTTACCAACATCGTCCTCAGTTTATTCAGAGTTTCCTCGTAGATTTCCCCCGTCGCGGCCGCGATTTGCGACGCGTGAACGCGAAGGGCGTCGTCAGGCAAACCGCTCAGCTCCGCGAGATGCTGCAGATGACGCGCACCGACGCTTCCATACTCGACCATGATGTCCCGATCGGCCTTCTGGGGTATGGCTGACAGGGCGTCTCCCGAGCCAGACGCGGCAAGGTCGGATACGACGTACGTGCCAGGCGTCTCATTGACGCCAGCCGCGTGCAGGCTGAGGCGTCTGAGCAGGCAGGCGGCGCACAGGCCGCACTGCCTGCGCCCACCTACATTTACGACCCGCCGGGTCTGCCAACAGGAATGGGTGCTCGTCAGATGCTGTTCGGATTTTCCAGCTATGCCCAAAAACGCACGTAGCGTCTGGCCCTTCGTAGACCACAGACGCGGTTGCTCAAACCGGAGCCGGTGGCCCAGCAGCGCCTTGATAAACACCTCCATCTTCCGGAAGAACGTCGGATGGTTGCGATAGTCGGCGTAGATATTGTGCAGCGGAAGCAGCACGGGGCCGAGCGCCCCCTGGCCGCTCTCCGGGACTACGACTCGCGACACGCTTGAGAGCTGCGCGGCAATCGCCGTTACCGCCGCAAACTGAAATCCGCGCGAGCGGAAGCTACTCTCGTTGCCGCGGTACCCCTTAACCTTGAACGGAATCTGCGTGAAAAAACTGTCACCGTTCTTCCGGCGTTGGCGATTGCCGGCGACCCGGATGCACAGCGCCTCGGCCTCGTCACCACTCAGAGCCGACACGGCACGAGAATCCAAACCGTCGCTGTAGGCGATGGCGAAGGTCTTGGTCTTGCCGAAGTCCAAAGGCATCTGCCGCGAACCGATGGGCGAGAGGTTCTTCGCCTGAACGAAGGTAAATTGCCACGTGTCGCCGGTCAGATGGTTTAAGACGCCATGAAGGCTCTTCAGAACCTCCGGCCTCTGCCAACTCTTGAGGTCCATGACTGGAACGGTCACATCCAAGACGCGGCGCCAGCCCAGCGGACGTTTCCAACGGCGGTCAGCGAACTCAACGGCGGCACAGACGACCAGCATGTCGTAGTGCAGCGGCTCGCATCCCTTCACGTCGAAGGTATCCAGAACCGCCGCATTGAAGCGAATGTGCCGGCCGATCTCCGCGGTCGCGGCGTCCTTTGGAAGGGTGCGGCCCGGCTTCTGCCCCTTCTCGATAACGAACAGGCGCTTGTCTAGCATCGGTGACTTGTTGGGATAGGCGCTCACTCTTCTGGTCCCTCATCTACACCGGCTTTCTTCTGCACTGCCTGGCTGAAAGCGCGCTTGTTGCCCGTGGCCAAGGCATCGCAGAGCTTGCTGGGTTTGATGGCAGCGAACGTTTCGCGGTTCCGCTCAATTCCCTTGCGGTAATCTTCACGGCTCATGTCGCCGAGCTCGCGGGCACGGATGCATTCTTCGTCGAGCCGGTTCTTGGTCGTGCTGACCCATTCTTTTGCCGTGCTATTGAGCGCCTGATCGAGCGCCTTCTCGGGAGGCACTCGATCGCGGAGGTTGGCAGTCAAATGCCGTTGCAAGGTATCCGCCAGAGGCGACGTCGGATGATTGTCGAAGATCGCGTCGACCATCGTGACGGGGTCCAGGTCCATCTGGGGACGCTCGGCATGCGCCTTGAGTTCACCGAAAAGGGGCCTGAATGCCTTCATGTCCAAGTCGCCAATCATGCTGTGGCATGCCTGCGTCGCGCGCTCTTCCGGGCTCACGGCGTCGCTGACCAAGTCTTGCCCGTACCGCTTCCAGCGGCTGCTCAGCTCTGCGTTTCTGAACGGTCCATCGGTCATGCCAACCTCCAATGTTGGAATCATACGATTAGAATCTGACAAAGTCAATTTATCGAGTTGGAGACCTGACATTCATGAGCTAGCGGAAGCGCATCGTCGCGCAGCCAAAAGAGAATAAATATGTGAATCCAATGGCCTGACAACAGGCGCGCATTGGAGGCCGGCGACACCGCCCGCTGGATCATCGGCGATACGGAATCCGGCTCCGGCGTGGCTCGCCGCGTCCATGTGCTGGTGAAGCCGACGCGTGCCGACATTACCACCAATCTCGTCATCACCACCGACCGGCGCACCTACATGGTCGAACTGCGCTCCGGCGAGAAGCCCTATATGCCGGCCGTCGCTTGGTCCTATCCGCAGTCGGCTGGAGGCGGGCGGCAGGCTGTTCCGGCAATGCCGATCATCCCGGCCGTGGCCGCGCGCAACTACCGCTATGGCCTGACCGGCAGCAGCAATCCGCCCTGGAAGCCGGTCGCCGTCTATGACGACGGCCGCCGTGTCTATGTCGAGTTCCCGCGTGGCATCGTGCAGGGCGAGATGCCGCCGATTTTCGTCATTGGCGCCGAGGGCGAGGCGCAGCTCGCCAATACCCGCATCTACCAACACATCCTGATCGTCGATCGCCTGTTCGGCGCGGCCGAGCTGCGTCTTGGCGGTGGCAAAAGCCAGCAGACCGTCAGGATTGTCCGCACAGATGGGAGGCCGCAGTCATGAGCGATCCCGACAACACCAACACCGCTCCGACGCGCCTGCGTGCCGAAGCGCCCCGAGTCACGCGCCTGTCACGCAAGATGCTAGCCAGCTTTGCGGCCGTCGCCATGGTCGGGATCGGCGGCGCGCTGATCTATGCGCTCCAGACGCGCACGGGCGGCGATGACGGTCAGGAGCTATATTCTACGTCCAACCCAAGCGGCTGGAAACGGTGCTCGCCAGCGTCATCGACCGCCGCGAGGAACGCGCCGAGCGTCGCCGCGAGCACCTTGCCGAACTCAACCGGCGAATCACTGACACCGATCAGCGCATCGGCCGTCTGTATGACGCCATCGAATCGGGCATGGTCGATAAAGATGACGAAGTGGCCAAGGAGCGCATGGCCGGGCTCAAGGCGTTACGAGATCAAGCCAAGGCCGATGCGGATCGCACACAGATCGCGCTTGATGGTGAAGGCAACCAGCGCGTCAGCCCGGACATGCTCAAGGGCTTCGCCCGCAAGGCGCGCGAGCGGATACACCTCAACGACGGCGGCTATCGCCGTGATCATCTGCGCGCCTTGGCGCAGCGCGTCGAGGTCGCCGACGACGAGGTTCGTATCATGGGATCGAAGTCGGCATTGCTACGAACGCTGGTCGCCGCTTCGAGCGTAGAATCGGCTGCGTTCGGCGTTCATAGTTCTGTACTGAAATGGCGCACCCGGCACGATTCGAACGTGCGACCTCTGCCTTCGGAGGGCAGCGCTCTATCCAGCTGAGCTACGGGTGCCGAGGGCGCGGGCGCCGCCCGCTCTCACAGGCAGTGTTCATAGTCGATGCGGCGTGAGCGGGCAACTGTTCGCAGCGCGGCGTCACCAGCTTGTCTAACATGGAGCCGCGCCGCCTCCGAAGGCAGAGGTCACACGTTCGAACGTGCCGGGTGCGTGCCGGAAGAGTGGCATGATCGAGGCGATACACATTTCGAGTGCGGCGCATCCGACCTCTCTGCCGTTTTCCGCGGGTGTGTTAGCGCATTCAGCGCTGGGCTACATAGCGGGATACGGAGAGGCTGGCGAAAATAGCATCGTGGCACTAACGCCCGCTCGGCTCGCTTGGAAATTCAGCGCCGTTAGGATACCGCTCGATCGTTGCCTTGCCGTTAACAATTTCAGTGATTCCACATAATGTCCGACGCATTTAAGCGGGGGGGGGTCGATGCTAATCGCCGGCTTCATGGGTAAGGTGATTGCCGTCCACAAGACCGGTGCCGCTACCGAACACTCTTATCGGCCGGCGCTAGAGGGCCTCTTCAATTCGCTGAGTCCATCAGTCACAGCGATAAACGAACCGAAACGCGTGAAGTGCGGCGCTCCCGACTTCATCATGCAGCGGGGCGATCTTGTGATCGGACACGCTGAGGCAAAAGATCTCAACCTCGACATCCATTCGCTCAAGGATGCCAACAAGGATCAGCAGCAGCGTTATTTGAAAGCGCTACCCAACCTGATCTACACAAATTGCCTTGATTGGGATTTCTTCCGGAACGGCGAAAAATTCGCGACGGTCAATATCGGGAAGATGACTCTTGGCATAAAGCCGAACCCTGACGAGTATGATCGACTGGAGAACCTTCTCCTGGACTTCGCCGTCCAGAAACCGCAGACCATTACAAGTCCGCGCGACCTGGCCACGCGCATGGCGGGCAAAGCCAACCTAATCAAAGACGTGCTGCGGAAAACGCTGGCCGACGACAAGACCTTCCAGTCGGAACTTTTCGTGCAGTATGCCGCATTTAAAGAGAACCTAATCCACGACATCACGCCGGAGGACTTCTCCGACATCTATGCCGAGACCGTTGCTTATGGCATGTTCGCTGCCCGCCTGCACGACACAACGCTGGAGACCTTCACCCGCCAGGAAGCGCTTGAGCTCCTACCGAAATCCAATCCGTTCCTTCGGTCCTTGTTTGGATATGTTGCGGGGCATGACCTTGATGACCGCATCGCCTGGATCATCGATGACCTGGCAGGTGTCTTCCAGGCGGTTGACATTTCGAAGGTAATGGCTGGGTTCGGGAAGCTCACAGGCCAAGCCGACCCGTTCCTGCACTTCTACGAAACGTTCCTGGCGGCCTACAATCCGTCGAAGCGCAAGGCACGGGGCGTCTGGTATACCCCCGAACCTGTGGTGAACTTCATCGTGCGTGCCGTAGACGAGGTGTTGCAGGGCGACTTCGGACTCGAGGATGGCTTGGCCGATACGTCGAAGGTGACTATCAACTGGGATACAGGACAGCGAAAGCGCACCCAGAAGGGCGGGTTCAGCAAGGACGGAAAAAACCAGATTGAGAAGCGCGAGGTTCACCGCGTTCAGATCCTCGACCCTGCGACAGGCACTGGCACATTCTTGGCTGAGGTGATCAAACAGATTGCCCCGAAGGTCCAAGGTGTCGCACCCGGCATATGGTCGAAATACATAGCGGATGATCTTGTCCCGCGGCTGCACGGCTTCGAGCTGCTTATGGCCTCCTACGCCATGTGCCACATGAAAATCGACATGATCCTGACGGAACTCGGTTACAAGCCCGACGTGGGGTCGCCCAGACTCTCGGTCTACCTGACGAACAGCTTGGAGGAGGGAGAGCCGGCAAACCAGACACTCCCGTTCACCCAGTGGCTCAGCCGTGAAGCTAAGGGCGCGAACACGATCAAACGAGACATGCCGATCATGTGCGTGATCGGCAACCCTCCTTATTCGGTCGCATCAAGCAACAAGGGTGAATGGGCGAACGCGCTGGTGGCGCCCTACAAAGCTGACCTAGACGAGACGAGTATGAACTCGCTTTCCGATGACTACGTCAAGTTCATCCGCTTGGCGGAAAACTTCGTGTCTGCGAACGAGGTTGGCATGTTCGGGATGATAACGAATAACTCGTTCCTGGACGGCGTGGTTCACCGCAAGATGCGCCTTCACCTACGCCGCACCTTCGACGATATCTACATCGTCAACCTGCACGGCGACTCGAACAAGAAGGAGCGGACCCCGGAGGGGCAGCCCGATCGGAACGTGTTCGATATCATGCAAGGTGTCGCGATCACGATCGCAATCAAAACCGGTAAAAAAGAGGGTCTGGCAGACGTTCGCGTGAAAGATATCTGGGGCTCGAGGCAGAGCAAATACGACTACCTCACGGCTAATTCACTCAAGTCGATCGACTTCCAAGAGGCCAACTTCCACGGTGATTATCATTTTTTTACCCGAAAGGATTTTGCCGGCGTCGAAAATTACGAGGCCGGCTTCAAGATCAACGATCTATTCCAGTCAGGGTTGAGCGGTATTAAATTCCGTAAGGACAGACTCCTGGTTCTCGGGAACCACACGCGTGCCGACGCCGTCCGGATGGCTGACGATGTGGCGACAATGGCCAAGGGCGAACTCCTGAAGAAGTATGGGTTCTCCGAGACAAGCGACTGGCAACTCGATGAGCAGAGGCAGAATTTTCAGGACCATCAGGCTAGCGATTTTATCAAGATCGCCTATCGTCCACTCGATTGGCGCTGGACTTACTATCCCCTCGACAAGATCCACAAAATTATCCCGAGAGGTGATTCCAGGCGCGGCTTGATGCAACACATGATCGGCCACAAAAACATCGCACTCATCTGCGGCAGACAGAACAAGTCAGGCTTAAACGACCATTTCTTGGTGTCAGACTGCCCAAGTGAAATGAAGACGGGTGAAAGCACGATACAATCCTACCACTTCCCGCTCTATCTCTATCCGACTGGGCACGATCTCGACCGAGAACGACGAGTGAATTTCAGTCCGAATATTTTCAAGCGAATCCAGTCGCTAGGGAAGGACAAGGAACACGGCATTCCGGATGAGCTGCAGGTATTTGACTACATTTACGCGGTGCTCTATTCCCCGTCCTACCGCCAGACTTATGCCGAATTCCTCCGGATCGACTTTCCGCGGATACCTTATCCCGCCAGCTCTCAGGAGTTTTGGACCCTGTCCACCAAGGGCGCGCAGCTCCGCAAGCTTCATCTTATGGACGCAACGTCGATTGGAGCCACACCTTATCCCTTACAAGGGGAGGGTAACAACGTCGTGGAAGGTCCGAAGTTGGAGGGTGGAAAGATATGGATCAACAAAACCCAAGGCTTCGATGCGGTGCCTGAGGTGGCGTGGGACTTCTTCATCGGCGGATACCAGCCGGCACAGCGCTGGCTGAAAGACCGTCGGGGGCGAGCCCTGCACTTCGATGAGGTGAAGCACTTCCAGCGCATCATCAAGGTCCTGACCGAGACTGACCGGATAATGAACTCGATGAACTGAGCTCGGGTAACGGCACCTCGGCAAGCACCGAGTGTTTGCTTGCCGCCGAGCCGGATGAATCAGTGCGATGAGAATGATGCCGTTCTCAGAGCAGATCCGAGTCGGTATCCCTGCTGTGACAACCGCCGGGTCGCCGAGGCACGGATCGTTCTCAAGGACTGGCGTCAGCACTACGATGATCAACGCCCATACTCCTCGCTCGGCTACAGGCCGCCAGCACCACCCGGCGTGGTGTGGCCGCCGGCGCAAACCCACGCGCAGAACAGCAATGTGTCCGCCACCAGGGTGAGGCATTCTCGGGTGCAAGCGTCCAAGACCGTGAGCATGCCGAAGCAGTGACCATCTGTGATTTTAACTTCTTGTCGTCGGGCAGGCGGTTTGCCGAGTCAGGTGTGAGCGCTGGCTGGCCTCGGCCGCATTGGAGTAGGTTGTGATGCCTGATTGGCACCGAGCCGCCTACGAGCGTCTCTGCGCTCTTCCCACAAGTGGAGGTTCCGACGCCCGGAAGCACGGAGCACTGGCTGCATCCCCATCATTGTCATTGTGGTTTTCTAGGACTTCGTGCTGCCGCCGAGTTCGCTATCAAAACCGTCCGAAGTTCGTGTTTTGGTTGTAAGCCGGAGGACAATCTTCATCGGTCGTGGCGCGAACTTCGGTGAACTGCAGCGGGGCTCTCAGCGCCTTTGCCTTCTTCAATACCGGACGTAGTGCTGCGTTAGTCCAGGGAAGCCCTCGGCTTGTTCGAGATCCTGCCTGATTCAGAAGCTCGACGATCTGAGGCACCTTCATGCTCCAAGCCTCGAGACGATCCAGTTCTCCGGCGATAACTTTCACCTGAGCCGCCGCACGATCAGCGTTGGACTTGGCTCCCTTGCGCTGTGCCTCTGGCAAGTTGGTCGGATTACCGAGCCGGACACCCTGAGCCTTCTTGGCTTCAAGGCTGCGACGAGTGTTCTCCGAGATTAAATCGCCCTCGCGTTCAGCTCGTGCCGCTCGGCTAGCGAGGGTGACCGGATCAGCTAACGATCCTTCCTTGGCCGAGATAATCTCGATGCGCGTCTCGGAGACAAGCTTCTCGACACTAGCCATGTCCCGGGAAAGACGATCAAGACCGTCTACCAAGATCGGCATCTTCAACGCTTGGGCATGTCGGATCGCCCGCTGAACGCCGTCGCGCTTGCCGAGGCTATCAGAGTGACGTCCGCTTGCCACGTCTTGATACCATTCGACGATATGGATGCCCCAAAGCTCGGCTGCCCTTGTGATCGAAGCTATCTGTCCTTCAAGGCCCTGTCCGGACTGTCCCTGCTTGTCTGTAGAGACACGGATGTAGGCACAGGCTTGTCGGTGGGGGAGAAGGGGAACCATGGGTGTGACTTATGTAGGAGGAACGAGATGGATTTGATTAAGACTATACGATCCCTTTTAGTCTTGATCAATCACGGAAATGATCAAGACTAAACCCTCATCCCAGCCTCTCGACCAGATCCACCGCCTTCAGATGCGCATAGCGCTGAAGCATACGGAGTTCCTTGTGTCCGGAGATGGTGCTGACCTCGATCACGTTCAGCCCACGCTCGAGAAGCCGGGTCACCGCCTCGTGGCGTAGGTCGTGGTAGTGCAGATCGTTGCTGCCGGCCCGACCTCGTAGATGCAGCCACGCCTGGCCCACCGCGCTTTTGGTAAATGGGATCACCCGGTCATCGACGCGCTGCTCAGCGAGCGCCTGAAGAGCCTCTAGAGCACGCGTAGAGAGAGGCACGTCCCGGCGCTCGCCGTTCTTGGTCTCATCCAGATGAGCGATCCTCCTCTCGAGGTCGACGTCCGACCACCTAAGGCTGAGGATCTCGCCCTGGCGCATCGCGGTCTCTATGGCGAGAATGATCAGTAGACGCATCCACGGTGTGCGGCCCGCGTCGGCTGCAGCCAGCAGACGCTCCTCCTCACCGGGATGAAGCCGTCGCTCCCGCGGGCGAGGCGCCTTCGGACGACGGATCATCTTCACCGGGTTCTGCGGGATGTTCAGACCCCACTCGCGGCGAGCCGTCTCGATGGCATGGCCGATCGTGTTGAGCTCACGGAGCACCGTAGACGAAGCTACGGTCTGGAGCCGCTCATCGCGATAGCTGGCAACGTCCCCAGGTGTGAGCCGCGCCATCGTGCGGAACATCATGTCCCGCTTTAGCAGAGCCTTGATCCGGCAACGTTCGTTATCCGCGCTACGCTTCAACGGCGTCACCTCATCGAGGTAGCGGACAAGGACGTCCTTGAGCGTCAGGCTCTCGACGATCCTGGTGTCTGCATGCACGCCATAGCGATCGAGTTCTGTCTCGAGGGTGCGTGCCCAGCGCTCGGCGTCTGCTCGCGTGTCGAAGCTCTTGGCGCGACACTTCATGCCTTTGCGTCGCACCTGGGCTTGCCACCGCCCGCGTAACTTCCGGATCGTCGCCATGGGGCACCTCCTGCCTCATCGCGTAGGACGCCCCCAGAGGGGAGCCAAGGCACAATCCCGGTCGGGTGGAGGCTAGCGGCCAAGGAACGCGGAGAAATGCGCGCGGCGAAGGCCGATCCGGCGACTAATATGTATTTCGGGAGAATTCGCAGGCCGCCGAAAGCCCCGGTCAAATAAGGGATTTGGCGCAGCAATGTGAGCAAGCACGGAGTGTTACATCGAGCCGAAAAACGCGAAATCGGAGCCGATCTGTCAACATAGTGTAAACATAGCGTAACATTACGGGCCAGAGATGTAACACTCGAGCCCGTCTGGTCTCCCGAAAAATACCTATTTGGCGCTCGCGCGTAACATCCGGGGTGCCTCGGAGACACTCCTGTCAACTTAGCGCTCACGGGCCTCGCTTTGAAGCTCGCCTGTGGCATGCTCAGTCAGCGATGCGGATAGGTATCCAGCCGTGTCGGGACGACCAGGGAGTGGCGGGTTCGTGCCTCGAGAATCGTCCAGGATCAGCCGGCGATCACAGTATCCTTGGGGATTAAGCTGTTCCGAATGCTAGCGTTTTCGGCACCCGCCTCATTCGGAGGGCAGCGCTCTATCCAGCTGAGCTACGGGTGCCGAGGGCGCGGGCGCCGCTCTCACAGGCAGTGTTCATAGTCGATGCGGCGTGAGCGGGCAATTTGACGCCAGCGCGGCGCGACGGTGCGGGCGGCGTACATCGTTGCTATATAGGCGGTCATGACCAGCATCGATGCGCCAACCGGCCAACAGACCGCCCGCCCCTCCCTGTTTTCGCCCGACGAGGTGGAGCGTTATGCGCGTCATCTCGTGCTGGCGGAAATCGGCGGGCCGGGCCAGCAGAAGCTCAAAAAGGCCAGTGTGCTGGTGGTGGGCGCCGGTGGGCTCGGCGCACCGGCGCTGCTCTATCTCGCCGCCGCCGGCGTCGGGCGCCTCGTCATCGTCGATGACGATGTCGTCTCGCTGTCCAACCTGCAGCGGCAGGTCATCCACACGACTGCGGCGATCGACCGGCCGAAGACGGAGAGCGCGGAAGCCTTCGTCGCCGCGCTCAACCCGCATGTGAAGGTGGAAGGCATCACGCAGCGCATGACGCCCGAGAACGCGATGGAGTTGATTGCCGGGGTCGACGTGGTGATCGACGGTTCGGACAATTTCTCGACCCGCTATCTCGTAGCGGACGCCTGCGCGCTCGCGCGCAAACCGCTGGTGACGGCGGCGCTCGGGCGCTTCGACGCCACTGTCACGACGCTTCGGCCGCATGAGAGGCGGGCGGACGGCACGCCCAATCCGACCTATCGCTGCCTCTTCCCCGAGCCGCCACCGGCCGGCACCGTACCGACCTGCGCGGAGGCCGGCATTCTTGGGGCGCTGGCCGGTGTGGCAGGCTCGCTGGTGGCGCTGGAGGCCATCCGTGCCATTGTCGGCTTCGGCGAAGGCCTGGTCGGGCGGCTGCTGATGATCGACACCCGCTCCATGCGCTTTGAGACGCTGGACTATGAGTGGGATCCGGACAACCCGCTCACCGGCACGGCACCGACCATCACCGACCTGTCGCACCACCGGCGGTGAGGCGACGAGCCGGCACAGCCTCACAGCATGCTGGGCAGCACACGGTCAGGCGGACGGTGACCGTCCATGAACGCCTTGATGTTGACGATGACCTTCTCGCCGGTGTCGACGCGCGCCTCGACGGTGGCCGAGCCCATATGCGGCAGCAGCACCACCTTGCCGGCGCGCGCGAGCTTTAGCAGCTTCGGACTCACCGCCGGCTCGCGCTCGAACACGTCGAGGCCGGCGCCGGCGATCTCGCCATTCTCGATCATGCGGATCAGCGCATGCTCGTCGATGACCTCGCCGCGCGCGGTGTTGACGATGTAGGCGTCCGGCCGGATCAGCTTGAGCCGGCGGGCGGACAGGAGATGGAAGGTGCCCGGCGTATGCGGGCAGTTGACGGACAATATGTCCATCCGCGCCAGCATCTGGTCGAGGCTGTCCCAATAGGTCGCCTCAAGTTCATCCTCGATATGGGCCGGCAGGGGGCGACGATTGTGGTAGTGGATCTGCAGGCCGAAAGCCTTGGCACGCCGTGCCACCGCCTGGCCGATGCGCCCCATGCCGATGATGCCGAGCCGCTTGCCCCAGATGCGATGGCCGAGCATCCAGGTCGGGGACCAGCCGGGCCAGGCGCCGTCGTCGCTGGTGATAAGCGCCGCACCTTCGGTCAGCCGGCGCGGCACGGCGAGGATCAGCGCCATGGTCATGTCGGCGGTATCTTCGGTGAGCACACCCGGCGTGTTGGTGATGGTGATGCCGCGCGCCGTCGCCGCCGCAACGTCGATATGGTCGACGCCGTTGCCGAAATTGGCGATCAGCTTGAGATTCGGGCCCGCCGCCTCGATCACCCTGGCATCGATGCGGTCGCAGATCGCCGGCACCAGCACGTCGGCGCTCGCCATCGCTTCGGCCAGCTGCGCCTGCGACATCGGCACATCCTCGACATTGAGGCGTGCGTCGAAGAGTTCGCGCATCCGGGTTTCGATTTTGTCAGGCAATCTGCGCGTGACAACAACCAGCGGCTTTTTGCGGGCCATGTCACTCCCCGTGCGAATAGCTGTCGGCATCAAGCTCCCGTTAACGCTGAGGGCACACACTCGCGCCGTCGGGGTGTTGCGTTCCTTAGCAGACGGGTCCGTGAAACACAAAAATGTACCGGATTGAGGTGCAGGCGTTGCCTCGCAGATGGCGCACACCAATGCGCCCAGATATCGACGAACGGTTGAATGGACGGAATGATGCGTAAGACATGGCTTCGGATTGGGGCGAGGCTCCGCAGCCATAAGGATCTGGGACGGCAGATCGGGAACGGCAGCGCGCTGGCGCTGGCGGCGGCTTTGCTCGTGTTACTGCCCGCCGCCGCCCCGGCATCGGCGCAAGAGACGGAGGCCGGCGCGGCTGATTCCAAGGGGCCTGTCGGGCGCGCCAGCGGGCTGCCCGTGCCGCGCTTCCTCAGCCTCAAGGCCGACAAGGTTAATGTGCGTTCGGGCCCGACACGCGACCACGGCGTCGCCTGGGTATTCACCCGCGCGGGTCTGCCGGTCGAGGTCACTGCGGAGTTCGAGACGTGGCGCCGCATCCGTGATTCGGACGGCGCGGAGGGCTGGGTTTACCATTCGATGCTGTCGGGTCGGCGCACCGCTCTGGTGAACCCCTGGGCCAAGAACGAATCGACGGCGCTTTATGCGGCGCCCGAGAAGGATGCCGCCGTGCGCGCCCGGCTGGAGCCCGGCGTGCTCGGCAAGGTCGATCACTGCGACGGCAAATGGTGCCGCTTCTTCGACAATGGCTTCGACGGCTTCGTGGAGCAGGAAAAGCTCTGGGGCGTCTATCCCGGCGAGAAATTCGACTGAGGCGACGGCGGCGCGGGGCGGACGGCGACGCGCTCAATCCGCATGGTACGCCCAAACGAAAAAGGCCGGTCTCACGACCGGCCTTCGGAAACGCTGTGGGAACGATCAGGAGCGGCGCTTGGGGCGCAGGCGCACCACCACGTCGACGCGGGCGACTTCATAACCCTCCGGCGGCTCCGGAATGCGCTCCACCTCAACGGCAGCGCTGGGAATATCGAGAAGGTTGTTCTCGCCTTCCATGAAGAAGTGGTGGTGATGCCAGCTCGCGCAGCAGGCCGACCTCGGTGAACTGATGCAGCGTGTTGTACACGGTGGCCAGCGAGACCGGGAAACGCGCCTTGATGGCTTCCTCATGCAGGATTTCCGCAGAGACATGCCGGTCGCCCTTGGCGAACAGCAGCCAGCCGAGCGCCAGGCGCTGGCGGGTCGGGCGCAGGCCGACATCGCGCAGCATGTGGCGCACGTCGTGGAACGGACAGCCGGTCCGGCCGCTGCCAGCCCCATCCCGCAGCTTGGCGACCGGGAGAACGGGTTCGCCCTCGTCCATCACGACGCGGGAAACTGCAATTGGGTGGGGGCGAAAGATTTCGCTCATCTCGACTTCCGACTACCGTAGCCCGGGCGACCCGGCTCCCGTTTCCGGGAATCCGCGACGCGCGATCCGTCATGTGACAATTGGCGCCGCGACTAAGCTCCGCCAGCGGCACCCTGTTTTTCACTTGCAGTATATCTGTACGCAATCCGCCGGGGCAATATCGTGGCGAATGATCGTAATCATTCCAATCTGTCGCGCGCCGGCTTCGGGCGGAGATGGCGTCACACCCGTGACATTTTGGTTTTCGCCGGGCGGACTGCCAGCTTTGAGCCCGCCTGACCGTGTGATAGGAAGCGCAGCGATCGACGGCCAGCCTTCGGGTGCGAACCGTCTTTCGCAACGGCGGCAAGACCGCTCACAGGGTGCCGCGCAAGGCAGAAGAAACAACGTTGGGTGATACGGGGACGATGGTCGAGCGCCAGTCTAGCTTCAGTTACGAGGAACTGCTCGCGTGCGGGCGCGGTGAGCTTTTCGGACCGGGCAATGCCCAGCTTCCTGCCCCGCCCATGCTCATGTTCGATCGCATCACCGAGATTTCGGAGACCGGCGGACCGAACGGCAAGGGCCATGTGCGGGCCGAGCTCGACGTCAATCCGGACCTCTGGTTCTTCGCCTGCCACTTCATCGGCGATCCGGTGATGCCCGGCTGCCTCGGCCTCGATGCTCTGTGGCAGCTCGTCGGCTTCCATCTCGGCTGGCTCGGCGCTCCCGGGCGCGGACGGGCCCTTGGCGCCGGCGAGATCAAGTTCTCCGGCCAGGTGCTGCCGACGGTCAAGAAGGTCGTCTACGGCATCGACTTCAAGCGCGTCATGCGCTCGAAGCTGGTGCTCGGCATCGCCGATGGCTGGCTTGAAGCCGATGGCGAAGTCATCTATCGCGCCGGCGATCTGAAGGTCGGCCTGTTCCAGTCCTGATGGACGGACCTTGCGGAGCGCCGCGCGCGGCGCCATCTCGCCTGCTTTGAAGGAAAGGAAGCCTATGCGCCGCGTTGTCGTAACCGGAATGGGCATCGTCTCGTCGATCGGCAACTCCACCCAGGAGGTGCTGGCCTCGCTGCGCGAGGGCAAGAGCGGCATCACCCGCTCGCAGAGCTATGTCGACCTCGGCTTCCGCAGCCAGGTCTATGGCGCGCCCGATCTCGATGCGAGCGCCATCGTCGACCGCCGCGCCATGCGCTTCCACGGCGGCGGCACCGCGTGGAACCATGTTGCGATGGAGCAGGCCATCCGCGACGCGGGCCTTGAGGAGCATGAGATTTCCAACGAGCGCACCGGCCTCGTCATGGGATCGGGCGGCTCCTCCACCCGCACCATCGTCGAGGCCGCCGACATTACCCGCAAGAATGGCAGCCCCAAGCGGGTCGGCCCCTTCGCAGTGCCGAAGGCGATGGGCTCCACTGCCTCGGCCACGCTGTCGACCTGGTTCAAGATCAAGGGCGCGAGCTATTCCATCTCCGCCGCCTGCGCCACCACCAATATCTGCATCGGCAACGCCGCCGAGCAGATCCAGTGGGGCAAGCAGGACATCATGTTCGCCGGCGGCTGCGAGGATCTCGACTGGACCCTGTCGGACCTGTTCGACGCCATGGGCGCCATGTCCTCCGACTATAATGATCGCCCCGCGGTCGCTTCGCGTCCCTATGACAAGAACCGCGACGGCTTCGTCATCTCCGGCGGCGCCGGCGTGCTGGTTCTGGAAGAACTGGAGCACGCCAAGGCCCGCGGCGCGCGCATCTATGCCGAGATCGTCGGATTTGGCGCCTCCTCGGACGGCGCCGACATGGTCGCTCCCTCGGGCGAGGGCGCAGCCCGCGCCATGCAGCTGGCGCTGAAGGGCCAGGGTGCGCCGATCGACTACATCAACCCGCACGCCACCTCGACCCCGGTCGGCGACCTCAAGGAAATCGAGGCGATCCGCGCGGTGTTCGGCGACAAGTGCCCGCCCATCTCGGCGACGAAGTCACTGACCGGCCATTCGCAGGGCGCCACCGGCGTGCACGAGGCGATCTACTCGATCCTGATGATGCAGAATGGCTTCATCTCGGCGAGCGCGCATATCGACGAAATCGACCCGGCCTTTGCAGACATGCCGATCATGCGTGAGCGGGTCGACAATGTGAAGCTCGGCCGCGTGCTCTCCAACGGCTTCGGGTTCGGCGGCACCAACGCCGTTCTGGTACTTCAACACCCGGACGCGGCCTGACGGGACCCGCGCGGAAGGACATCGATATGAGCCTGATGCAGGGCAAACGCGGCCTCATAATGGGTGTCGCGAACGATCACTCCATCGCCTGGGGCATCGCCAAGACGCTGGCTGGCCAGGGCGCGGAACTCGCCTTCACCTATCAGGGCGAGGCTCTGGGCCGGCGCGTGAAGCCGCTGGCGGAAAGCTTGGGCAGCGATACGGTGCTGGCCTGCGATGTCGAGGATCTCGCATCGGTCGACGACACCTTTGCGGCACTGAAGGACAAATGGGGGACGATCGACTTCCTCGTCCACGCCATCGGATTTTCCGACAAGAACGAGTTGAAGGGCCGCTACGCCGACACCACGCGCGCCAATTTCACCCGCACTATGGTGATTTCCTGCTTCTCCTTCACGGAGCTCGCCAAGCGCGCGGCGGCGATCATGCCCAATGGGGGATCGCTCATCACCCTGACCTATGGCGGCTCGACCCGCGTCATGCCGAACTACAACGTCATGGGCGTGGCCAAGGCGGCGCTGGAGGCGAGCGTGCGCTATCTCGCCGCCGACTACGGCCCGCACGGCATCCGCGTGAACGCCATTTCCGCCGGCCCCATCCGCACGCTGGCCGGCGCGGGCATCGCCGATGCGCGACTGATGTTCAACTACCAGAAGCGCCACGCGCCGCTGCGCCGCACCGTCACCATCGATGAGGTCGGCGGTTCCGCGCTCTACCTTCTCTCCGATCTTTCGACCGGCGTGACCGGCGAGGTCCACTTCGTCGATTCCGGCTACAACATTATCTCGATGCCGCATCCGGACGCGCTGAAGACCATCGAGGATGCCGAGGAGCGTGCCGCTGGCGGAGAGGCTGCGGCAGAGTAGCGAGCAGCCCCCTAAGTGGCATCTTGATGTTGTCCATCACTGCCTTAAATTGACCTGGGGGCACATCCCTGGGTGGCGGCCGGCCAGCGGTCGTGGCAGCGGAACGGGTAGCATGGGCGGGCCTACGGATGAAGCCGACATTTCCGGTTCGCTGAAGCGGATTCTGGAGGTCATCCGCCGGCATCTGGGCATGGAAGTCGCCTACATCTCCGAGTTCATCGGCAGCCGCGCCGTTTTCCGGGCCGTGGACGCCCCTGGCCTTGAGGCGATGATCAAGGTCGGCGATTCCGTTTCCCTCGACGATGTGTACTGCCGGCACATCCTTGCGGGCCGCTTGCCCGAGTTCATACCGGACACCTCGTCGGAACCGGTCGCGATGGCTCTGCCGATCACGCGGAACCTGCCGATTGGCAAGCATCTCAGCGTGCCGCTCAAGCTGCGGAACGGCAACGTCTACGGCATGTTCTGCTGCCTCGGCCCACAGCCCGATCATACGCTGCATGCCCGCGACCTCCAGACGATGAAGGCCTTCGCGGAGCTTGCAGCGCTCGACATCGAGCAGGCCCTGACCGTTCAGCGCACCTTCGACGCAAAGCGCGACCGCGTTCGGAAAGCCATCGACGAGCACGAGATCTCGATTGTTTATCAGCCGATCTGGCATGTCGCGACGGGCCGCCCGATCGGCCTCGAATGCCTGTCGCGCTTCTCCGCCCTCCCCTTGCGCCCGCCAAACGAATGGATCGCGGAAGCGGCCGAAACCGGGCTGGGCGTCGAGCTTGAAATGGCGGCGATCAAGCTGGCGATGTCATCACTGCCGAGCTTTCCGCCCGAGGCTTATCTCGCCGTGAATGCCTCGCCGGCGACGATACTGAGCCCAGAACTAAGCGAGACGCTCGCCACACTCCCAGTGGAGCGCATCGTCGTGGAACTGACCGAGCACGAGATGGTGGAGAGCTACAACGAGATCATCGCCACTCTTCAACCGTTCAGGACCCGGGGCCTGAGGCTCGCCGTGGACGACGCCGGCACGGGATATTCCAGCCTCCAGCACATTCTCTATCTGCGCCCGGACCTCATCAAGCTGGACATGAACCTCACGCGGAGCATCGATCTCGACCCCTCACGGCGTGCGCTCGCCTCCGCCCTGGTCAAGTTCGCCCGCGAAACCAACGCCCGGATCATCGCGAAGGCGTGGAGACAGACGCCGAGCTGACGACGCTGCGCCAGCTCGGGATCGAGAAGGTACAGGGCTATCTTCTCGGGCGCCCGGAACCTCTCGCCGCCGCGATGCGGATCTTCGAGACCGACAACAGGGCCGCTTGAGGCAGCCCCGTCCTCAAGCCCGAAGCGCGATCCGGTATTCGTGGGCTGGGTAAACGCCGAGAATGCGCACTTCCTTGGAGAAGAACGACAGCTCTTCCAGCGCCAGCTTCAGCGAGTGGTCGTCGGGGTGGCCATCGACGTCGGCATAGAACTGGGTGGCGAAGAACTCACCGTCCAGCTGATAGGATTCCAGCTTGGTCATGTTCACGCCATTGGTCGCAAAACCGCCCAGCGCCTTGTAGAGCGCGGCCGGTACGTTGCGTACGCGGAACACGAAGGTCGTCACCGTCGGCCCGTTATTGGCCGGCGCCCAGTCGCCCTCGCGGGCGAGGATGATGAAGCGCGTGGTGTTGTGCGAATCGTCCTCGATGTTTTCGGCGATGATGTCGAGCCCGTAGATCTCGGCGGCGAGCCGCGAGGCGATGGCCGCGCGCGTCGGGTCGCCGGACTCCGCCACCAGACGCGCCGATCCCGCCGTATCGGCGCCGACGATTGCCTTGAGGCCGAGCTTACGGATCATGTTGCGGCACTGGCCCAGCGCCATGACATGGCTTTCCGCCGACTTCACCGTCGCCAGCGAGGCACCCGGCACCGCCATCAGCTGGTGCGACAGCGGCAGGAAGAACTCGCCGATGATGGTCAGCCCCGAGGTCGGCATCAGGTGATGGATGTCGGCCACACGCCCGGCGATCGAGTTCTCGATCGGGATCATGCCGAGATCGGCCTCGCCGTTCTTCAGCGCGGCGAAGGCATCCTCGAACGTCGCGCACGGCACCGCCTCATGATCGGGGAAGACCTCGCGGCAGGCGATGTGCGAATTGGCGCCCGGCTCGCCCTGGAAGACGACGGTGCGGCGGGTGGTCATAGGCTGTTTCCTTCAGCTTCATGCGCGAGCAGCGCGCGCGCCCGCTCCAGATCTTCCGGCGTATCGACGCCAAGCGGGACGGTATCGACAATGGCGATGTCGATGCGCATGCCCGCCTCCAGCGCGCGCAGCTGCTCCAGCTTCTCGCGGCTCTCCAGCGGCGAGGGCGGCAGCGCGACGAAGCGCTCCAGCGCGCTGCGGCGATAGGCATAGAGCCCGATGTGGTGGAACAGCGGACCCTCGCCATAAGGGGCTGTCGCACGGGTGAAATAAAGCGCGCGCAGATGCGCCGGCGCGAGAGGACTGCCTACCGCCTTCACCACGTTCGGGTTGCTGCGTTCCGCCTCGACCGTGATTTCGGCGGCAAGGGTCCCGATGTCGACGGCCGGGTCGTCCAGCAGGTCCAGCGCTGCGCGGATCAACACCGGATCGATCGTGGGCAGGTCGCCCTGCACGTTGACGACGCGGGTGGCCCGGCCCTCGGGATCGATATGGCCAAGCGCCTCGAAGATTCGGTCGGAACCCGAGGCATGGTCGGATCGGGTCATCACGACCTCGAATCCGGCCGCAGACACGGCGTCACGCACAGCTTCGTCATCGGTTGCGACCACAACGCGGCCGATATCTGCCGCGGCGGAACGCCGCGCCACCTCGACGATCATCGGGCGGCCGCCGACATCGGCAAGCGGCTTGCCTGGCAGCCGTGTCGAGGCCATGCGGGCTGGAATAAGAATAAGTACGTCCTGAGAGGACATCGCCGCGCCTTCACGTAAGGTCCCGCGCTCGCCTGACCACCGCCCGGACGGCGAAAAGTGGCAATCGCGGCGCGCTTATACGGGTTGCACGTCAACCGTCAAAATGATTAGTTCCGCCGCGCGATTGGCGGCTGCGTCAGGTGGCTGCTACATTCGACAGGGGGCACCGGCGAACCGGCCGGAGGGGACGCCGCCCCCCGGGACTTTAGGGAGCGATATTTTCGATGGACAGCTTCGAGCTGAACAAGATTGCTGGTGCGGTTCTGGGCGTGCTGACCTTCACGCTCGGCTTGAACGTGTTCGCCGACATCCTGTTTTCCAGCCACGCGCCGGAGAAGCCGGGCTTCGAGATCGCCGTGCAGGAAGGCGGCAGCGGCGCGGCTCAGGCGGCAGCGCCGGCGGATGTGCCGATTGCCCAGCTGCTGGGCGCGGCGAGCGTCGAGAAGGGTGCCGCCATCGCCAAGAAGTGCGCGGCCTGCCATAATTTCGTGGAAGGCGCCGGCGCCAAGGTAGGCCCGGATCTCTACGGCATTGTCGGCCGCCCGGTGGCCAGCGCCGAAGGCTTTGCCTATTCGGCTTCGTTGAAGGCGCATGGCGGAAACTGGACCTTCCAGGACCTCTCGGACTTCATCAAGAACCCGAAGGCCGACATTCCCGGCACCGCCATGGGCTTCGCGGGTATCGCCAAGGAAACCGAGCGCGCCGATTTGCTGGTGTACCTCAACACCTTGTCGCACAACCCGCTGCCGCTTCCCGCGCCGGGCAATTGACGGTGAGGCGGCGCGCCGCCTCTTCCCCTTTAGAAATTCACGTTTCCGTCAGGCCGGCGGCGCTTCGCGCCCCGGCCTTATTCTTTTCGGAACGTAACAGTTCATAATCCCCGCCATCGGCTGCAGCCGCCGCGTGGTTTCGAGAAGGATGCCTGCATGAACACTCGCCTTGCCGTCCGCCGCCCTCCCCTTCGCCTCAGCACCGCGCTCATCGGGCTCTGCCTGCTGGCGGCCCCGGCGATGGCGCAGGACGCCGGGAAAGCGGCCTCGGGCGAGCGTCAGTGGCACCACGGGCTCTCGCTGCTCGGCCAGCCGAAATACCCGGCCGATTTCAAGCGCTTCGATTATGTGAATCCGGACGCGCCGAAGGGAGGGCTGCTGCGCCTTTCCGCCGACGGCACCTTCGATTCGCTGAACGACATCATCACCCGCGGCACGCCGGTGGCCGGCTTGCAGCTGATCTACGACACGCTGATGGCGCCCGCCTCCGACGAGGTGGCGACCGAATACGGTCTCTTGGCGGAAGCGGTGAGCTACCCCGCCGACTTCTCCTCCGTAACCTATCGCCTGCGCCCGGAAGCCAAATGGCACGACGGCCAGCCGGTCACACCGGACGACGTCGTCTGGTCGTTCGAGCAGCTGACCAAGAACAACCCGCGCCAGGCCTATTATTACAGCCACGTCAAATCCGCCGCGGTGACCGGCGAGCGCGAGGTGACCTTTACCTTCGACCAGACCGGCAATCGCGAGCTGCCGCAGATCCTCGGCCAGCTGCGCGTCATGCCGAAGCACTGGTGGACCGGCACGGACGCGAATGGCAAGCCGCGCGACATCAGCCAGACCACGCTGGAAATTCCGCTCGGCTCGGGCCCCTACAAGGTCAAGCAGGTGGTCCCCGGACGGACGATCTCCTTCGAGCGTGTACCGGACTATTGGGGCCGCGACCTGCCCGTGAATGTCGGCACCAACAATTTCGCCGAGCAGCGTTACGAGTATTTCCGCGACAGCACGGTCGAGCTGGAGGCGTTCAAGGGCGACCAATACGACTTCCGCATCGAGACCTCGGCGAAGGACTGGGCCACCGCCTACAACTTCCCCGCCGTGAAGGACGGGAAGGTGATCCTGGAGGAGTTCCCCAACCGTTCGTCCGGGGCGATGCAGGCCTTCATCCCCAATCTGCGCCGCGACAAGTTCCAGGACCAGCGGGTGCGCCGCGCGCTCAATCTGGCGCTCGACTTCGACGGCATGAACCGCACCCTGTTCTTCGGTCAGTACAAGCGCACGTCGAGCTATTTCCAGAACACCGAGCTCGCCTCTTCCGGCCTGCCGCAGGGCAAGGAGCTGGAGATTCTCGAGAGCGTGAAGGACAAGATCCCCGCCAGCGTCTTCACCACGCCCTACACCAATCCGGAAGGGTGGAGCGAGGGGCTGCGGCGCGGCAATCTGCGCGAGGCGGCGAACCTGCTGCGCCAGGCCGGCTACGAGGTTAAGGGCGGCAAGCTGGTGAACGCCAAGGGCGAGCCCTTCACCATCGAGTTCCTGCTCGCCAACCCGGCATTCGAGCGCGTCGTACTGTTCTACAAGCCCTCGCTCGAACGCCTGGGCATGACCGTGACGGTCCGCCAGGTTGACACCTCGCAGTACATTAATCGCCTGCGCGCCCGCGACTACGACATGATTATCGCCGGCTGGGGCCAGTCGCTGTCGCCCGGCAACGAACAGCGCGACTTCTGGGGCTCGGATGCCGCCGACCGCGAAGGCTCCAGCAACTATGCCGGCATCAAGGACCCCGGCATCGATGCGCTGATCGAGAAGGTGATCTACGCGAAGGACCGCGAGGAACTGGTCGCCGCCACCCATGCGCTCGATCGCGTGCTGCTGGCACATGACTATGTCGTGCCAAGCTGGAACTACCCCAATTCCCGCACCGCGCGCTGGAACCGCTTCGGCCACCCGGAGAAGCTGCCCGAATATTCCATCGGCTTCCCCGACATCTGGTGGTGGGATGCCGCCAAGGCCGCGCAGACGGGTGGCGCGCAGTGATGAGCCTCTCCCGCCGGTCCGTCCTCACCCTCGCGGCCGGCAGTGCGGCGGCGCTTGCCCTGCCCCGCCGCGGCCTCGCGCAGGCCGCGGCCCCCTCGCCGGAGGTTCACGGCCTCTCCGCCTTTGGCGACCTGAAATACCCCGCCGATTTCGCCCATTTCGACTATGTCGACCCCGCGACGCCCAAAGGCGGCACCTTCTCGCAGATCGGGCCGACGGCGGCGTTCAACCAGTCGTTCCAGACCTTCAACTCGCTCAACGGGTACATTCTGAAGGGCGACGGCGCACAAGGCATCGATCTCGTCTTCGACTCGCTGATGGTGCGCGCCTTCGACGAGCCGGACGCAGTCTACGGCCTCGTCGCCAAAAGCGTCGCCGTCTCTCCGGATGGGACGCTCTACCGCTTCCGCCTGCGACCTGAGGCGCGCTTCCATGACGGCAGTCCTCTCACCGCCGAGGATGTCGCTTTCTCGCTCAATATACTGAAAGAGAAGGGCCATCCCGTCATCGCGCAGAGCCTGCGCGACATGGAGAGCGCCGCCGCGGACAGCCCGGATGTCGTCGCCGTCCGCTTTTCCCCGACACGGGCGCGCGACGTGCCCCTGTTCGTCGCCTCTCTGCCGATCTTCTCCAGGGCCTATTACAGTGCCCACACCTTCGACGAGAGCACGCTGGAGCCACCGCTCGGCTCAGGGCCCTACAAGGTGGGCCGCTTCGAGCCGGGCCGCTACATCGCCTATGAGCGCGTCGCCGACTACTGGGCGGCTGGCCTGCCAGTGAACGCCGGAGTGAACAATTTCGACACGCTGCGCTACGAGTATTTCCGCGACCGCGAGATCGGCTTCGAGGGCTTCAAGGCGAAGGCCTATCTGTTCCGGCAGGAGTTCACCGCCCGCACCTGGGCGACGGGATACAATTTCCCCGCTCTGCTCGACGGGCGCGTGAAGCAGGCGATACTGCCCGACAGGACACCCTCGGGCGCGCAGGGCTGGTTCCTCAATACACGGCGTCCGCAATTCGCCGATCCGCGCGTGCGCGAGGCGCTCTCCTACGCCTTCGATTTCGAGTGGACCAACAAGAACCTGATGTTCGACGCCTACAAGCGCACGACCTCGTTCTTCGAGAACTCCGACCTCAAGGCGGAAGGCCCGGCCGGGCCGGCGGAGATCGCCCTCATCGAACAGCTTGGCGACAAGCTCAGCGCCGAGGACATCTCCGCGCTGAAGGGCGAGCCGTGGTCGCCGCCGGTTTCCGATGGCTCCGGCCAGGACCGCGCCATGCTGCGCAAGGCCACGCAGCTGCTGCGCGACGCCGGCTGGCACATCCAGAACGGCCGCCTCACCGATCCGCAGGGCAAGGCGCTGACCATCGAGTTCCTCGACGATGAGAACGGGCTGGAGCGCCACACCGCCCCCTTCATCAAGAACCTGAAACTGCTGGGCATCGAGGCGAATTTCCGCCTTGTGGATTCCCCGCAATATCAGCGCCGGCTCAACGAGTTCGATTTCGACGCCACGGTGCGACGCTTCTCGGTCTCCACCGTCCCCGGCGATTCGCTGCGCAACCATTTCGGCGCGCGCGCCGCCTCGACGCCGGGCTCGAACAACCTGTCGGGCATCGCCGATCCCGTGGTGGACCGGCTGATCGACGAGGTGATCGCCGCCGATACGCGCGACAAGCTGCGCACCGCCTGCCATGTGCTTGACCGCCGGCTGCGCGCGGGACGCTTCTGGGTGCCGCAATGGTATTCGGGCGAATCCCGCATCGCCTATTGGGACGAGTTCAACTGGCCCTCAGTGCCCCGGCCGATCTATGCACGCGCAATCCCTGAAATCTGGTCGGCGCGGATGAAGCCGGCGGGGTAGGACCGCGCCTGTAGATCATCATGAACGCTACGCCTTTTGTGAGACACGCAGCCTCCGGCCACGCTGGAAGGGGCGGCGCGTTTGGCGCGTCACGCGATGACCGGCTGCATCTCCATTTCTCAATATGTGAGAATTTTATCATGTGAAATTCTCATTGTGGAATAATATTGACGGCTGTCATGGCCCCATGGTCCGCTCCGGATATCCCCGGATTTCGGAGCCTGCTGCGACCGTGACGACGACAAGCAAGTTCTCCCCTTTCAACACCACCCTTTGGTATGCGACCGCGACCGCTGCGCCGGTAACGGCCCCGCTCGAAGGGCGTGTGAGTGCAGACGTCTGCATCGTCGGCGCCGGGTTCACCGGCCTGACCACCGCCCTCGAACTGGCGCGGCAAGGTGTGAAGGTCGTGCTGCTTGAAGCGCAGGAAGCCGGCTTTGGCGGCTCCGGGCGCAATGCCGGCCACTGCACGCCGACCTTCAGCTATTACAGCATTCCCTCGCTGCGAAAGATCCTCGGTGAGCCCTGGGCGGAGCGGTTGATCCACCGCCAGACCCGCGCCAATGACCGCGTTTCCGCGATGACCCGCGACTACCAGATCGATTGCGAGTGGCAGCAGAACGGCTATGTCATGGGCGCCCTGCGGCCCGGCGCGGTCGACATACTCAAGGGCAAGGTTGACCAGTACAACGCCGTCGGCGCCCGCACCCGGCTGCTCAACCGCGACGAGGTGACCGAGATCACGGGAAGCCCGCGCTTCCACGGCGGCTGGTTCCACGAGGAAGCCGGCCACATGAACCCTCTCAGCTATGCGCGCGGTCTGGCCCGCGCCGTGATGCAGGAGGGCGCGACGCTCTACACGGACTCGCCGGCCGAGGATATCGAGCCCGAGGGCTTGCGCTGGAAGGTGAAGACCCCGCGCGGCGAGGTGGTGGCCGACAAGGTGATCTTCGCCACCGGCGCCTACACCGTAAAAGCGTGGCCGAAGCTCGACCGCAGCTTCAAGATCCTCAAGGTCTTCGTCTGCGCCACCCAGCCGCTCGACCCGGAACTGCGCGCCACCGTGCTGCCGCAGAACACCACGATGCATGACGGGCGTGGCGACATCTATGTCTACAAATACAACGCCGAGGGCCGCATCGTCGCTTCGATGTTTCCGATGGGCGCGCGCGGCAGGGACATGGCCTACACCCATCAGGTGATGGCGGACCGGCTGCGCTGGCTCCACCCGCAGATCACCGGGACGATCCGCTGGGAATATTTCTGGTACGGCGAACTCGACATGCAGGTACGCACCGTACCCCGCCTGTTCGGGCTGGCGCCGGGCGTGGTGGCGCTCACCGGCCTGTCCGGTCGAGGCGTACCGACCGGCTCGATGCTGGGCGGCATTCTCGCCGAATGGGCGATGGGCGTGCCGGAAAGCGACCTGTCGCTGCGCGTCGAGCCGTTGGAAGCCGCGCCCTTCTACATGGATTACGCGCCGAAGCTGAGGCTCCGTTACTTCCGCTACAGCGACACCCGCGCGGCGCGACGCGAGGGTGCCGACCTGCCCCCCCACGCCTGAGAGGCTCCTTATGACCCAACGTACCGTTTTGATCTCCGGCGGCGGACGCGGCATCGGCGCGGCAACCGCTCGCGAGATGATGCAGGCCGGCTGGAACGTTTCGCTTGGCATGCGCGACCCGTCGCTCCCGGAATGGGCCACGCAGGGGCCGGGCGAGGTACAGGCCTGCGCCTATGAAGCGACGGCTCCCGACGCCGCGGAACGCTGGGTGAACGAGGCGCGGGCGCGCTTCGGTCGCATCGACGCTGTGGTGGCGAATGCCGGCATCATGATCCGCAAGGATGTCATCGCCGCCGAGGACGAGGAACTGGACCGGCTGATGGAGGTCCATGTCGCCGCGCCCCGGCGTCTCGCAAAGGCGGCCTGGGACGATCTCGCTGCCTGCGGGCGTGGGCGCGTCATCATCGTCTCCTCCCTCTCCGGAAAGCGGGTGAAGTCGGCGATCTCCAGCCTCTATTCCGTGTCCAAGTTCGCCGCCACCGGCCTTGCCCATGCGCTCCGGCACACCGGCTTCGACAAGGGTATCCGCGCCACCGCGGTCTGCCCTGGCTTCGTGGCGACCGATATGGGTCTGCCGCTCACCACGCGCAGCGCGGAGGAGCTGACCGACCCCGCCGATATCGGCCGCGCCATCCGCTTCCTGATCGAATTGCCGAACACATCGAGCGTCGCCGAGTTTGCGGTCAACTGGACGCTGGAGGAATCGTTCTGATCACGGATCAGTTGCGGCTCTCGATCAGGTCGATCTCCGCCCGCAGCAGGGCCGCGTAGGTCTCGACGAAACCGGGCACGATCTTGGCGCAGAGAAAGGTGAACCCCAGCGAGGCAACCGGCACGCCGGTCTCGTCAAGGATCGGCATGGCAACGCCTGCTATGCCGGGGATAAGCTCACCGATGTCCACGGCATAGCCGCGCGCCCGCGTTTCGTCGATCAGCCTCTGCACTTTCTCGGGGGGAAGGTCGCGGAAGGCGCAGAAGCGGCGTTCGTTGGCGCGCAGGATGAAATCCTGCTCCTCCCGATCGAGATAGGCCAGCATGGCGATACTGCCCGGCCCCGCCCCGAGGGGAACGGATCCCCCGATGGAGCCTGTCAGGGTCTGCACCACGCATTCGCCATCGCGTCGGTCGAGGCAGATGGAATCGTGATTGTGCCGGGCCATGAGATGGGTGGTCTCGCCGGTCTTCTTGCGCAGCCGGGTCAAGCTGATCTCGCAGCGGCTGATGAGGCCGGGCCCACGTGCCGCACGAGCCCCGTAAATGAACATCTTGGCGCCCAGCCGGTAGCGCTTGCGCTTGTCGTCGCGCGCGAGCAGGCGATGCCCGACCAGCGTGTTGAGGATCCGGTGGCAGGTGGCGGTGTTGAGGCCGGACTGCTGCACGAGATCCTTGAGGCTTATGCCATCGGGCGCGCCGTCGGCGATGAGGTCGAGCAGCAGGGCCGCACGGTCCAGCAACTGTGAGCCATTAGCAGAAGCTACCGCCATTTTTCCACATAATGATAAATGAGCATGCACTGACTTGTATTATGAGATTTTCTGGTAATCAATGTTTAAAAAGTAAGCAGATGCGGTGCGGGCTAAATTTTGATCAAGAGGGCGAGCGCCGGCTTGTCTGCGGTCCCGTCACCTCTCGCCACGCGACGTCATGCTCAACCAGAACCAGAGGGCCGTAACGTGAAAACTACCATCCTGACCATCGCCGCCGCGCTGGCCGTAACGCTCGGCATTGGCGCGGCGAGTGCCGACACCCTCGCCGACGTCAAGTCGAAGGGCACGCTGACCATCGGCGTGAAGAACGACTATCCGCCCTATGGGCTCCTGAACGACAAGGGCGAGATCGTCGGCTTCGAGGTCGACCTCGGCAAGTATATCGCCAAGGAACTGCTGGGCCCCGACGGCAAGGTCGAGCTTGTGCCGGTGGTGGCGGCCAACCGCATCGAATTCCTCAACTCCGGGCGCATCGACATCATTCTGGCAACCCTCGGCGTCACCGCCGAACGCGCCAAGGTCATCGACTTCTCGGAATATTACGTCTCGGCCCCCGGCCCGTCCGTCATCGCGCCCAAGGCCGCGACCTTCTCCAAGTGGGAGCAGCTGAAGGGCCTGACGCTCTGCGGCATTCAGGGCTCGTACTATAACAAGCACCTCACCGAGGATCTTGGCATCCAGCTCACCGCCTTCAAGACGCAGCCGGAAGCCTATCGCGCACTCAAGGACAATCGTTGCGTCGGCTTCGTGTTCGACGACATGACCCTGCGCAAGAAGACCGAGGAAGCCGAGTGGGCCGACTATAAGGTCGCCGTCGATCCCTATGAGTACATCCCGCAGGCCGCCGGCATCCGTAAGGGTGACGATGCGTTCCGCGAAGCCGTGAACAAGGCGATCACCAAGGCCGAGGCCGAGGGCAAGCTGATCGAGTGGGAAACCACCTATGGCATGCCGCACGCGGCCTACATCGCCGAGCGTGCCAAGGCCGCCGCCGCAAAACTGAAGCAGCCTTGATCCTGCGTCCCGTGGAGTCCTGCCCTTGTTCGGTCTCGATTATTCCTGGCTAAGCGACCCGGTCTATCAGGGGTGGCTGCTCCGCGGGACACTCAACACCATCGCCCTGGCACTCACCTCATCGGCGATTGCCGTGCTTATCGGCGGTTTCGGTGCGTTGGCCCTCACCCTGCGCATCGCCTGGCTCGACGCCCTGATCGAGCTGTTCGTCGAGCTTTTCCGCAATACCCCGCCGCTCCTGCAGATGCTGTTCTTCTATTTCACGCTCAGCACCATCGGCCTGCGGGTGACAGATCCGGCGACCGGACTGAGCGTGCCGCTGCTGTCCGCCTTCGATTGTGCGCTGGTGTCGCTCAGCCTTTTCGGCGGCGCCCTGTGCATCGAGGCCTTCCGCTCCGGGCTGGAGAGCCTGCCGCGCTCGGTCACCGAGGCGGCCCGCTCGCTCGGGTACAGCCGCTGGGCGCGCTTCCGACGCATCGAGGTGCCGATCGCAAGCCGCATCTGCCTGCCCGCCCTCACGAACATCCTGACCAACCTGTTCAAGACGACCTCGCAGGCCTCGGTAATCACCGTGCCCGAGCTCGTCTATTATGCGGGCCAGATCTACAATGACACCTTCCGCACGGCCGAGGTGATGATCCTCGTCCTGCTGATCTATGTGACGTTGGTCAGCCTGCTGTCCTGGGGCCTGTCACGCGTCGAGCGCGCACTCGCCTTCCCCGGCTACGGCAAGGGGAACTGAGATGCAGTGGCCCCTCACCTATTTCGAGAAGAAGCGGCTGGTGCAACTCGCCATCGTGCTGGCGATTCTCCTCTGGGTTTGCGTGGATGCGCTCTCGGGCGGCGCTGTCTACTGGCAGCGCGTCTGGATGCGCCTTCCGCTTCTGCTCACCGGCTCCGGCGACGGCTGGCCCCTCACCGGCGGGTTCGCGCTCAACATTTTCCTCGGCATCGGCTCCATGGCGCTGGCCGCCATTTTGGGCACGCTGCTGGCTTTCGGCATGATGGCCAAGAGCCGGCTCATCCGCCTGCCCTGCTTCTTTGTCATGAACTTCCTGCGCAATTCGCCCTGGATCGTGCTGCTGTTCGCGATGCTCTACATCATCCCGTTCAATGTGCGCCTGTTCGGCGTCAGCATCGCCGTGCCGGCCTTTGCCAAGGCGCTGATCGGCCTTGCCCTGCCGACCGGCGCGAACTTCGCGGAGATTATTCGGGGAGCGGTGCAGTCAATCCACTCCGGGCAATGGGAAGCCGCGCGCGCGCTCGGCTACATGCCCATGGCCATCTATGGGCGGATCATCCTCCCGCAGGCGCTGCGCCGGATGATCCCGGGCTGGATGAACCTCTACGCCCTCCTGATGATCGCGACGTCTCTTGCCACGGTAACGGGTATTCAGGACGTCGTCACGACGCTGAATACGCTGCTGTCCATGGAGAACGAGCGGGTCATCGTCTATTTCTATATCACCACCCTGTTTTTGTTCTTCGCCTATTGTTACCCGATCGCGCTGCTGGCGCGCCGGATGGAACAGTCGGTCAAGGGAGATGCCCTATGAACCGGACCGATGCGCTGATCGAACTCGACAGCGTCACCAAGAGCTTCGCCTCCTTCCAGGTGCTCAAGGGTATCTCGCTGAGCGTGAAGGATGGCGAAGCGGTCTGCATCATCGGCCCGTCGGGGTCGGGCAAGTCGACCATCCTGCGCTGCATCAACGGCCTGATCCCCATCGATACCGGCAGCATCCGCGTCGGCACGCATGAGGTCCACAAGCTCAGGACGGAGAAACAGATGCGTCCGCTGCGCCATCAGGTGTCGATGGTTTTCCAGCAGTACAACCTCTTCCCGCACCGCACCGCACTTCAGAACATCATGATGGCGCCGATCCAGGTGCTGGGCCACGACCGCAAGGAGGTCGAGGCGCGCGCCCATCGCCTCCTGGCCAAGGTACGCCTGTCCAACAAGGCGGATGCCTATCCGGGCCAGCTTTCCGGCGGGCAGCAGCAGCGTGTCGCCATCGCCCGCGCGCTCGCCATGGAGCCGCAGGTGATCCTGTTCGACGAGGTGACGGCTGCCCTCGACCCGGAAACCGTCAAGGAAGTCCTCACCGCGATCCGCGAGTTGGTCGACGAGGGGCTGACCTGCATCCTTGTTACCCACGAGATGAAATTCGCCCGCGAAGTGGCTGACCGTGTGTGCTTCACCGATCATGGCCGCATCGTCGAGAGCGGCCCGCCGGAACAGATCTTCGACGCGCCGCAGGACGCGCGCACCCGCGAATTCCTCGGACAGGTGCTCTGAGGACGCACCACGAGGCCGGCCCTGACGCAGGTCGCCGGCCAACCCTTCCCCGCATTCCGGGCACCCATCGCCGCCATAGGGGCGGCGGCACGGCCGGTCGAGCCGCGGGCGCCCATCACGCAGAGGCAGTGCCATGTCGGCAGCAGATATCTTCGCGGAAGGCTTCAAGGCCGAGCCCTATTGGTGGGAAGCCGCCGCACCGGAGACCGATCTCGATCCCCTCCCCACCCGAGCCGATGCGGTCGTCATCGGCTCGGGCTATGCCGGGCTCAATGCGGCCACCGAGCTTGCCCGCGCCGGGCTCGACGTGGTGGTGATCGACGGCGGCCGGCTCGGCGAGGGCGGCTCCACCCGCTCGGGCGGCATGGTGTCGAGCGGTCAGAAACTGGTGGTGGGCGGCGCCATCAAGGGCATCGATCCCGAGCTGTTCGACCGGATGATCGGCGACAGCATCTCGTCCTTCGACTATCTGCAGACCCTGATCCGGGATGAGGGGCTCGATGCCGATCTCGCCATTACCGGACGCTTCTTTGGCGCCCATGCCCGCTCGCTCGTCGAGCCGACCCGGCGCAACGGGCGCATTCTCGCCGAGAAGACCGGCGTGAACGTGCACTTTTACGACCGAGACACCCAGCGGCAGGTCATCGGCTCCGACTATTATTACGGCGGCATGGTCGTCGACGAATATGGCGGGCTTCACCCCGGCAAGTACCACCGGTCGCTGCGCGAGCGGGCGCGCAAGGCTGGCGTCAAGCTGCGCTCGCACGCGAAGGCCGGACCGGTGCGCGACGCCGCCGACGGCATGAAGCTCGTGCCCACCGAGCGCGGCGACATTCTCACCCGTCATGTCATCAGCGCCACCAACGGCTATACCCGCAAGGACGGCCATCCCGAACTCGCCCGGCGCGTGGTGCCGGTGAAGAGCTATCAGATCGCCACCGAGCCGCTGCCGCCGGATCTCATCGAGACCCTGATCCCGAAGGCGCGGATGATCTCGGACACCCGGCGCGACGTGATCTACAGCCGTCCCTCGCCCGATGGCAGCCGCATATTGTTCGGCTCGCGCCCGGGCTTCTTCGAGCGCGACGACCGCGACGCGGCGCCGGCGATCTATGAGCGGATGACGGAAATCTGGCCGGAACTGAAGGCCTACAAGATCAGCCATGCCTGGAGCGGCTTCGTTGGCATGACGGCCGACAAGGTCGCGCATATGGGAAAACGCGACAATTCGGACTTCACCGCCGGCTGTAACGGCAATGGCGTCGCGCTGATGTCCTATCTCGGCTACCAGACCGCGCAGAAAATCCTCGGCCGGCAGAACCGCCCGACCGCCTTCGACCGCGAGCAGTTCACGGCGGTGCCGCTCTATTCCGGCAATCCCTGGTTCGTGCCGATCGTTGCAGCCTGGTATCGCCTGCGGGACTGGTCCGAGCGCCGCTGAGATCGGCGCGCACTTTCAATCACGCAGTTTTCACACCGCGCCTGGACGCAGGCGCGGTGGGCACGGCGCGCGCGTAAATGCGCGAGAAACGACAAGGTCGCGGCCCGAGGATCCAAGGCCTCCCGGTGGCTGCGAAAGACATGTCCCGCTGGCGCGCGCCCTGTATGAGGGCGGACGGCGAACGGGAAACCCCTCCGCATGAACGCACGTTAAGTTGACGCGGTAGCGCCCGACCGCCACCTTGTGCGCCGCAGCTGGCAAAGCCCAGCGGAGGAACCCTCAACGCATGCTCGCCTATATCGTCCGACGCCTCGCCCTGATGGTGCCGACCATCATCGGCATCATGCTGATCTCCTTCGCGGTGGTGCAGTTCGCGCCTGGCGGTCCCGTCGAGCGGGTGATCGCCCAGATCACCGGCGAGGGCACGGACGCCACGGCCCGCATTTCCGGCGGCAGCGGCGGCGATTTCGGCGGCGGCGGACAGGGCGCGCCAGCCGGCGACCCGACCGCCTCGAAATATCGCGGCGCGCAGGGGCTCGATCCCGCCTTCATCAAGGAACTGGAGAAGCAGTTCGGCTTCGACAAGCCGGCGCATGAGCGTTTCCTGAAGATGATCTGGGACTATGCCCGCTTCGACTTCGGCCGCTCCTATTTCCGCGACATCTCGGTCATCGACCTCATCATCGAGAAGATGCCGGTCTCCATCTCGCTGGGGCTGTGGATGACGCTGATCACCTATGCCATCTCAATTCCGCTCGGCATTGCGAAGGCGGTGCGCGACGGCTCGCGCTTCGATGTGTGGACCTCGGCGGTCATCATCGTCGGCTACGCCATACCGAGCTTCCTGTTCGCCATCCTGCTCATCATCCTGTTCGCCGGCGGCTCGTTCTTCTCCTGGTTCCCGTTGCGAGGACTGACCTCGGACAATTTTGACCAGCTCTCGCTCGGGGGAAAAATCCTCGACTATTTCTGGCATCTCGCTTTGCCCATCATCTCCATGGTGCTGGGCGCCTTCGCCACCATGGCGCTGCTGACCAAGAACTCGTTTCTCGACGAGATCCGCAAGCAATACGTCGTCACCGCGCGGATGAAGGGGCTGTCGGAACGCTCCGTGCTGTACCGCCACGTGTTCCGCAACGCGATGCTCATCATCATCGCCGGCTTCCCCAGCGCCTTCGTGGCCGCGTTCTTCTCCGGCTCGCTGCTGATCGAGACCATCTTCTCGCTCGACGGCCTCGGTCTGCTGGGATTTGAGAGCGTGCTGAACCGCGACTATCCCGTGGTGTTCGCCAATCTCTACATCTTCTCGCTGGTCGGCCTGGTGGTGAACCTCATCTCCGACCTCACCTATACCTGGGTCGATCCGCGCATCGACTTCGACACGCGGGACGTCTGAACATGGACGCCACCGACTCCGTAATGCCCCCGAACAGCTCCACCCATGCTCCCGCCGGAACGCTCCCGGCCGGGCCGTCGCGTCGCCCCCTTCTGTCGCCGATCAACCAGCGCCGCTGGACCAACTTCAAGCGCAATCGGCGTGGCTGGTGGAGCTTCTGGATCTTCGCCGTGCTGTTCGTGCTGACGCTGGGCGCCGAGTTCATCGCCAACGACAAGCCGTTCCTGGTCGAATATGACGGCGGCTACTACTTCCCCGGCCTCAAGGCGTACCCTGAGACCACCTTCGGCGGCGATTTCGAGACCGAGGCGGACTATCGCGACCCCTATCTCAAGCAGCTGATCGCCGAGAAGGGCGGCTGGATGATCTGGCCGCCAATCCGCTACAGCTATTCCACGCACAACCTCGACCTGCCGACGCCGGCACCCTCTCCGCCGACCTGGATGCTGACCAATGAGCAGTGCGCGCCGATCGCCGAAAAGCTCGGCCATCCCGGCGGGGGTTGCGACGCGCTGGAATGGAACTGGCTCGGCACCGACGACCAGGGCCGCGATGTGCTGGCCCGCCTCATCTACGGCTTCCGCCTGTCGGTGTTGTTCGGCCTGATCCTGACCATCATCTCGTCCGTCATCGGCGTCGCCGCCGGCGCGGTGCAGGGCTATTTCGGCGGCTGGACCGACCTGATCTTCCAGCGCTTCATCGAGATATGGACGTCCATCCCCGCGCTCTACCTGCTCCTCATCATCTCCTCCATCCTCGCCCCCGGCTTCTGGGTGCTGCTCGGCATCCTTTTGCTCTTCTCATGGGTGTCGCTGGTGGGACTGGTGCGCGCTGAATTCCTGCGCGCCCGCAATTTTGAATATGTGCAGGCGGCCCGCGCGCTCGGCGTGTCCAACGTCACCATCATGTGGCGGCACATGCTGCCCAACGCGATGGTGGCGACACTCACCATGCTGCCTTTCATCGTGTCATCCTCGGTGATGACGCTGACGGCTCTGGACTTCCTCGGCTTCGGCCTGCCTCCCGGCTCCCCCTCGCTCGGCGAGTTGCTCGCGCAGGGCAAGTCGAACGTGCAGGCGCCCTGGCTCGGCCTTACCGGCTTCTTCACCGTCGCCATCATGCTGAGCCTCTTGATCTTCATCGGCGAAGCCGTGCGCGACGCTTTCGATCCGCGGAAGACCTTCCAGTGAGCGAGGCGCCAGTGCACACGCCCCCCCTCCTCTCCGTCGAGGACCTGTCGGTCGCGTTCACCCAGGGTGAACGCACCACCCTCGCGGTCGATCACGTCTCCTTTCAGGTCGGGCGCGGCGAGACGCTGGCGCTGGTCGGCGAATCCGGCTCCGGCAAGTCCGTCACCGCGCTTTCCATCCTCAAGCTGCTGCAATACCCCGCGGCGAGCCATCCCTCCGGCCGGGTGATCTTCGACGGCCAGGATCTCATGCGCAGCGTGCGCGGCAACGACATCACCATGGTGTTCCAGGAGCCCATGTCCTCGCTGAACCCGCTGCACACTGTGGAGCAGCAGATCGGCGAAATCCTTTTCCTGCACAGGGGCATGCGCGGACCGTCCGCGCGCGCACGGGTGATCGAGCTCTTGAACGAGGTCGGCATTCCCGATCCCGAGACACGGCTCGGCTCCTACCCGCACCAGCTCTCCGGCGGTCAGCGCCAGCGCGTGATGATCGCCATGGCGCTGGCCAACGAGCCCAAGCTGCTCATTGCCGACGAGCCGACCACCGCGCTCGATGTCACGGTGCAGGCGCAGATCCTCAAGCTGCTGAAGGAACTGCAGCACCGGCTCGGCATGGCCATGCTGTTCATCACCCACGACCTCGGCATCGTCCGCAAGGTGGCGGATCGTGTCTGCGTGATGAACCATGGCCGCATCGTCGAGACCGGCGCGGTGGCCGACATTTTCGCCCACCCCCAGCACGCCTATACCAAGGCGCTGATCGCCGCCCAGCCGCGCGGCAACCCGGCGCTGCCGCACCCCGAGGCACCGGTGGTACTTGAGGCGAACGACCTCAAGGTGTGGTTCCCGATCAAGGCCGGCGTGCTGCGCCGCACGGTCGGCCACATCAAGGCGGTGGACGGCGTCTCGGTCGCCATCCGCCGGGGCGAGACGCTCGGCGTCGTCGGCGAATCCGGCTCCGGCAAGACCACGCTCGGCCTCGCCTTGCTGCGGCTGATTTCCAGCGCGGGGCCCATCGTCTTCATGGGCAAGCCCATCGACACGCTCGGCTTCAACGAGATGCGCTCCCAGCGCAACGAGATGCAGATCGTGTTCCAGGACCCGTTCGGCTCGCTCAGCCCCCGCATGTCGATCACCGACATCATCGGCGAAGGTCTGCGCGTGCATCAGCCCGGCCTCAGCGCCGACGAGCGTGATGCCCGCGTCGTCGCCGCGCTTGGTGATGTCGGGCTGGAGCCCGAGACCCGCCACCGCTACCCGCACGAGTTCTCCGGCGGCCAGCGCCAGCGCGTCGCCATCGCCCGCGCCATCGTGCTGGAGCCCTCTTTCATCGTGCTGGACGAGCCGACCAGCGCGCTGGACATGATCGTTCAGGCACAGATCGTCGACCTGCTGCGCGACCTGCAGCAGCGCCGCGACCTCACCTACATGTTCATCAGCCACGATCTGCGTGTCGTCGCCGCGCTGGCCTCCCGGCTTCTGGTGATGAAGCACGGCGTGGTGGTCGAACAGGGCACGGCCTCCGAGCTGTTCGCCGCGCCGAAGACCTACTATACCCGCACGCTCTTCGCCGCCGCCTTCGATATGGAGACGGCGGGCGAGGCGCCCCACTGACATGCCGCACGAGGTCCGATTTTGAACGCGCGCGCAACGTTCGGCGAGATTCGCGATCGCGCCGTGGAGACGGCCATCGAAGCTCCGCAGTCGGTTGGTGACGGCTTCCGCGCCTATGAGCGCTTCGAGGTCACGGTTGCTGGCGCCGGCGGCGCGCCGCTGCACCAACGTCGTGACATCCTGCGGGTCGGGCCCGTCGTCGCGGTCCTCGCCTATGACCCGGGAGTCGGCTGCTTCGTGCTGATCCGGCAGTTCCGCATCGGGGCGCACCTTGCCACAGGCAAGGGCGAGATCATCGAGCTCGCCGCCGGCCTCGTCGATGCCGGAGAGGCGACCGAACGAGCGGCCAGCCGCGAATGCCAGGAAGAAATCGGCGTGACGCCCCGCGCGCTGCTGCCCATGCTGACCTTCCTGCCGAGCCCCGGCGTCAGCGACGAATTCGCCACGCTTTTCCTCGGTCTGGTCGATTCCACGCAAGTGCCCGCCGAGGCGGGCGAGCCCGGAGAGAGCGAACATACCCGCCCGCTGCTGGTGAGTGTGGATGAAGCGCTACGCACTCTCGGCGCGCCGTTTCCCGGCACGGTCGGCAACGCCTTCGTCCTTCTCGCACTGCAATGGTTCGCGCTGAACCACGACAAGGTCGCAGCGTTCGTCAGCCGGAAGGATTGAGGGCACGCGGAGTAGCGAGAGGCTGGAGCGGGCGAAGGGAATCGAACCCTCGTATGCAGCTTGGGAAGCTGCCGTTCTACCATTGAACTACGCCCGCTCGGGCGTGCGCACCTTAGAGGCGTGGCAGGGGCCGTTTCAAGCCCCTGCAGCAACAGTTTCTCACAGCCATGCACCATATCCTCGCGTGGGGAACGCCCCGCTGGTGCCGCCGCCCGCTCCCTACTCCGCCGGCGTGTGGACGAGGCCCGGCGCGATCGCGCTATGGGCGACATGGTGGATGCGCCCGATCAGCGAATAGACCGTGGGCACCACGAACAGCGTGAGCAGCGTGCCCAGCGTCATGCCGCCAACGATGACCCAGCCGATCTGAGAGCGGCTCTCCGCGCCGGCGCCTTCGGCCAGCGCCAGCGGTACGGCGCCGAGCACCATGGCGCCGGTGGTCATCAGGATCGGCCGCAGGCGCAGCGTCGCCGCCTCGATCACTGCCGCGAGGCGGTCGAGCCCGGCCTCCTGCTGCTGGTTGGCGAATTCGACGATCAGGATGCCGTGCTTGGTGATGAGGCCCACAAGCGTGACGAGGCCGATCTGCGAGTAGACGTTCAGCGTGCCACTGCTGAAATAGAGCGCCGCCAGCGCGCCGGTCATCGACAGCGGCACGGTCAGCATGATGATGACGGGATCGCGGAAGCTCTCGAACTGCGCCGACAGCACGAGATAGATGAACCCCAGCGCCAGGATGAACACCAGCACAAGGCTCTGGCCGGCGGCGCGGAACTCGCGGCTCTGGCCGGAGACATCGGTCTGCACGGTCTGCGGCAGCACCTCGCGCGCCGCCTGGTCGAGGAAGGCGAGCGCCTCGCCCTGCGCATAGCCAGGTGCGAGATTGCCGGAGATGGTGGCCGAGCGCAGCTGGTTGAAGCGCTTGAGTTCCTGTGGCGCCACCGTCTCGCGCACATTCACAAGGTTGGAGAGCTGCACCATCTGCCCGCTCACCGAGCGGAGATAGATGGTATCGAGCGTCGCGGGAGACGCCCGGTCATGCGCGTCGAGCTGGACGTAGACGTCATACTGCTCGCCGCCGACCTCGAAGCGTGTCACCTGCCGTCCGCCGAGCAGGCTCTCCAGCGTGCGGCCGAGCACCGCCACGTCGATGCCGAGATCGGCCGCCTTGGAGCGGTCGATGGTTATGGAGATTTCCGGCTTGTTCAGCTTCAGGTCGCTCTCGACGCTGGCAAGGCCTGGATAATCCTGAATCCGCGCGAGGAAGCGGTCGACATAGTCGTTCAGCTCGTCATAGGTGCCCGAGGTCTGCAGCACGAATTCGATGGGGCGCGAATTGTTGGAGGCGCCGAGCGAGGGCGGGTTGTTGGCATAGGCATTCACGCCGGCAATCTTGCGCAGCTGCGGCGAGGTCGCCCGGACGATGTCCTGCTGGCGGCGCCCGCGCTCGTCCCAGTCCTTCAGCCGGCCGATGACCAGGAAGCGGTGCACCTCGGGCATGCCGTTGATGATGAGCACGCTGTCCATCTCGGGGATCTTCTGGAGAATGCCCTCGACCTGGTTGGTGTAGCGCGAGGTGTAGGCGAGCGTTGAACCTTCCGGGCCGCTGCCCGACACGCGCACCACGCCGCGATCCTCCACCGGCGAAAGCTCCGAGGGCAGCACATAGACCAGAAGGCCACTCGCGCCCGCCACCAGCAGCGCGACGAGCAGCACGAGCGGGCGCACGCGCAGAGATGCGGTGAGGACGCGCCGATAGCCGTTTTCCAGCGCTCTCAGGCACCGCTCGACAAAGGCCGAGACCCGGCCGGGATTGGGCTCGTGCTTGAGCAGGCGCGAGCACATCATCGGTGTCAGCGAGAGGGCGACGAAGCCGGAGATCAGCACCGCGCCCGCCAGCGTCAGCGCGAATTCGAGGAACAGCCGGCCCGTCCGCCCCGAGGCAAAGGCGACAGGCGCATAGACCGCCGCCAGCGTCAGCGTCATCGCCACCACGGCGAAGCCGATCTCGCGCGCGCCCTTGATGGCGGCGGGGATGGGCTTCATGCCGTGCTCGATATGCCGGAAGATGTTCTCCAGCACGACGATGGCGTCGTCGACCACAAGGCCGATGGCCAGCACGATAGCCAGCAGCGTCAGCGTGTTCACGCTGAAGCCGAGCGCATACATGATGGCAAAGGTGGTGATCAGCGAGATCGGGATGGTGACGATCGGGATGATCGAGGCGCGGAACGAGCGCAGGAACACCACGATCACCAGCACCACCAGGATCACCGCTTCCACGATGGCGTGGAACACCGACTTGATCGAGCGGTCGATGAACACGGCATTGTCATTGCCGATGGTGGCGCTCATGCCCTCGGGCAGGCTCTCATTCACCGCCGGCAGCACGCCGCGCACGCCGGCGGAGACGTCGAGCGGATTGGCCACTGCCTGCTTGATGATGCCGACAATGATGGACTGGCCGCCATTGAAGCGGCTGGAGCGGCGCTCATTGGCCGCGCCGAGCTCGACCCGTGCGACATCGGCAAGGCGCACCTGCGAGCCGCTCGCGCGCTTGACGATGATGTCGTTGAACTGGTCGACGGTGGCCAGCGCCGTGCGCGAGAGCACGGTGAACTCGCGATCGGCGCTCTCGATGCGGCCGGACGGGATTTCGACGTTCTGCTGCCGCAGCGCGTCCTCGATGTCCTGCACCGTCAGCGCATAGGCGGCCAGACGCTCGCGATCGATCCACACCCGCATGGCATAGCGCCGCTCGCCATAGATCTGCACATCGGCGACGCCGGTGAGGTTCTTGAAGCGGTCGACGACATAGCGGTCGATATAGTCGGTGAGTTCGAGCGCGTTCATCCGGTCCGAGCGGAAGACGACGAACACCACCGGCTGCGCGTCGGCCTCGACCTTCGAGATGACCGGTTCGTCGATCTCGTCCGGCAGGCGCTGGCGGACCCGGCTGACGCGGTCGCGGACATCGCTGGCCGCGACGTCCGGATTGATCTCGGAGCGGAAGCGCACGGTGATGCGGCTGGATTCCGAGCGGCTGGTGGATTCGAGAACGTCGATCCCCTCAATGCCGGCAATGGAGCCTTCGAGAACCTGCGTCACCTGGCTTTCGACGATGGTCGCCGAGGCGCCCGCATAGGTCGTCACCACCGAGACGACCGGCTCGTCGATATTGGGGTATTCACGCACCGTAAGCCTTGTGTAGGCAACGATGCCGACCAGCACCATCAGCAGGCTGAGGACGGTGGCGAAGACCGGACGGCGGATGCAGATCTCGGAAAGGCCCATGAGCGCACCTCAGCTCTGCGGTGCGGTCGGCGAACTCACCACTTCGACGGCGACATTGGACCTGAGGCGTCCCTGCCCCGCCGTCACCACCGAGATGCCCGGCGTGATGTCGCCCACCACCTCGACCTCGCCGGCCAGCCGCCGGCCGAGCTGGACCCGCTTCTCGATCGCCTTGCCGTCCTCGATCACCCAGACAAGCCGTTCCTGCCCGCGCGGCACGATGGCGCTTTCGGGGACGAACACGGCGCTGCGCGTATCGCGCCCCTTGAGCACGACGCGCACGAACAGGCCGGGGCGAAGGACGAGATCGGCGTTGGGAAGGCGCGCGCGCAC
>QFQD01000058.1 GCA_003241485.1 Ancylobacter novellus
ATCCCACGCCCCGGCGAGAATTAACAGGCGCAACCGGCCATTCCAACCCCGACCGGCCCAACGGGGCGGGAGATCAGGCGGCAACCGCGTCCCTCAGCACCTGCGTCGCGTCAGGGGCGCCGCCATTGAGCGCCTTCAGCGGGATAACGCGCGGCTGTTTCAGTTCCGCCAGCGCGGCGAGGTCGAAACGGGTGAAGTTGAGGCTGGTATAGTCGCGGATGAAGAACAGCTTGCGGTCGAGATCCGACAGGCTGGTCCAGGAGGTGAATTCGGTGGCGTAGGCCGTGCCGCTCCTGTCCTCCAGCCCGGCGACTTCGAGATGGCCGCCACCTTCGCTGGGATAGTCGATGGTGACGCCGCGCGCCCGGTCGAAATTGTTGAGGATGTGCGCCAGCGTCAACACGGCGAGGTCGGGCGAGGCCGCCTTTTCCGTGTACTGCGCGTAGAAAGCGGCGCGTATGAAGCGCCCGACCGAGGTGTTCGAGGCCGGCAGGCCGGCGGTGGCGATGCCGGAATCGGGCTGTGCCGCCTTGTAGCGACCGAAGGTGCCGGTCGCCGCGTCCACATTGGTGAGGAAGGTGTAGTTGTTCAGGTTGGTGAGATGCCAGGGGAATTCCGGCCCGTTGGTCATCACCCCCACCGGATTGTCGTAGACCGACATCACGCCGCGATTGAACTCGATCACCAGCGCCGCGCCCGTGGCGTCGTGCACCACATAGTGGAATGGGGATTCGACGCCGCCGAGGATGGCGAGCGGCTCCAGCACGACCGGCTGGCTGTCGAGCGCCTCTCTCACCTGCGCCACCGTCGCGAACTGGCTGAGCGTCCAGGCACCGAGATCGGACGCTGACAGCACCGCGCGCGTCATGGCCGCGGATTGGTGCGTGCCGCCGGCGGCGGGATAGGACAGCAGGCTGAAGGTCAGCCCCTGGTCGTTCATGCCTTCCAGCACCTTCAGGTCGGCGGTGGTGATGGGCTTATCCGCGGTGGGAATGCGGGCCGGCATCGTCACCGCGAGAGCACCGTAGCGGGCGGTGTAATCGAGCGCGGGCAGGCCCTCGACCGCCGAGCGCGCGGCAAGGCCGGCCGGGAAGTAGGCGATCTCATAGGGCAGGTCGATGGTCAGTTCGAGCGTCCGCCCGAAATAGACCTTGCCGGACGCATCGTTGTAGCTCAGCGACGTACACATCTGCGCGCGATCTCCGCTTCCGTTACTGCACCGTCCCGATTGCCCAGCCCGGCGACGATTGTCCAGCCCGGACCATCGCCGGACGGCCCTTCCCTCGCCAAGCGCCGCTACGGCACGACCGGCCCTCCCGGCGCCAGAATAGCCTGCCGCCGGATCTCCTCCAGCGGCCGGTCGTTCGCGATCATGGCGTGGTCGTAGAGATAGTCCGGCAGGTACCCCGACAGCAGGATGCGCCAGTCCCGCGGGATACCCGGCTCCACCAGACGCGCCAGCTGGAAGATCACCGTCGTGCAGTTGGTGGTGAGGGTCTGGTAGAATTCCGGCTGCGCCGCGAGCTGGTTTGCTCGCGCGAGATAGGACAGGAACAGCGCGCGTGCCTGCTCCGGCGTCAGATTGAGCGCGAAGCGGGACACCTGCTCGCGGCGGAAATCCGTGCGCAACCTGATGATGTCCTCGGGGTCGGCCGCGATCATCACCAGCTCGAATTCCTTGAAGAAGCCGCCAATCTCGGAGAACGATTCCTGCCGCTCGCGCCGGATTTCGGCGGAGAACACGACATAGGCCCCATCGGCAAAGTCGAAGCCGATCAGCGTGTGGGCAATGGCGGGATTTCCCCAGACCGAGCTGAACAGGTCGACGCTGCGGAGCTGATCGAGCCGGTAGCGCCGCGTCTCCCAGCGCGGAACGGCGGTCTCCTGCGTCAGCCATGCGAAATGGCGGACATTGTGCAGGACGACCTCGTCTCCCCTCACCTCGCCGGAAACGCCATGGGCGACATCCTCCGCCCAGTCCCGTTCATTGGAGGGTTTTATCGACGTCCACCACAGGCCGGCAACGAGGGCGACGAGCAGCAACGCCAGCGCTCCAAGGCGCGGACGGCGCCACACCAGCACGGCGACCGCCAGACCCGCGGCGGCGGACAACGCGCTGCCGGCGGCGCTGATCCGCGCGGGAAGCTGAAACCACAGCGCCGCGCCAAGCCACAGGAAGAGCAATGCCGTGGCGAGCAGCAGCAGGACGCGGCACGCGGTTCTCCGGCCGCGCGGCTTCAGATCGGCAGCCGCACTCATAGGGGCGTGACAGTCTCGCCCGATAATGCCCGCGCCGCCATCAGCGAGCCCTGTCGAGGTTCGAGAAACGGTAGTTGAGGGTGAGCGAGACCATGTCGAAGCTCAGGCCGTCGGGGCCGAGATTGACCCCGGCCAGGGATGGCGGCGCGCTTGTGGCGAAGGAGGACGAGCCGCCGAAATCGAAATGCTTGTATTCGAGCCCAACCGAGAGGTTCGGCAGCAGCGCGTAATCGAGGCCGCCACCGAGCGTCCAGCCCGTATTGGTGCTGTCATGGTCGATGATCTGGCCGGTGAAATTATAGTTGTTGAAGCTGTCCGTCTGGCGATCCCAGGCAAGACCGCCACGGACATAGAACAGCGTACGGTCGAGCGCATAGCCGAGGCGCCCCGTCACGGTGCCGAGCCCCTTCACCCGGCTCCCGCAATTGAAGCCGGACAACGCACCGGCTTCGGCGGTGGAAAAGCAGGTGTCGGTGCCCACCAGATTGGCCCATCCGGCGGAAGCCTCCGCGCCGATGACCAGCGCGCCGAACTGATAGTCGCCGCCGATCTGTGCGCTCGCCATCGCGCCGCCAAGCTCCACCGCGTCGCCCGACACCGGAGGCGGGAACGGCGAGGCATAGGTCGAGCTGCCCTTTCCACCGCCCAGCGCGCCGCCGACATAAAGTCCGGTCCAATTGAACGGCGCCGGTGGCGCCTTGGTCACGAGGCCAGCGTCCCGCGAGGCCACGTCGCCGAAGCGATAGGACGCCTGCAGAAAGCCGCCATAGCGCTCGACGTAGAAAGACATGGGTGAGCGCGAGCTGGCGCCGGGAAATCGCATGGAGGCGTCATCGGTCGCAAAATACCAGTAGCGCCCGCCAATGCCGATATCGAGCCGATCAGTGACCGCGTAGTTCAACACGGCTTCCATCTGGGTGCCCCAGCCATTGCCGTCCTGCACCAGCGGATTGATGTCGGGGCGCCACCAGTGGTTGTCGATGCCCGAGCGCGTTACATAAGGGAGATAGGCGGCGTCCACCTCCAGGCGCAGCCGATCGGAAAGCTGCAGCCTGGCATTGATGCCGAGCGCCACGCCCTGCCAGGTCTCGGTTTCGCTGAGGCCCACAGCGTCGAGAAGCGCGGGATAATCGGCCCTGTCGCTCGCATCGCAGATCTCGTCGCCGGCGAGCTGGAGGCAGTCATCGTCATTCATGTTCTGGTACAGCACCCGATAACCAACGAAGGCACCGAGCGTGCTTTCGCCCTGCCGGACAAGCTCGTAGCCGATATCGACCGCGCCATAGGAGAGATGCCCGTCATCCAGCGTGGAGAGCGTGTTCGAATACTGGGCAACGCCCGGAAAATCCTCGTCATTGAGGCCGCCGCCCGACAGCGTGCCAAGCCCGGCATAGCCCTTGAGGAACAGGCCGTTCGCGTTCTCGAACCGGAAGAACGTCTCCAGCGACTGCCCGCTGGAGTCGGCATAGATGAGACGCGAGTTCAGGCGGCTGGTCTCGAACGGGTCCATCAGATCGAACTGCGTCCGGCCAGTACTGACGAAATAGCGGGCACCGACCTCGGCGGTCCAGCCCATGGGAAGGCCCGCGACAGCCAATGCGGGGGCAACGTCCGGCCCCTGCGCGCCGAAGCGGTAATTGACGCCCATGCGCACCGCATCCAGCCGTTGATTCAGGCGTGCCGTTCCGGTGTCGGTGCCATCGAAATAGGTCTGCTCATGGCTGCCGAAGTCGTAATAATCGTACTCGACGAAGGCAGAGACATTCCGCGTCAGGGCATATTCAAGACCGCTGCCGATCATCCAGCCCCAGCGCGTTCCGCTGCTGGTGAAGCGGTTCGTTTCGATGGTCGGGTGCATCTCGCTCGACCCCGACACCCAGGCCGCGCCGGCCTTGCCGTACACGAGCAGATCGCCCCAGCTCTGGCCGATCCGGCCGGAGATCGAGCCGATGGAATCGACCGTGTTCTGGCAGGCAAAGGCGTGCTGCCAGCTATCCGTCACGCAGCGGGCGTAGCCGCTGAGATCGCTGGCGCTGACAGATGCCTCGATACCCGCGACCCACGGACCCGCCTGGTAGTTGAAGCCGAGCTGGCCGCCCCCGAGAAGCCCCATGGGATTTGCCGCGCCGGGGAAATTGCCGTCCCCCGTCGCCTCGGCGAAGGCGCCTGTGCCCGCGCTCCACGCGTCACGGCCCCATGCGCCACCCGCATGGGCGCCCAGATAGAAGCCGGTCCAGTCACGCCCCGGCGAGGGCAGGCCCGTGCCGGTGCCCGGCAGCGGCGGCCCCCACGGCCGCCAGTTCAAGCCCAGCTTGACCATCTGCGCGGACTGCGAAACCGGTGCCGAGGTGCTGTCAAAGCCGTTCTGCAGCCGGGCGTCGGCGTCGCCAAGATCGAGGTAGGAGTATTCGACCTTGGCCGAGACCTGGGGCGTCAGCGCCACCTCGACGCCGCCACCCAGCGTCCAGCCGGTCATCACCTGCGAGCCGGTGAACTGGCCGGGATAGAAGGCGCCGCTTACCGTGTAGCTGTTGTTGGCGAGCGCGGCGCCGGCCTTGCCGTAGACCAGCACGTTGCCGGTGGCATAGCCCAGGCGTGCGGTCAGCGTCGCGAGAAGATCGGTGTCGGTCGAGCAGATGGAAACCGCCTGGCTCAGGCAGCGCGCCTGCGAGAACAGAAAGCCGGTACCCAGTTCGCCCTCGACGCCGAAAACATAGGGTCCAGTCTGGTAATTATAGCCGATCTGGCCGCCGGCGATCGCGCCGGAAGCGGCCCCGGTATCGGTGAAGGCGGCGCCATTCTCCAGCCCCAGCGTTCCGGCCTCCGGCCCCCAATGGGTATCGACGAGACCCGTGCCGACATAGCTGCCGATATACAATCCGGTCCAGCTCCCGGGCGCCGTCGCCGCACCCGGGCTCCCCGGCAGGTCGGCCGCGCGAGCCTGCGGCACCAGCACTGTCGTCAGAGCGCAAATCGACCCCAGCAGCACGCTGCGCATGTTCGTTTCCCCCACGCGCAAGCGCGTCCCCCGGAGCGATTCGCTCATCATAGGGGAGGACCATCGCGATTGCATGGAGACGAATGACGCAGGACCCTCGCCCCTTGAGAGCCGCTTGCGGGGCCCCGCGTCAGGAACCGCGGGGTTCCATCTGGTCGAACACCGCGTCCGAAACGCGGGCGAACCGGTCCCGGTCGAGCACGCCGAGCAGAGCATAGGCGCAGCCGTCGTCCCGCCACATCATGGCGGACAGGCCGCCCAGCGCGGTGAAGGCCGGGCGGGTGTCCCCGGTCTCCTCGGTCTTCACATAAAGCGTAATCTCCTTGCCTCCGGCGCCGCGATAGGCGACCTGCGCCGCCGCGAAGCGATCGGCCGGCAGGACGCGCGCGCCCACCAGCTGGAAGCCCTGCTGTGTAAGGTCCGGCACGATGATGTCATGGCTCAGCCGGCCGGAAATCCAGCGCGACAGCTCATCCCTGTCGCCGGTGCGCAGCGCCGTGGCGGCATCGCCATCGGTCGCCAGCGTCCAGTGCGCGGCGAAGGCGAGGCCTAGGGCGGGATCGTCCGCGAGCTGCTGGTTCTGCGGGGCCAGCGGCGCGAAGCGGTTCGCGGCCCACCAGCCCGTGCCGGTGCCAAGCGCGAGGATCACGCAGGCGGCGGCCGCGCGCAGCGCCGATGTAAAGTGCCGACGTCGGCGCCCGGCGCGGATGGAGGAGATGCGCAGCCGCGCGGGGATCGGCGCCTGCGCCACCGGCCGCAACCGCTCGCGCAGCGCCTCGCTCTGGGCACGATACGCGGCAAGCCGCGCCTCCAGCTCCGGGCGCTCGCCCAGATAGGCCGCGACCTCGGCCGCACGGTCAGGCGCCAGCCGCCCGTCCACATAGGCCTGCAGGTCGTCCTCGCCGATCGGCAGTCCCGCCCTCATTTCACTCTCCGCAGTTTCGGCGCCTCGGCATCCAGCTGCAGCCGCAGCCTTTCGCGTCCACGGCTGAGGCGCGACATCACGGTGCCCACCGGCACGCCGAGAATGCGCGCCGCCTCGGCATAGTCGAATTCCTCGCCCCCCACGAGCAGCAGCACGGCGCGCTGCTCTTCCGGCAGGGTGTCCAACCCGGCGAGCACGTCGCGCAGCAGCAGCCGGCCATCGGGCGGCGCGGCCGGGCTGGCGACGTCGTCCTCATACTCGACATGAGGCCCGCGCCGGCGCTGGGTGCGCGTCTGGCTGATGAAATGGTTGTGCAGGATGGCGAACAGCCACGCCCGCACGCTGCCGTCGCGGCGCCGCAGCTGCCAGCGGCCGACCGCGCGCTCCAGCGCGTCCTGCACCAGATCGTCGGCCGCGTCCTGGTCGCGCAGCAGCGACCACGCATAGCGCCGCAACGCGGGGATATGCGGTTCGATCAGTGCGGCGATCTCATCCATGGCCGTGGTCCGGGCGTCCTGTCATTGCCGCATAGACGCCGGGGAGCGGCAATCCTTCCCGCGCAGGCCACCGAAATCCGCTCACGACTCTGTGATCAACTGCCGAAGCGGAAGCGCGGGAATGAAACGCCGTCCGCCGTCGTCTGTGTCGCCGAACGGGGCGCAGATCCGAGGTCGACATGCTTCACGCCGTTACTTCCCCTTACCATGTACGCTCCCGCCGGGCATCACCGGCGCCCGGCCTCATGTCGCTCGCCACGGCAGTGCCGCAGCACGTGCTGGCGCAGAACGATGTCGCGCTCGCGATGCACGACACGTTCCGCGAGATCTTCGCACGGTCCGAAACGCTGTCGGGTGTCTTCGCGTCCACCGGCATCCGCCAGCGCTATGCCGCCCGCCCGCTCGACTGGTACCTCGCCCCGCGCGGCTGGCCGGAACGCTCGCAGGTCTATGCCGAGGTCGGCGGCGACCTGTTCGTCGAGGTGGCGGAGCGCGCGCTGGACGCCGCCGGCTGCACCCCCGACGACGTTGACAGCGTCGTATTCGTCTCCTCCAGCGGCATCGCCACGCCGAGCCTCGACGCGGTGGTGCATGCGCGCATGGGCTTCCGGCCGGATGTCGAGCGCGTGCCGATCTTCGGGCTCGGCTGCGCCGGCGGCGTCACCGGGCTCGCCGCCGCCGCGCGGCTGGCGCAGGCGCGGCCCGGCGCGACCGTGCTGATGGTGACGGTCGAACTGAACTCGCTCGCCTTCCGCATCGACCGCCCGGACAAGGCGAGCCTCATCTCCACCGCGCTGTTCGGCGATGGCGCGGCGGCGTGCGTGCTGCGCAGCGGCGAGACCGGCCTCGCCCTGGCCGAGGGCGGCGGCGAGCATTTGTGGCCGGACACGCTCGGCATCATGGGCTGGAGCATCGACCCCGTCGGCTTCGGCGTCATCCTCGCGCCGGATGTGCCGGCCTTCGCGCTCGGCCATCTGCAGCCGGCGGTGGAGGGCATACTCGGGCGGATGGGGCTGAGCACCTGCGATGTCGACCGCTTCGTCTGCCATCCCGGCGGCACCAAGGTGGTCAATGCCATCGAGCGCGCCTTCGGCCTCGACCAGGGGGTGCTCGACCATGAGCGTGGCGTGCTCACCGATTTCGGCAACATGTCGGCCCCGACCGTGCTGTTCATCCTCCAGCGGGTGATCGCGCAGGGGCTGCCGGAACGCGCGACGCTGGTGTCGATGGGGCCGGGCTTCACCGCCTCCTGCCTGTCGCTCTCCCGCGTGGCCTGAGGAGGGGGTGATGACAGCGGTGTTCATCCTCGCCCTCGTCACGCTGCAGCGGCTCGGCGAGCTGGCGCTGGCACGGCGCAACACGCTCCGGCTGCTGGCGGCCGGAGCGGTGGAGCGAGCGCCGCAGCACTACCCCTACATGGTAGCGCTGCATGCCGCCTGGCTCGCCGGGCTGTGGGCACTCGCCCCCGGCCGCGCGGTCGACCCGTTCCTGCTCGCCGCCTATGCGGGCCTGCAGGTGCTGCGGGTCTGGGTGCTGGCCACGCTCGGCCGGCGCTGGACCACGCGCATCCTCATCCTGCCCGGCGCGCCGCTGGTGCGCCGCGGGCCCTACCGCTTTCTCGCCCATCCCAATTATGCGGTGGTGGTCGGCGAGATCGCGCTGCTGCCGCTGATGTTCGGCCTCGTCTGGTACGCGCTGCTGTTCTCGGCGCTGAACGCCCTCGTGCTCACCGTGCGCATCCGCACCGAGAACGCCGCACTGGAGCCGGTGCGATGACCGGGCGCGGCAGGCTCTCACCCCCCGATCTTTCCTCACAACACGAATGGAGAACGACCATGCGTAATCTGCTCAAGACCGATCGCGGAGCCCGCCCAACGGGTGCCCGTGTCCTTCCCTTGCTCCTCGCTGCCGCCCTCGGCTTCGCCGCGACCGGCACCAGCTTCGCCGCCGGCGGAAACGGCGGCAATGGCGGCTCGGGCGGTTCCGGCGGCGGCAGCAGCTCCGGCGACATGACGACCTGCAAGAAGGGGCAGATCTGGAACACCGCCACGCGCAGGTGCGAAGCCGCCGTGAAGGGCCAGCTCGACGACGACGCGGTGGCGCAATACGCCTACGCCCTCGCCAAGGCGCATCGCTATGAGGAAGCGCTGGCCACGCTCGACATGCTGGAGAATCCCAACACCGCCCGCGCGCTGAACTATCGTGGCTATGCCACGCGCAAGCTCGGCCGCACCGAGGAAGGTATCGGCTACTACCTCGAGTCGGTAAAGCTCGACCCGCACTACGCGCAGGTCCGCGAATATCTCGGCGAAGCCTATGTCATCCAGGGCAAGCTCGATCTCGCGCACCAGCAGCTCGACGTCATCAAGTCGATCTGCGGCACGGGCTGCGAGGAATATGAGGACCTCGCCAAGGCGCTCCACGCGCCTTCCGGTCTCTGAGCGGAGGGGGCGGCGATGGAGAGACTGGTCGATCCGCTCGCCTGCGCCGCCCGGCTCCTGCTGGCGGCGCTGTTCATCCATGAGGGCTGGCAGAAGATCGGCGCCTATGCCGATATCGCCGGCTACATGCAGGCGCATGGCGTGCCGGGGCAGTTGCTGCCGCTCGTCATCCTCACCGAACTCGGCGGCGGCCTTCTGGTCGCCGTCGGGCTGGCGACACGGGCGAGCGCCTTCGCGCTGGCGGGCTTCTGCGTCCTCGCCGCGCTGATCTTCCACGCCGCGAGCGGTGATGGCGAGCAGCTGATCCAGCTGGAGAAGAACATCGCCATCGCCGGCGGGTTCCTGGCGCTTACCGCCTTTGGTGCCGGCCGCTGGTCGCTGGATGCATGGCTCGCCGGGGTGCTGGGGTCGGGAAAGCGCCGCGCGGACTGAGCGATCAGCCGCGTTCGGCGCGAAGGCCCGCGAGCACGGCCTCGAATGCCGGCTCGCCGCGCCGCACGATCTGCGCCACCCGCCCGCCCCCAATGACGACCAGCCGGTCGGCGATCCGCGCCTCGCGCTGCAGATGCGTCGCGATGACCAGCGTGCGGCCCTGCGCCCAGGCGTGGACGCTGGTCATCACGCCTTGCGCGGTGCGGGCGTCGAGCCCCTCGGTCGGCTCATCCAGCAGCCAGAGCGGGGCGTCGCTCAGCAGCAGGCGCGCAAGGGCGAGGCGCCGCGCCTGCCCGCCGGAGAGGCCGAGCCCGCCCTCTCCCAGCCGGGTCGCCAGCCCGGCAGGAAGCTGCTCGACAAAGCCGCGCAGGCCCGCATGTTCCAGCGCCGCCAGCAACTGGCCGGCGTCGGCATCGGGTTTGGCCAGTGCGAGATTGCCGGCGAGGCTGTCCTGGAACAGCTCGGTGCGCTGGGTCAGCTGCACGGCCGGCAGCACTTCCAGCGTGCCGGCCTCGACGCCGATCTCCCCCGCCAGCGCCGCAATGAGCGTCGACTTGCCGGCCCCGCTGGCGCCGATGACGGCAATGCGCTCGCCCTGCCGGATCTCAAGATCGACACCGACCAGCGCCGGCCGCCGCGCGCCTTCATGACCCAGACGGACGCCCCTGAGGCGGGCGGCGAGGCCGGGGGGCGGCTCGCCTGGCCGGACGCGCGGTGGGGGCGGCGCAAGGCGGGGCCCGACACGGCGCGCGGCGATGAGCGCGCGTTCCAGCTCGACAACGCCACGCTTCAGCCCTGCAAAGGGATCGAAGGCCGCGAGCACCACCAGCAGCACCAGTGCCGCGATCGGCGTCGCCACCAGCCCGACCTCGCCCAGCGCCGCGACCGCCAGCAGCGCGAGCGCCAGCAGCCCCGCGCCCACGATGGAAAGCCCGGCGGCGACACGCGTCTCGATCCGGTTCAGGGCGTCATCCGCCTCCGCCAGCCGTGCATCGGCGGCCGCAAGGCCGGCACGCCGCCGGGCAAGGGTGCCGGTCATCAACAGTTCGGTCTGCCCGGCCACGAGGTCGACCGCGCGCGTGCGCAGCACTTCCAGCCCATGCGCACGCCGGCGGGCGGGGCGACGGGCGGCTTTCACCGCGAGGAGCGGAATGCCGAAGCCGGAGGCCAGCACGAGCACCCCGAAGGCGAGACCGAGCCGCGTGTCGACGATGCCGAGCGCGAGCGCCGAACCCAGCGCCACGATCAGCGCCGCCACCACCGGCACGATGACCCGCAGATAGAGCGAATCCAGCGCGTCGATATCCAGCGTCAGCCGGAACAGCAGGCGGGCGGGATGGTGGATCAGCCGCCCGGCCGCCCCCGGCGCCGCCCAGCCGCGAAACAGCCTCTCGCGCAGCGCGGCCAGGACGCCGAGCGTGGCATCATGCGTCACCAGCCGCTCGCAATAGCGCGCCGCGGTGCGGGTGATCGCAAACAGCCGGATCCCGGCGGAGGGCGCGAAGACATCGAAGGCAGCCGCCGTGGCGAGCGAGGCGCCGGCCATCGCCGTCGCCGTGATGAACCAGCCGGAGATGCCGAGCAGCGCGATGCCGGCGGCAAGGGTCAGCGCCGCCAGCGCCATGCCGCCGATAAGCGCCAGCCGCCGCTCGGCGAAGAACAGGCGCAGCACCGCGCCCATGGCCTTGAGGTCGCTCATGCGCGCGCCTCCCCGCCGAGAGAAACGATGCGGTCCATCCGCGCCGCGAGGTGGGCATCATGGGTGGCGAGCACCAAGGTGCGCCCGCGCGCCAGTTCCATCAGCGCATCCGACACCTCGGCGGCGGTGACGCTGTCGAGATGGGCGGTCGGCTCGTCGGCGAGGATGATGTCGGCCTCGCGGTGGACCGCGAGCCGCGCCAGCGCGAGGCGCAGCGCCTCGCCGCCGGAAAGCCCGCGCCCGCCCTCGCCGACCGGCGCCGGCCCGCGCATCGCGGCAACGTCGCCGAGGCGGGCCGCCTCCAGCGCGCCGGCTATCTCCTCCCGCCCCATGGCGGCGCGGCCGAGGCCGACATTGCCCGACAACGTGCCGGCGAAGATGTGGGGCGACTGGCCGATATAGGCCATGCGGGCGCGCAGGCGGCCGGCATTGGCGTCGGTCATCACCTCACCGCCGATCACCACCTGCCCCGCCTCCGGATGAGCGAGGCCGGCCAGCAGCGCCAGCAGGGTCGATTTGCCCGCCCCGCTCGGCGCGAACAGCGCGACATGCTCGCCCGGCGCGACGCGCAGATCGAAACGCTCGAACACCGCCGCGCCGCCGCCTTCATGGCGGAAGGTGACGGCGTGGAGATCGAGCGACGGCGCCCCGCCGTCGCGTGCCTCTCCCGGCGCATCGGTGCCGACGATGCGCGCCCCCTCTTCCGCCAGACGCGTCAGCGCGCCCAGTGCCGCCTGACCGGACGCGCGGTCGTGCCACACGGCGGAAAGCTCGCGCAGGGGCTCGAAGAAGGCCGGCGCCAGCAGCAGGATGAACAGGCCGTGGCCGAGGCCGATGGGCCCGCCCCAGCTGCCGAAACTGAACACGCCGAGCAGATGGAAGCCGATATAGCCCGCCACCATGGCGACCCCGAGGGCGGACAGAAGCTCCAGCACGGCGGAGGACAGGAAGGCGATGCGCAGCACCACCATGGTGCGCCGGCGCAGGCTCTCCGCATCCGCCCGCAACCGCCGCGCCGTCGCGTCCACCGCGCCCAGCGAGCGCAGGGTGGCAAGACCGCGCAGCCGGTCGAGCAGGAAGGCGTTCATGCCGCCGAGTTCGACCAGCTGTTCCTCGCTCGCCGCCTTGGCGCCCCAGCCGATAAGCGCCATGAACAGGGGAATGAGCGGCGCGGCGATGGCAAGGATGAGCCCGGCGGCCCAGGAGAACGGGACGATGCAGGCCAGCAGCACAAGTGGCACCAGCAGCGCGCGCATCCGCGCCGGCTGGAAGCGCGAGAGATAGGGCACCACCGTCTCGGCCTGCTCGGCTAGCACGCTGGCGGCAAGGCCGGAAGGCGGGCGAGCAATGTCGAGCGGCGAGCGCCGCGCCAGCGCCTCGGCTGCCGAGGCGCGCAGCCGCGAGAGCTCATCGCGGGCGGCGCGGAAGGCGATCCGGTTTCCCGCCGCATCACACAGAGCCCGCAGGACGCCGAACACCACGATGCCAAGCGCCGGCAGCACAGCGTCGCGCACGCCCGCGCCATTCGCCATGCCGACAACGGCAAAACTCAGCAGGGCCGCCTGCGGCGCCCAGAGCAGCGAGGCGAAGGACTGCAGCAGCGACGCCCACCGCAGTGCCCGCGCGGCGGGCGAGGCCACCTTGCGCGCCGGCCTGTCGGTCACGGTCCGGGCGGCGGCTGGAACGATCGTCACCTCCGCCATGTCAGTTCGTCCCTGCCGCCGCGCGAGCGGGCGAGACGGCCCGATCTGCGGCTACCGGCGGGTGCCGCCTGGCGACGACGGAGGAAAGGAGGAGCTGCGGATCCACGACGTCGGCCTCTCTCGAGGTTTCAGCGATCTCTCGCCGCTTCGATAGAGAAGCACATATCCCGGCACAAGCACCGCCCTTTGCCGCAGCGCCCGGCCGGTTGCCGATGGGAACGCCGCATCAAGGCCTTCAACCAATATTCATTTGGTCTACCATTGCATCGATCCGTTCCAACCTTTGTCTGAGCGATTGGGCAAACGCGAGCTACGGCAAGGGATTTGCGCAAAGAAGCCCATTTCCAACGCTGATCGCGCGTGCTGCCAGTCGCCGAACGTCGCCGAACGGCTTGACGAAGCGCCGCACCAATATATAACCAAACGATAATAGGTTGGAAAACAATCCAGCCACGGCCGACATGGCCGCATGAGATCGGCGCGTCCGAGCGCCTGGGAGGAAGCCAGATGTCATTCACACTCAATCGACGCCATGTGCTCTTCGCGGGCGCCGGCGCTGTCGCCGCCTCGCTCGCCCCGGCCGCCCGCGCGGCCGGCGGCTTTCCCGACCGGCCCATCCAGGTGCTGGTCCCGACCGGCGAAGGCGGCGGCGTCGACCAGGCGGCGCGCGCCTTCAATCGCATCTGGGCGAAATATGTCGGCGCCAATTTTGAATATTCGTACTTTCCCGGCGCGTCCGGCCAGGTGGGCTACGAAGTCTTCGTGACCAAGCGCGAGCCCGACGCCTACAACATCCTGTTCGGGAATATCGGACCCGAGATGATTATGTACGCAACCCAGAAGGTTAAGTACAAATATCCGGACGATTTCGTCTATCTCGGCAGCATGGATGTCGACGATTCCGTCATCTGGGTCGGCGCGGGCAGCAAGTTCAAGACAATCCAGGACCTTGTCGAGGAAGGCAAGAAGCGCGAGATCACCCTCTCCACCAGCCGCCTGCCGCACCCCTCGACCATTGGCGCGCTGGCGCTGGCCGAAGCCACCGGCATCAAGGTTCGCATGATCCCCTATGGCGGCGGCGGCCCGGCCCGTTCGGCGGCCATCACCGGCGAGGTCGATGGCTGCGCCACCTTCCTGTCCTCCTCGCTCGGCCTTGGCGATCAGGCGCGCTTCCTGACGGTGTTCAACGAAACCAATCGCGCGCCCGAGCTGACCAACAACGCCCCGCCGGTGAACCAGGCGCTCGGCACCAAGATCCCGCCCATGTCGGGCCAGCGCGCCATCGCCATCCATACCAAGGCGGTGGAGGCCTATCCGGACCGGGTGAAGAAGCTGAGCGACACGTTCAAGCAGGTGTTCGCGGATCCGGACTACAAGGCCGTGGCCGAAAAGGCCGGCACGCCCTGGGAGTTCATCCAGTACGGCGACGCGGCCGCATGCCAGCAATCGGCCAAGGAATTCGTCGCGCTGGCCGACCGCTATCGCCCGCTGCTCACCGCCACGAAATAACGCGCCGCCGGGTCCGTGCGGCAGCTGCCGGCGGACCCTGACAGGCTGCGTTCGGGATTTTCGCCATGAACGATGACCGCCAAGGCAAGGTTGCCACGGGCGCTGACTGGATCATCCCGATCCTCGGCGCCGTGTTTGCGACCTACTATCTCGTCTCCATCAACGACCTCGACTGGGAAGCCAAGGTCAGCGGCGTGTTCTGCGCCGTCATGCTGTTCATCCTTATCGGCGTCTTTGCCATCAAGACCGCCATCGGCCTTGCGCGCGGCACCCATTACATCGAGTGGCGCAGCCTCTATGAGACCCACAAGCTGGGCATGGTGCGCTCGATCCTGTTCCTGTTGACGGTCGCCTCGGTGGCGGCAATTCCCTATGCGGGATTCACGCTCTCGACGTTCGGCTACCTCTTCCTCTGCTTCCTCGTCCTGCAGAAGATGCCGGCGCGCCGCGCCGCCGTGATCGCCGGCAGCCTCGCGCTCTTCGGCTTCGTCCTGTTCATCCTCATTCTGCGAACAGCCTTCCCGCAAGGTCCGTTCGAGCGCCTGTTCTTCGCGCTGACAGGTCTGTAGGCCGGCCCATCGCCGTCTGCAGACGGGAGCCCCGTCATGAATCTCAGCCTCGCCGTCCTGTCCGATCAGTTCCTGCTGAATTTCAGCTATCTCTGGCTGATCGTCATCGCCACCACCATCGGCATCATCATCGGCGCGATGCCGGGCTTCGGCTCGGCCAACACCATCATCATGCTGCTGCCCTTCACCCTGGCGGTGGACATCAATGTGGCGATGATCTTCATGGTCTCGCTGTTCGTCGCCTCGCATATGGGCGGCGGCATCACCTCGATCCTGCTCAACATTCCCGGCAATGGCGGCGCGGCGGCAACCTGCCTCGACGGTTATCCCATGGCGCGCAAGGGACAAGGACAGCAGGCGCTGGTGCTGTCCTTCGTCGCCTCCACCGTGGGCGGGGCGGTGACGGCGGCACTGTCGATCTTCCTGCTGCCCTATATCGCTCGCCTGGCCTTCTATATGCACAGCGTCGAGATGGTGGTGATCCTGCTGTTCGGCATCACGCTGATTGCCTCGGTCGCCTCGGACAACATGCTCAAGGGCCTGATCGCCGGCTTCCTCGGCCTGCTGATCGGCGCGATCGGCGCGGACCACATCTATTCCACGCCGCGCGGCACCTTCGGCATGATCGAACTCTATGACGGCGTGCCGCTGATCGCGGTGCTGATCGGCGTCTTCGCCATCTCAGAGGCGCTGAAGATGATGGAGAACGACTCCGTGCTCGATGAGGGCGGGCTGGAGACCATCAAGAATGCCGGCTGGAAGCAGACCTGGGAGGGTGTGACCATGGCGTTCGCCCGTACCTGGCACATGGTGTGGACCAGCCTCGTCGGCCTCGTCATCGGCATCGTTCCCGGCGCCGGCGCCTCCATCGCGGCCTTCGTCGCCTACCAGCAGTCGCGCCTGTTCTCCAAAACGCCGGAGAAGTACGGAACCGGCATCCCCGAAGGCGTGATCGCGCCGGAATCTGCCAATAATGGCGTGACCTCCGGCGATCTCATTCCGATGCTGGTCATCGGCGTGCCCGGCGGCACCACGGCGGCGGTCATGATGATCGTGATGACCTATCATGGCGTCCAGCTCGGCCCCCGCCTGTTCATCCAGAATCCGGGCCTCGGCTATGGCGTGTTCGTGACCATGCTGGTCGCCTATGCGGTGATGCTGTTCACCACCCTGCCGCTGACGAAATACGTCTCCAAGCTGGTTTTGATCCCCACCCCGGTGCTGGCGCCGATCATCATCGCCTTCACACTGGTGGGCGCGTTCGCTCCGCGCGGCTACATGTTCGACCTGTGGCTTACGCTTCTGTTCGGCGCCATCGGCTATCTGTGCCGACAGACGCAGTTCAATGTGGTGGCGCTGCTGATCGGCGTCATTCTGGGGCCCATGCTCGAAGCCAATGTGATGCGCGCGCTGCGCATCAGCGGCAACGATCCCTGGGTTTTCTTCTCCTCCACGGTCGGCAATGTGCTGTGGGTGGCGCTGGTGCTGTCTCTGCTCCTGCCCTCCTTCATGCAATGGCGCCGCAGCCGGGCCGCAGCGCGGGTGGTGGCGGCATGAGCGCCGGCCCTCTCCCGCTTCACAGTGCCAACATCACGCCCCTCGCCCGGCTCGACATTCCGGGCGGGGGAGAGGTGGTGGTCCATCGCCAGCATGCCTTCATCGGGCACATGTCGCCTCCGCTCGGCACCAGCATCTATGATGTGCGCGACCCGCGCCGGCCGCGCCTCGTCGCGCAGATCGCGCCGAAGGACGGCTACTCCCACACCCACAAGGTGAAGGTGGCGGGCGATCTGATGATTACCAATGTCGAGCGCCACCGCCGGCATTTCTACCGCAAGGGCGAGCGCATCGAGGCCGCGACGGCCGAACTTGCGGCGCGCCTTGGCCGGCTGCCCGAACCGGCCGAGATCGCCGGCGCGCTGGGCGTGCCTCCCGGCGATCTTGACGAGCTGCGCGCCGGCCTCGCGCGCGGCTATGGTGATGGCGGCTTCCGCGTGTGGGACATCGCCGATCCAGCCAATCCGCGCGAGCTCGCCTTTGTCCCGACCGGCGGCATCGGCGTGCACCGCTTCGACATGGACGAGCGCTACGCCTACATCTCCACCGAGATGGATGGCTATGTCGGCAACATCCTCGTCATCTACGATCTCAGGGATCCCACCCATCCGCGCGAGGTGTCGCGCTGGCACCTGCCCGGCCAGCATGTGGCCATGGGCGAGACGCCGGACTGGCCCGGCCAGCGCCACCGGCTGCACCACGCGCTGCGCGTCGGCGACATATTGTGGGCGGGCTGCTGGTATGCTGGCGCCTATGCCATCGACGTGTCGGACATCGCCCGTCCGCGCACGCTCGGCAGCTTCAACTACCATCCGCCCTTCCCCGAGCCGACGCACACCTTCTTCCGCCTCGCGCAGCCGATCGCCGGGCGGCAGATCGCGCTGATGATCGACGAGGAGCATGACCATGTGCCCGGCCAGCCGCATGCGTTCCTCTGGGTGATGGACGTGGCCCATCCAGCCGCGATCACACCGATCTCGACCTTCCACCTGAGCGAAAGCGACTCGCCCTACGCCCATGCCGGCGGGCGTTTCGGCGCGCACCAGTTCCAGGAGCGGCAGGTCGGCAGCCTTGTCTTTGCAACATGGTTCGCCGGCGGGGTACGGGTTATCGACCTCGCCGACCCCGAGGCGCCGCGCGAGGTCGGGTACTACATCCCGGCGCCCGCGCAGGGCCATGCCAGCCCGCAGAGCAACGACGTCGATGTCGACGAGCGCGGCATGGTCTATGTCATCGACCGCGACCGCGGCTTCGACATCTTCGCCTTCAACGGGTGAGCCATGTGCGAGGACTGTTTCGACGAGGATGAGACGGCCAGCGCTGGGCATGATTCCGCGCAGCTGGCGCTCGCCGCGCGGCACATCGAACGCGACATGGCAGGCGAACCCGTGCGGGCGCAGGCTTGGGACATCTATTTCGGCCGCGCCACCGGCCCGGTCGACTGGCGTTCGATGCAGCGCATGGCACGCTGCATCGAGGCCGCACAGGTGTTGCTGGCGATAGGCCGGCGCTGAACGCCTCGCTCAGTTCCGCTTCGCCTTGATGTCCCGCATCACCTCGCGCGCGGCGTTGAAGCCGGGAATGCCGGAGACGCCGCCGCCGGGATGCATGGAGGAGCCGCAGATATACAGCCCCTTCAGCGGCGTGCGGTAATCGGCATAGCCCGAGACCGGACGCTGGAAGAACAGCTGGTCGGTCGACAATTCGCCGTGGAAGATGTGGCCCTGCGGCAGGTTGACGATGTTCTCGATATCCGGCGCCACCAGCAACTGCGCCTCGATCACATCGCTGCTGAAGCCGGGGGCATATTCCTCTATGCTGTCGAACACCGTCTTGCGGAAATTGTCCTTCTCGTTCGCCCAGTCCCCGCCCTTCAGCGTGTAGGGCGCGTGGCCGCCGAACAGGTTGACGACATGCTTGCCCTCGGGCGCCAGCGTGGTGTCGACCATGGTCGGCACGACGGGGGTGATGAAGGGGCGCGAGGAATACCAGCCATGCTTGGCGTCGTCATAGGCGCGTTCGAGATAATCGATGTCGGGCGCGATGTGCATGTAGGTCGGGTAATCGAAATTGCCGAGCGTGCCGTCGTGGCGCAGCTTGTCGAGCATGCGGTATTGCGGCGGGCGCTCGCAGGCGATGTTCATCTTGAAGGCGGTGGAGAAGGTGCGGTAGCCCTTGATCTCGCGCACCACCTCTTCCGGCAGGTGCTTCTCGCCAACGAGGTCCAGATAGAGGATCTTGGCGCTGGCATTGCAGATGATGGTCTTGGCCGCATAGGTCTCGCCGGTGGTGGTGATGACCGCGGTCGCCCGTCCGCCCTGTACGCGCACTTCCTTGATCGGCGCGCCGGTGACGATGTCCACGCCCTTCTCGCGCGCCGAGGAGGCCAGCGCCTGGGTGATCGAACCCATGCCGCCCTTGATGAAGCCCCAGCCGCCGGCGCCCTCATGCTCGCCCATGATGTGGTGCATGATGACATAGGCCGAGCCCGGCGATTTCGGGCCGGCAAAGGTGCCGATGGAGGCGTAATAGGCCAGCACCGCCATCACACGGTCGTCGTCGAACCATTCGCGCAGGAAGTCATAGGCGCTCATCGTCAGCATATCGACGATGCGGTACATCTTCCGGCCTATCTTGCGATGCCGCCACAGCAGCGAGGCGCCGTCCTTGAAGGTGCGCCAGTCGCGCTTGGTGGGATCGACCGGTGTCTCCCACAGGAGCTTGCGCACGATGTTCGCCGCCTCGTTCAGATAGCGGTCGAATTCGGGGTATATCTCCGCGTCGTGCTTGGAGAACTTGGCGAAGCTCGCCTGTGACTTCGCCATATTGTCGGAGAACAGGATGTAGTCCTCCCCGCCGAGCGGCGACACCATGTCCGAGCAGGGCAGCACTTCCAGCCCGTGCTTTTTAAGCTCCAGCTCGCGGATGATGCGCGGGTGCAGGAGGCTCATGAGATAGGAGAAGATCGAGGCGCGGAAGCCCGGCGCGATCTCCTCCGTCACGGCCGCGCCGCCGACGACATCGCGCCGCTCCAGCACCAGCACCTTCTGTCCCGCCTTGGCGAGGTAGTTGGCGCACACCAGCCCATTATGTCCGGCGCCGATGATGATGGCGTCGTAGCTCTTGCCCACGGTGACGTCGGCCGTACCCATTGCACGTTCCTCGATTGTCTGGTCGCTGCGAGCGGGTGCGTGGCGGCCTATTCGGCCGCGACGCCGCGCAGGGGTTCGCGGGGCTCCATCCCGCCGCGGACCATGTCCTGGAAGGACTTCACCGCGTATTCGTATTTCGGCGAGAGCGGCCCGCGGGTGTAGACGCCCGCTTCAAGATTGCGCTGCACGCCGGTGATGATGTCGAGATCCTCGGTGACGATCTGCGCCGACCATTCCGCCGATTTGCGGTTCTCCTCGGCCTTTTCGGGCGAGACGTCGGTGAAGAAGTACCAGTTGATATGGCGGATGCGCCCCGGCCCCAGCGGCTCGATGGTGGCGATGGACGAACCCCAGTCGTAGAGGTTCAGCATCAGGAAGGGGAAGCGGTAGAAATACAGGCCCCGCGTCAGCCCGCCATCGCGCTTGGGCGCGTGCAGGTGGAAGAACTTCTCCTTGTCGTAGGTGTCGATGCGATAGCTGTCGATGTCCATCGACTCGCACAGGCCCGGATGCATCGTCCGGCAGTGGTAGCATTCGAGATAGTTCTCGCCATAGGTCTTCCAGTCGACGGCGCAGTCGCGGTCCTTCGACATGAAGTAATGCTGCTTGTCGAGCGGGTAGTCGGCCGCCATGTCGTGGATCGGCCCCAGCCATTCGATCAGGCTCTGGCCGCCGCGCTCCAGCCGCAGGAAGACGAGGCCGCGCCATTCCTCGGCGTCGATGGCATAGAGCCCCCAGGCCTGCGGATCGAAGGTGATGCCCTCGCCGAAATCCACCGCCTTGTTGAGATGGCCGGAGCGCGTGTAGCTCCAGCTGTGATAGGGGCAGACCACCAGCTTGCCGCAATGGCCCTCGCCCTCCGTCAGCAGTTGCGCGCCGCGGTGCCGGCACACATTGTGGAAGGCGCGCACCACGCCGTCATCGTCGCGCATGGCGAACACCGGAAACCCGGCCACCGTGCCCGAGACATAGTCGCCCGGCTTCTTCAGCCGCTCCGACCAGGTGAACAGCATCCAGTTGCGGGCGAAGATCTCCTTGCGCTCGCGCTCATACAGGGCAGGGTCGCAATAGTCGCGGGCCGGCAACGTCCAGTCGAACTGGCCCTTCATGGTGGCGGTCATGGCAGCGCTCCCGAAGCTTATTGGCCCGGCCGGCATGTGGCGCGGCCGGTGCGGTTTCAGTTACGATAGGAAGGATCGATCTCGTCGAGCATGCGCAGATGGGCGTCCCATTCGAGCAGCAGGTCGCCATCGTCGAAATTCATCTGGTCGTATTGCGCGCCCACCCTCTCGCAGACCTCGCGCGGGGGCAGCACGATCTCGCGGCCCATGGAGAGCGTCGCGACCTGCACCTCGCAGGCGCGCTCCAGATAGAACATCAGGTTGAACGCCTCCGCGACGGTGCGCCCGACGGTCAGCAGCCCGTGATTGCGCAGCAGCAGGCCGCATTTCGAGCCGAGGTCGGCGATGATGCGCTCGCGCTCGTCGAGGTCGAGCGCGATGCCCTCATAGTCATGGACGCCGAGCCGTCCGTAAAACTGCAGCGCGATCTGGTTGAGCGGCAGCAGCCCCTCCTTGAGCGAGGCGACCGCCATGCCGGCGCGGGTATGGGTGTGGATGACGCAGGCCGCGTCGTGCCGCGACATGTGCACGGCGGAATGGATGGTGAAGCCGGCCGGATTCACGCGGGCGGGGCTGTCATCCACCTTGTTGCCCTCGACATCGATCTTCACCAGCGAGGAGGCGGTGATCTCCTCCCAGCGATGGCCGTAGGGGTTGATGAGGAAGCGACCCGGCTCGCCCGGCACGCGCACCGTGCAATGGGTGTAGATGAGGTCGGTCATGCGGAAATGCGCCAGCAGCCGGTAGCAGGCGGCGAGCTCAACCCGCTGCTGCCATTCGGCGGCGCTCATTTCCGGGCGCAGGCTGGTGACGGTCATAAGCGTCTCCTCATTCCTCAAGCCGGTTCCGCGACGCGCAGCGCAGCGGCTTCCTGCCAGTCCTCGATGGCCCAGCGCCGCAGCAGCAGCGCCTCACGTCGGTGATGGCGTAGTCGCGCGGGCCCAGCTCGCAGAGGAAGACGCAGTCCGCCTCTGCCGGATTGCGCGCCTGCCACGATGCGAAGCCACGCCGCCACCAGTCGCGAAAGACCTCGATCCACGGCCGGTGCTGGGGGAAGTGCAGCGGCAGCTGCACCTGGCAGCGATTGGCGACGCGCCCCTGGAAGCTGTCCGAGCGCTCCAGCAGCCGGCCGACCTGCGCCTGATACTCCGGCGTGATCGGCAGCATCATCTCGCGGTCGACCACATAGTGCGAGAGGTCGGCGGCGAGCCGCATCTGCGGGATGGCATCGAGCAGCAGCAACGTCGAG
>QFQD01000119.1 GCA_003241485.1 Ancylobacter novellus
GATCTTCTGCCTGGCCCGCTCGCTGGAGGACCTTGAGGAGCGGCTCGGGCGCATGGTGGTTGCGCAGACCCGCACCCGGCAGCCGGTGACGGCCGCGCAGCTGAAGGTAACCGGTGCGATGACCGCGCTGCTGCGCGACGCCTTCCAGCCGAACCTGGTGCAGACGCTGGAGGCGACGCCGGCGCTGGTGCATGGCGGGCCCTTCGCCAATATTGCCCATGGCTGCAATTCCGTGATGGCGACGCGTGCCGCGCTCGGCCTCGCCGATTATGTGGTGACGGAAGCCGGCTTCGGCGCCGACCTCGGCGCGGAGAAGTTCCTCGACATCAAGTGCCGACAGGCCGGGCTCGCGCCCGCCGCGGTGGTGATCGTCGCCACCGTGCGCGCGCTGAAAATGCATGGCGGCGTCGCGCAGAAGGACCTCGGGCCGGAGAACGTCGCCGCGGTCGCACTGGGTGCGCGCAATCTCGTGCGTCACATCGAGAACATCAAGCAGTTCGGCGTGCCCGCCGTGGTGGCGATCAATCGCTTCACCAGCGATACGCCGGCCGAGATCGCCGCCATCGAGGCCGCCTGTGCCGAGGTGGGCGCGCATGTGCACCTGTGCACGCACTGGGCCAACGGTTCTGCCGGTGCGGTGGGGCTGGCGGAAGAAGTGGTGCGGCTGGCGCAGGAGCCCTCGCAGTTCCGCCCGCTCTATGACAGCGGCCTGCCGCTGGTCGACAAGATCGAGGCCGTGGCGACGAAGATCTATCGCGCCGGCTCCGTTGCGATCGAGCCGGCTGCGCGCAAGAAGCTCGCCGAGTTCGAGGCGCTGGGCTATGGCGACCTGCCGGTCTGCATGGCGAAGACGCAGTACAGCTTTACCGCCGATCCGACGCAGCGCGGCGCGCCAGAGGGCTTTGTGCTGCCGGTGCGCGAAGTGCGGCTCTCCGCCGGCGCCGGGTTCGTGGTGGTGCTGTGCGGCGAGGTGATGACGATGCCGGGCCTGCCTTCGCACCCGGCGGCGGAGGATATCTTCGTCGACGAGACCGGCTTCATCGGCGGCGTGTTCTAACTCTGTGCTGTGGCGGCGCCCCGGCTCGCCTGAGCCGGCGGCGTGAGCTATGACGGCGACGGACTGGCCGCCTGCCGAAACTGGTAGACGGACCCGACTTAAAATCGGGAGCCTTCGGGCGTGCGGGTTCGAGTCCCGCGGCGGCCACCATCTTTTAGCGCTGCACGGGCCGGGGAAATCGTCGTAACTGCCGGTAGGGGTGGCGGAGCCGCCGCGCGATTCGTGCGGTTCGGCGCGCTTCGGGCTGGAATTGTTGCGCTGCACTGTTTAACCCTCGTCGGGTGGCTTGCGAGCGGAAGACAAGGTGTGGGGCGCCGGAGCAGGTCATGACTGAAACGCTGGTGGTCGGTGCGGGCTTTGCGGGCGCGGTATGCGCGGAGCGGCTTGCCGCGCAGGGCCGGAAGGTGCGGGTCATCGATCGGCGGCCGCACATCGCCGGCAATGCCTATGACGCGTTCGACGACCATGGCGTGCTGGTCCACCGCTATGGCCCGCATATCTTCCACACCAACGCCAAGCGCATCTTTGAATATCTCAGCCGCTTCACGCATTGGCGTTTCTACGAGCATCGCGTGCTGGCCGAGGTACGCGGCAAGCAGCTGCCGATCCCGATCAACCGGACCACGCTGAACGGGCTGTATGGCCTTGACCTCGACGAGGCGGGGGCCGAAGCCTTCTTCGAGCAGGCGCGCCAGCCGCGCGCACCGATCGTCACCAGCGAAGACGTCGTGCTGAACAGCGTCGGGCCCGAGCTCTGCGACCTGTTCTTCCGCGGCTATACCCGCAAGCAATGGGGGCTGGACCTGTCGCAGCTCTCGGCCGGCGTGGCCGCGCGCATTCCGACGCGGACCAATGACGACGACCGCTATTTCACCGACAGCTTCCAGTTCATGCCGGCGGACGGCTTCACCGCCATGTTCCGCAATATTCTCGATCATCCCAACATCACGGTGGAACTGGGCGTCGAGTTCGAAAGCCTTGATCGCCAGGCGTTCGACCGCATCATCTATACCGGGCCGATCGACGGCTATTTCGGATACCGGCTCGGCAAGCTGCCCTATCGGAGCCTGCGCTTCGAGCACGAGCATCTGCCGGACACGGATCGGGTGCAGCCGGTGGGGACGGTGAACTACCCCAACGCGCACGACTTCACCCGCATCACCGAGTTCAAGCACCTCTCGGGACAGAAGGTGAAGGGCACCTCGATCGTGCGGGAATACCCCTGTGCCGATGGCGAGCCCTATTACCCCGTGCCGCGGCCGGAGAACGAGGCGCTGTTCCGCCAGTACAAGGCGCTGGCGGACGCCGAGCGCGATGTGCTCTTCGTCGGTCGGCTGGCGCAGTATCGCTACTACAACATGGATCAGGTCGTCGGGGCCGCGCTGGCGGCGATGGAGTGACGGTTCGCCGGATGAAAATCGCCATCTATGAGATCTATGGCCTCAACAAGAACGCGGGTGGTCCTTCCGGCTATCTCTGGCATCTCAACGAGGGGCTGTCGCGGGTCGGGCATGAGGGAATAGCGTTTCTCATCGGCCACGCCGACGCGGCGATGTCACGTCCTGCGCCATCACGTGCCGCCGAGCGGCTCCGGCGAGTGTCACCCACGCTGTGGACGCTGGCGAAGAGCTTCGGGCCGACGCGGCTGAGGAAGATCTGGGTCGATGCGTTCCGGCGGCCGGTCGATGCGTATTTCCTGCCCGAAAAGGTCGAAGCCCAGCTGCTGGCGGAAAGATACGACGCCATTCACTGCCATTGCACGCCGGATGCGGTTGCCGCGCACAATTCGCTGGTGCGGCTCGGCCTGCGTGACACGACCAAGCTGGTGCTGACCTCGCATTGCCCGGAGAAGCCGTCGCAGGAGCGGTTGGCCGGGTACATCGCACATGGTCTTCACCGATCGTTGGCCCCGCGCATGCTCCGCGCTTTGGACGCGATTGACGCGCGCGCCATCGAGGTGGCGGACCACCTGCTCTTTCCCTGCGCGGAGGCTTTGGAAGTCTATACCGAGAGTTGGCCGGGTTTCTCCGCCGCCATCGCCGGCAAGCCGATCGACTATGTCATCACCGGCGTGGTGAATCCGGAGATCGGCGACCCCGACATGTGGAAATCGGCTCTCCCGCAGGTGTCTCGATGGTGGTGGCCGGCCATCAGGGCCCGCTCTTTGCGCCGGAAGACCCGAACTGGATAGAGGTAGGCTGGACCCGGAATGTGCAAGAGCTGATCAAGGCTTGCGATATCTTCGTCCTGCCGAACCGCAATACCTATTTCGATCTCGTCGCCATTGAGGTGATGGCGTTGGGAAAACCCATCGTTGCGACCAATACGGGTGGCAACAAGGCTCTCGCGCGCCTGTCCGACGGTGTCGTCCTGTGCGAGACGTCGCCGGACTCCATGAGAGAAACGCTGCGTGAACTTGCCAGCAACAAGGCGTTGATCGCCGAGTTGGGCGAGAAAAACCGGGCAGTGTTTCTGGAAAATATGGAAGCGGCCATTTTCGCACGCAATTATAAATCTGTTCTGCGCAAGATTGTCCGCGCAGATGCCGAGCGCGTCGCCATCTAGCCCATTCCGGGGCCCGGCGCGTTCCCGCCTGTTTCAGCCTTGCCCATTGCCCGAACGAGGAGCGGAGATAGCTTCCCGCATTGCGCCATGAGAGTTTGCCTTTCCATCCATCATTTTCTGGATCGCAGTGCCGGCGCGCCAGGAGCGGTTCTCAGCCTTGCCGATGGTTTACAGCGCTGCGGTGTCGACGCGACGGCGGTGGGTTTCGACATATTGCCGAAGGCCCTGCAGGGCCGGCTCGCCACGCTTGCCTATCCCTTCTGGCTGGCGGGCTGGCTGTGGCGGCGGCGAGACTTTGATGTCGTCGACGGATCGACGGGCGATCTGTGGGTCTATGGCCTGCTGCCGCGGCGGCGCGGGCAGTTGCTTGTGACCCATACGCACGGGCTGGAGCACGTCGGCCATGTGCGACTGATGAACGATGTTCAGGCCGGGCGGGCGCGCGTCAGCTGGAAATATCCGTATTATCGCGGCGGCTACCGGCTCTTTGAGGTCGCGAAGAGCCTGCGGGGCGCGGAACTCTGCCTCTTTCTCAACGAGCACGAGAAGCAATACGCCATCGCGCAGCTCGGCATTCCGGCCGACATCTGCCATGTCGTGGCGAATGGCTGTAGCGATGTGCTGCTCGATGCGGCGCCGACGCTGCCAAAGCCGGACGGCGCGCTCAACATTGTACAACTGGGAAGCTACATCGCACGCAAGGGCATCAAAACGGCGGCGGCGGCCCTCGAGCCATTTCTTCGCGCCTATCCCGATTCTCGCATGACGTTCCTGGGGGCGAGCTGTCCGGCGCAACGTGTGCGAGCGGACTACCCCGCCGATTTGCAGGAGCGCATCGACGTCGTCGAACGATTTGACCGGGACGAACTGATGAAGCTCGTTTCCGACAAGCACGTTCTCCTGTTTCCCAGCCTGTTCGAGGGCGCCCCGCTGGCCCTTGTCGAAGGAATGGCGTGCGGCCTCGTGCCCGTCGCCAGCGATATTCCGGGCGTCCGCGAGGTGGTGACCGACGGCGTCGACGCGCTGACGTTTCCGGCCAGCGATGCCGAGGGGTGCCGGGTTCAGCTGGGCCGTCTTGCCGATGATCGCGCGCTGCTCGATCGCCTCGGGCGCGGCGCGCGCCGGCGCGCCGAAGCCTATCGCTGGAAGACGATCGCGCAGGGACGTGTAGAGCTTTATCGGGCCTACCTCGCGCGACGGGCGAACGGCCGGCGGTGACGCCGGTTTTGCCGCCTGTCGGAGTTCAGCCCACCTCGCCCCAGGTCTGCCCCAGTATACGCAGCCAGTTGTCGCAGCAGATGGCGGCGATCTCGGCAGGGGTGAACCCGTCCGCGCGCAGGGCCGCGACCAGTGCGGGAAGGCCGGCGGCGTCGCCGATCTCCTCGGGGATGGTCGCGCCGTCGAAGTCCGATCCCAGCGCGACGCAGTCTATGCCCATGCGCTCCACCATGTAGCGCAGGTGCCGCACCATGTCGGCCAGCGGCGTGGCGGCATTTTCCTGACCGTCGGCGCGCAGCATGGTGGTGGCGAAATTCAGCCCCACCAGACCCTTGCTCTCGCGCACCGCGTCGAACTGGCGGTCCGTCAGGTTCCGCGCAACCGGGGTCAGCGCATGCGCATTGGAATGGCTGACGATCAGCGGCTGGTCTGTGGTCTTCGCCACGTCCCAGAACCCCTTCTCGGTGATGTGGGCGAGGTCCACTACGATGCCGAGACGGTTGCAGGTGCGGATCAGCTCGAAGCCCGCCGGCGTCAGGCCCGGCCCGGTATCCGGGTTCATGGGAAAGGCGAATGGCACGCCGTGGCCGAAGATGTTGTTGCGGCTCCACACCGGGCCGAGCGAGCGCAGGCCCGCGGCATAGAATGTCTCAAGCGCGACGAGGTCTTCGTCGATCGCCTCGCAGCCTTCCATGTGCAGCACGGCGGCGAAAATGCCGGCCTGCGCCGCCGCATGGATATCGGCCGTGGTGCGGCACAGCTTCCACGCCCCGGCCTGTTCGAGCCGGAAGGCGATGGCGGCGAATTCCAGCGCGGTGTCGAGCGAGGGCGCGCGCTCCAGCGGCGCGGCGAGCGGCGTGGCGTAATGACCGCGCTCGTCAGGCTGCTTCAGCACCAGATCGCCGGAGGGGATGTAGATGGCGCAGAGCCCGCCGATGAGCCCGCCCTTGCGCGCGCGGGGCGCGTCGAGATGACCCTTGTCCGTGCCCTCGGCAAACTCGCGGATGGGATCGCGGCCCGCCTTGGCATGTTGCCACAGGCGCAGCAGCACATCGTTATGACCGTCGAAAATCGTCTGGGTCGCTTCAGGCATGCGGCTTTTCCATTTTCGCGCGCTGGCGCAGCGTGAGTGCGCATCTCCCGCCGCGATTCATCGTTAAATCCGGGCCTGCTCTTGCACGTTTCGCCCGGCCTTTTCGAGGCCTGCGGCAAGATGCGGGGCGCATATTCGACGAAGGACGGGCAATTCCTGCGTGCCACCGGCCTGCGGATGCTGGACGGCGGCCGCAGAAGGGGTAAGTTCCGCGCCGCCCGGGGATGACCCTTTTCACGGGCGGTAGACCTGCCGTGCCGGCGCCCTCGCGCGCCGCTTGGCCGGGTCTTCCCTCGCTACCTTGTTCAATGCCGAAGGACGCCAAGATCGTGGCCGACCATCTTCCCCATTCGTCGCAATTGTCCCTGTCCAAGGACAAGATCCGCGTGCTGCTGCTCGAAGGCGTGAACGACAGCGCCATCGAGATCATGACGGGCGCCGGCTATTCCAGCGTGACGCGCCTGCCCAAGGCGCTGGACGGCGACGCACTGAAGGAAGCGATCAAGGGCGTGCACATTCTGGGCATTCGCTCGCGCACCCACATCACCGCCGATGTGCTGGAAGCGGCGGACCGGCTGATCGCCATCGGCTGCTTCAGCGTGGGCACCAACCAGGTCGACCTCGACGCGGCCCGTGCGCATGGCATTCCCGTATTCAACGCGCCGTTCTCCAACACCCGCAGCGTGGCCGAGCTTGTGATCGGCGAGATCGTGGTGCTGCTGCGCCGGATCATCGTCCGTTCCAACGGCGCGCATGAGGGGCGCTGGGACAAGTCGGCCAATAACAGCCTTGAGGTGCGCGGCAAGACGCTGGGCATCGTCGGCTACGGCAATATCGGCTCGCAGCTGTCGAACCTCGCCGAAGCCATGGGCATGAAGGTCATCTTCTACGACCACACCGACAAGCTGCGCCACGGCAACACGGAATCGGTCGGCAGCCTCAACGAACTGCTGGCGCTGAGCGATATCGTGTCCATGCATGTGCCGGAGACCCCGGCCACCGCTGGCATGATCGGCCGCGCTGAATTCGCAGCGATGAAGCCGGGCGCCTATTTCATCAATAACAGCCGCGGCACCGTGGTCGATCTCGACGCGCTGGCGGAGGCGCTGAAGGCGGGCCGGCTGCGCGGCGCGGCGGTGGACGTGTTCCCGGTCGAGCCCGGCTCGAACAACGAGCGCTTCGTCTCGCCGCTGCAGGGGCTCGACAACGTCATCCTGACCCCGCATGTCGGCGGCTCGACCGAGGAGGCGCAGGAGCGCATCGGCGCCGAGGTGGCCCGCAAGCTGGTGGACTACAGCGACACCGGCTCGACGGTCGGCGCGGTGAACTTCCCGCAGGTGCAGCTGCCGGGCCGTCCGCTCGGCACGCGCTTCATCCAGGTGCAGCGCAATCTGCCGGGCATGCTCGGCCGGCTGAACGATGTGCTGGCCCGGCACCAGGTCAACATCGCCGCGCAGTATTACGAGACCAGTGCCGATGTCGGCTATGTCGTGCTCGATGCCGATGCCTCGGCGGCGGACAGCCAGCGCGTGCTGACCGACATCCGCGCGCTTGAGGGCACCATCCGTGCCCGCCTGCTCTACGAACACAAGGTGTGAGAACGTCGCCGTCATCCCGGACGGCCGAAGGCCGATCCGGGATCGCGGGGGACATCACGCCGGCGATCCCGGCGCTACGCTGCGCTTGGGCCGGAATGACGATGGGCGGCGACCGAGCTATCGCTTCTTGAAGGCGTCCATCAGGGCCGCGCCCAGCGCACCTTGAGGGGCCGGCCGGGCGGGCGCGCTGCGACCGGACCCGCCTTTGTCATTCCCGTTCTCGCGCGGCGCGCGCTCTGTCGGGGCCGCCGCGCCGCCATCCTTGCGCATGGACAGCGAGATGCGCTTGCGCTTGAGGTCGACCTCAAGCACCCGCACCTTCACCACATCGCCCACCTTCACCACCTCGTGCGCGTCCTTGATGAAGCGGTCGGCAAGCCGGGAGACGTGCACCAGCCCGTCCTGATGCACGCCGATGTCGACGAAGGCGCCGAAGGCGGCGACATTCGTCACCGTTCCTTCCAGCTGCATGCCGGGCATGAGCTGCTTCATGTCGTCGATGCCATCCGCGAAGGTGGCGGTCTTGAAGGCCGGGCGCGGGTCGCGGCCGGGCTTG
>QFQD01000059.1 GCA_003241485.1 Ancylobacter novellus
ATCTCCATCTGGTGGAAGATCATAAGCGGCGTGCGATAGCCCTGCATTCGCATCTTCGCCCACAGGATCGACGCCACGAACGGATTTGGCGCGTGAAACTGCACCGCCGCATAGTCGCCCGGCCGCAGCCGCGTGAGCATTCCGAAGGACAAGGGCTGGGAAAACAGCTTTTTCTGGGAGGCGAGGCGGATGACTCTTACGCCGTTGATGTTGGTGATGCCGGTGTTGCCGTCATGGGCGCTGACGAGGACGTCAACGTCGTAGCTGCGCGCCAGCCCCTCGGCGAAGTGGCGCGTCACCAGTTCGATCCCGCCATTGAACGGCGCGTAATATTTCCCGATGACGAGAATCTTTTCGCGTTTGATGGCCATGGCTCGCGGCGGAGGCCTCCGTGCCCCAAAATTGCGTGTCGGCAGCAGGATGATGTGCCGGCGAATCCGTACCGGCCCGAGCGCAAGGCCTAAAGGATTGCGAGGCGATCTGCGAGGATTTGCTGCACTGCCGCGCCGCGAAACGCCCGTGCGCGCTGTTCCGCCGCTGTTGCGCGCGCGACCCGGCGAGAGGCAGATCGGCATGACCCAGGGTTAGCGTACTGGCCGTCCCCGCCGCGATCGGCTATCCACCCCCGCCTCCGGAGGAAGGGGCGAGCACATGCACCGGCAAGGGAAGATCGACGGCCAACGCCGCGCCAGCGCGCGCGACTGGATCGCCCTCGCGGTGATCTCGCTGCCCTGTCTGGTCTACGCCATGGACCTGACGGTGCTGAACCTTGCCGTGCCGCATCTGGCGCTCGCGCTTGCCCCGTCGGCGTCGGAACTGCTGTGGATCATCGACATTTACGGCTTCATGGTCGCGGGCACGCTGGTGCTGATGGGCACGCTGGGCGACCGCATCGGCCGCCGGCGCCTGCTGCTGATCGGGGCGGCGGCGTTCGCGCTCGCCTCGATTCTCGCCGCCTGCGCGCGCAGCGCGCCTGAACTGATCGCCGCGCGGGCCATTCTCGGCGTGGCGGGGGCGACGCTGGCGCCGTCGACGCTGTCGCTGCTGCGCAACATCTTCCTCGATGAGCGCGAGCGGACCTTCGCCATCGGCGTATGGATCGCCTGCTTCTCGGCCGGTGCCGCCCTCGGTCCGCTGGCCGGCGGGGTGATCCTCACCTTCTTCTGGTGGGGCGCGGTGTTCCTCGCCGCCGTGCCGGTCATGATCGGCCTGCTGATTCTCGGTCCGCTGCTGCTGCCGGAATTCCGGGACGAGAGCGCCGGTCGGCTGGATATTCTCAGCGCCGTGCAGTCCATCGTCGCCACGCTCGCCGTGATCTACGGGATGAAGCACGTCGCCGAGCACGGGCCCGGTCTGGAAGCGGCCGCCGCCATCCTGCTTGGCCTGATTGTCGGCAGCTTCTTCATCCGCCGGCAGAAGCGTCTGGCGGACCCGATGCTGGACCTGTCGCTGTTCGCCAATCCCGGTATCGGTGCCGCGCTCTGCGTGAATGTGACGGCGATGCTGGGCGCGATGGGCATCTTCGTCTTCATCTCGCAATATCTCCAGCTGGTGCTGGGGATGAGCGCGCTGGAAGCGGGGCTGTGGACCGCGCCGTCGGGCGTGTGCTTCGCGCTCGGCTCTATGCTGACGCCGCAATTGCTGCGCTTCTGGCGCCCGACCGCCGTGCTCACGGGCGGCCTGCTGCTGGCCGCACTGGGTTTCCTGCTGCTTACCCAGGTGCGGCAGGAATCGTCCATGGCCGTGCTTATGACGGCGATCGTGATGCTGTGCTGCGGGCTCTCGCCGGTCGGAACGGTGACGATCGACTTCGTGATGAAGCTGGCGCCGGCGGAGCGGGCAGGGGCGGCGTCCGCCATTTCGGAAACCAGCTTCGAGTTCGGCGGCGCGCTCGGCATCGCCGTGCTCGGTAGCCTGGTCTCGGCGAGCTATCGCCTGGGAATGGCGGATGTCGATCTCGCCGGCGTGCCGCCCGACATGGCGGAGGCGGCTCGCCGCACGCTGGATGCAGCGGTGATCGGCGCGGGCAAGCTGCCGGCGGATGCGGCGGCGCGGTTGCTGGAGGCGGCACACGCGGCGTTCGCGGTGGCGCTTGACCGGGCGGCGATGGCCTGCGTGCTCACCACCACGGTCGCCCTTGTCATCGTGCGCTGGCGGCTGCGCCGGCTGTGAGCCGGCACCGCCGCGACGTCGTTCACGCCTCGATGTCGATGTCGCGCGTTTCCGAGCCGAGCAGCAGGGCGATCAGCGTCAGGCCCGCCATGGCGGAGAGATAGACGCCGACCCAGAACGGACTGCCGCCGCCCCAGCTCCACAGCGCCACCGCGATGAAGGGAGCCACCGCCGCGCCGAGGATGGAGGACACGTTGTAGGCGATGCCTGACCCGGTGTAGCGCACATTGGCCGGGAACAGCTCCGGCAGCAGCGCGCCCATCGGCCCGAAGGTCATGCCCATCAGGCTGAAGCCCACCACCAGCCAGGCGACGACGCCGACCGTGCCGGCCGACAGGAACGGCACCCAGAGGAGGCCGAACACGATGATCGCCGCCGTGACCCCGATCAGCGTGCGGCGCCGGCCCCAGCGGTCGGCCCACGGGCCGGACAGCATGGTGAACAGGCCGAAGAACACGACGCCGAAGATCATCATCAGCACGAAGGTGCGGTAGTCATAGCCGAGGCCGGGCAGGGCGGCGGTGGCGGCGGCGCGCCCGTAGCTCAGCGAGAAGGTCGTCATCAGGTAGAAAAGCACATAGGTCGCGAGCATGTAGAAGGTGCCGAGCACCAGCTGGCGCGTATGGGTGCGAAACACCGAGACCAGCGGCACGTTGTGCACCTTGCCCGCCTTGACGGTCTTCTCGAACGCCTTGCTCTCGACGAGGTTGAGCCGCACCCACAGGCCGACCACGACCATGACGATCGAGAACAGGAACGGAATGCGCCAGCCCCAGCTGAGGAAGGCTTCCGACGGGCGCGAGGGATCTTCCGACGGCAGCAGGGCGGCGATGATGAGGAACAGGCCGTTGGCAATGATGAAGCCGAGCGGTGCGCCGAGCTGCGGGAAAGTGCCGTAAAGCGCGCGCTTGCCGGGCGGGGCGTTCTCGGTGGCGACCAGCGCCGCACCGCTCCACTCGCCGCCCAGGGCGAAGCCCTGCGAAAGGCGCATCACCACCAGCAGCGCGGGGGCGAGCCAGCCCACCTGATGGAAGGTAGGCAGCGCGCCGATCAGGAAGGTGGCGATGCCCATGGTGAGCAGCGCGCCAACCAGCGTCGCCTTGCGCCCGCGCCGGTCGCCGAGATGACCGAAGAAGATCGCACCGAGCGGGCGCGCCACCATGGCGGCACCGAACACGGCGAACGACGCAAGAAGTGCGGTGGTATCGTTGCCGGCCGGGAAAAACAGATGCGGGAAGACCAGCACCGCCGCGGTGGCATAGACGTAGAAATCGTAGAACTCGATCGTGGTGCCGATCAGGCTCGCAAGGATGACGCGCGAGCGCGGATTGGCGACGACAGCGCCGGCGGGTGCGGCGGCAAGCGTAGACGACATCGAATGAATGCTCCGAAGGCGGCGCGACGCTCAAAGGGCGTCGGGCGACCGAATATTACTCAGGTCGCCCTTTTAGAGCATGATCCGCGTCGGTGCAGCCTGCCGGCCTAATACTTTAGGCCCCCGCGCCCGCCTCTCTGGCTCAGCCCGGCGGGTCGACCTTGACGCCCTGCGGGCCGACTTCGATCTGCAGCGAGTTCTTGTCTCGCTCATAGGCCTGATAGGCGAAAATGCCGGCGACGACGGCCAGCACAACGACCAGCGCGCCCAGAATGGTTCTGTTCATGTTCAATCCCCGTTTCCGGCAAACCCGTTGCCTTGGCAGGCCGGGTCTGTTCGTACCGGCTTGCGGTACTTGAACGCGGTCGAGGGTGTCTGGTTCCCGTCAAGAATGAATTGCCGGCTTACGGAACGGCGGTGCGGCCGATCTCCTCTGGTCGGGCCTCGGGCCCGGCATCGGTGCAAGCAACGCGCTCCCCTGTCGCTCCGTCCTCTGCGGGAGATGGGCGCGTTTATGCTGCGCCTCAGCCTCGTGGGCCGTGTGTCCATGCAAGAACGGAAGCGAGAGTATTAATCTCTCCCGCCCTTCCCCTACGTTGCTAATACCTAGGTATGTATGCGTAATCATTCTTGCCGTTAGGTCATTATATCCTGGTATATTGCATGTTGAATCTTGATGAATAGATGATATCTATGAATTGAGAGTTAGTGGTGCGTGATGTCGTGGTGTAGTTCTTTACCAAGCGTCACTTTATGACGGTGGGTAAAGAGGCGCGGCGGGGCTTTATTAGGGCTTGCCGGCGCGACCCGACCATATGCCACGGACGTGTTTTCAGCAGATGAGGCGTATGAGCGCCTCCGCCGAAGCGGCCGCGAAGAGCCGCGTGGTGGCAACAGGTCGAGGAAACGTCAATGCAAGCGAGCGCAACAACTCCGCAGACAGGTGCACGCCCCTGGGAATCCTGGTTCCAGCTGGCATGCGGCATCGTCTGCATGGCGATGATCGCCAATCTTCAATATGGCTGGACGCTGTTCGTCGACCCGATCGACGCCAAGCACCAGTGGGGCCGCGCGGCCATCCAGCTGGCTTTCACCCTTTTCGTGCTCACCGAGACCTGGCTCGTGCCGATCGAGGCGTGGTTCGTCGATCGCTACGGCCCGCGCGTCGTCATCCTGTTCGGCGGCGTGACCATCGCGCTGGCCTGGACGGTGAACTCCTACGCCACCTCGCTGCCGATGCTGTATCTCGGCTCCGTGCTCGGCGGCATCGGCTCGGGCGCGGTGTACGGCACCTGCGTCGGTAACGCGCTGAAGTGGTTCCCCTACCGCCGCGGCCTCGCGGCGGGTGCCACGGCTGCCGGCTTCGGCGCGGGCGCGGCGCTGACCGTGGTGCCGATCGCCGCGATGATCGCCACGCGTGGCTATGAGGCGGCGTTCTTCTGGTTCGGCCTCGGGCAGGGCGCCATCGTCTGCCTGATGTCGGTGTTCCTCTACGCGCCGAAGTTCAAGATCGCCGCGCCGAAGAAGCCCAGCAAGCTGCCGCAGAGCAAGGTGGACTTCAAGCCGGCGCAGACCATCTCCAAGCCGGTGTTCTGGCTGCTCTACCTGATGTTCGTCATGGTCGCCTCGGGCGGCCTGATGGCGGCGGCGCAGATCGGCCCCATCGCGCATGATCTCGGCGTGGCCGACGTGCCGGTGAACCTCATCGGCCTGCAGGCGGCGGCGCTGACGCTGGCCATCTCGCTCGACCGTATCTTCGACGGCTTCGGCCGCCCGCTGTTCGGCTACATCTCCGACCGCATCGGCCGCGAGAACACCATGTTCATCGCCTTCGGCACGGCGGCGGCGGCGCTGCTGATGCTGGTCTATCACGGCTCGAACCCGCTGGTGTTCGTGCTCGCCACGGCCTGCTTCTTCGGCGTGTTCGGCGAGATCTACTCGCTGTTCCCGGCCACGGCCGGCGACACCTTCGGCTCGAAGTTCGCCGCGACCAATGCCGGCATGCTCTACACCGCCAAGGGCACGGCGGCGCTGCTGGTGCCGCTCGCCAGCATCGTGGCGGCGAAATATGGCTGGTACGCCGTGTTCGCCATCGCGGTCGGGCTCAACGCGACGGCGGCCTTCCTCGCCATGTTCGTGCTGAAGCCGCTGCGTGGCCGCTTCATCGCCCGCACCGCCGTCGAGGCGGAGAGCTATGCGGCGAGCCCGGTCGGCCGGCAGTCGCCGGCGCACTGAGGTCGTATGCCTGAATGAGAAAAGCGCGCCGGGTCCTGCCCGGCGCGTTTTCGTTTTGGGGCGTCAGCCCTCCGTCAGCGGCCGATAGGTTTCGGGCCGGCGGTCGCGCAGATGGGTGTTGAACGCCCGCGACTCCTTGAGCCGCGCCGGGTCTATGTCCACAAGGACGAGTTCCTCGCCCTCGCCGGCAAGCACGAGATTGCCGCCATTGGGATCGCCGACGCAGCTCAGCCCGATATAGTCCAGCTCGCCTTCCGTCCCGCAGCGATTGGCGTAGACGACGAAGACCTCGTTCTCGAAGGCGCGGGCCGGCACGATGAAGCGCGAGACGGCGTCATAGGGCTTCATGTTGGCGGTGGGCACCAGCACGATGTCGGCGCCGGCCAGAGCGAGCGCGCGCACCGCCTCGGGAAACTCGACGTCGTAGCAGATGAGCAGGCCGAGCTTCAGCCCGCCGATCTCGGCGATGTCGGCCCGGCCCTCGCCCGGCGCGAACATGCCGCGGTCGAGGTCGCCGAACAGATGCGTCTTGCGGTAGTTGAGCCGCGCCTGCCCATCCGGCCCGATCAGCTGCGCGGAATTATAGACCACGCCGCCCTCGTCCAGCTCGGGATAGCCGTAGCAGACGGCGATGCCGAGACGCTGCGCGATCTCGCCCACCTGCCGCGCGTTCGGGCCGTCCGCCGGCTCGGCAGAGGCGCGGGCGGCCTCGCGTCCGATATTGTAGCCGGAGAGAAACATCTCCGGCGCGATGAGCAGCTCCGCGCCACGGTCTGCGGCCGCGGCGGCGGCGGCGTCCAGTATCTGGAGGTTGGCGGCGGGGCGATTGCCGGAATCCCCCGCCGTCTGCAGCAGTGCGATCCGCATCAGCTGCCGCGCCGCGCCTTGAGCGCGGTCACCGACATGCAGAAGATCTCGAACAGCACCTGCGCCGCCGCGTGGGCGGTGTTGGAGGTGGGGTCATATTGCGGGGCGATCTCGACCACATCGCCGCCGATGACGTCGAGGCCGTTGAGGCCGCGCAGGATCTCCAGCACCTCGCGCGAGGTGAGGCCGCCGATTTCCGGCGTGCCGGTGCCGGGCGCGAAGGCGGGATCGAGGCTGTCGACGTCGAAGGAGACATAGACCGGGCCGGTGCCGAGAATCGCCTTCGCCTTCTCGATGATCGCCGGCACGCCCATGCCGGTGACGTCCTCGGCGTGGATCACCGTCATGCCGCTCTCATAGGAGAACTCCCACAGGAATTCGGCGCCGCCGCGAATGCCGATCTGGATCGTGCGGGTGGGGTCCAGCGTGCCGTCCAGCACCGCCTTGCGGAAGGGGCCGCCATGGTGGAACTTCGAGCCCTCATAGACGCCCGACGTGTCGCAATGGGCGTCGATGTGCAGCATGCCGACCGGGCGCTTCTCGCCCACCGCCTTGAGGATGGAGCCGGTGATGGAATGGTCGCCGCCGACCGAGAGCGGGATCACCCCCGCCGCGACGACCTTCTTGTAGAAGGCCTCGATGTCGGCGTGGCAGCTCTCCAGGCTGAAGCGGCTGACAAAGGGCACGTCGCCAATATCGGCCACCTTGGCATCGGCGGCGGGCACCATGCCGAGCACATGCTCATAAGGCCCGACACGCTCGATGGCCCGCACCGCGCGCGGCCCGAGGCGGGCGCCGGCGCGGTTGGTGACGCCGAGGTCCATCGGCACGCCGATGAGCGCCACGTCGAGGCCGCCGAAATCCGCCATCTCCTGCACGTCGGGGCGGTAGGGCGCGTCGAGCAGCGTCGCCGCATTGGCCCACGGCCAGACGCGGCGATCGCCGCCCTTGAACTGAAGCTCGGCCACCCGCTTGAAGGTCGGATCGAAGATCACTCCACCCTGGATGGAGCCGTATTTCGCGCGGAGCTGCTCAAGCTTTTCCTGATCGGACATTTTCGCCTCATAGGTCTGGAAGTGCAGCTAACCTATCTGGCGGGCCCGATGCGGGGGAAGGGGGCTTGTGGTCCCCTCCCATCTTCCTTCGTCGGATGACGAACAGTGTGGCGCGCGAGGCGCAGCTAGCCGGCGATGTCGAGCAGGATGTTCGCCACATCCTCCGGCGCGCTGAGGAAGGGCGAGTGGCCGGTGCCGAGCTGGTGCAGATGCGCGCCGGGCACGGCCGCCTGCATCTCCCGCTGAACGCTGAGCGGCAGGCCGCGATCTTCGAGGCATTCGATATAGTGCCGGCGCAGCTTGCCATAGCGCTGCGGGGTGATCGCCGACACGGCGGTGAACGGCGCATGCGGGGTGACGCGCACGAGATTGGGGAAGGCGCGGTCGATGTCGTGCGCGGTGCAGTCGGAATAAAGCGAGCGGGCGATGAGTTCGCGCTTCGTCAGATCGAGGCCGAGGCCTTCCTTGCCGAGCCGCAGCATGCCCTGCGTCTCGACGATGGCCGGGTCCTTCAGATAGGTCGGCGTCATGACGAAATCGCGGGCGCTGCGGCCGTTCGGCGCCATGAAGCCGGTGAGATAGACCAGCGCCGCGATGCGCTCGGGCATTTCCTCGCCGAGCCAGGTGCAGGTCGCCCCGCCGACGGAATGGCCGACGAGGATGGCCTTGCCCTCGATGGCTTCCAGCGCAGCCCGCACCGGCGCGGCGTAGATCGCGATATCGGTGACGGCGGCCGTGGGGGTGGGGTCGAAGCCGTGGCTGGCGAGATCCGGCGCGATCACCGCATGGCCGGCGGCGCCGAGCAGGTTCGCCACCTTCTGGAAGCAGCCGCCCCAGTGCCAGGAACCGTGGATGAGAATGAACGTGGCCATGGCGCGCTTCCTCCGTGCTTTGGCGGGCGTTTAGCCCTTGATGCGCCGATCGTCCAGCCTGGTATGCCAGAACTCGCCCTTTCGCCGCGCGCCGGGTCGGGGTACATTTTCGACATGGCGCCGAAATGAGCAGCGGCGCCGCCACGGGGCGCACCGAAGGGGTGCGAAGGGTTTACGCAGACATGCCGTATCGTCACATTGTCGGGCCGCAGACCTACCTGTTCGCCGACCTCCGCGAGCTGATGGCGAAGGCCACGCCGCTGCGCTCGGGCGACATGCTGGCGGGCGTGGCGGCCACCTCGGCGGAGGAGAACGTCGCCGCGCGCATGTGCCTCGCCGATGTGCCGCTTGCCGCCTTCCTGCAGGAGGCGCTGGTGCCCTATGAGGTGGACGAGGTCACGCGGCTGATTATCGACACGCATGACGCGGGCGCCTTCCGGCCGATTTCGCACATGACGGTCGGCGATTTCCGCGACTTCCTTTTGTCCAACATCGCCACCAGCGAGGTTCTGGCCGCGATTGCCCCCGGCGTGACGCCGGAGATGGCGGCGGCGGTGTCCAAGCTGATGCGCAATCAGGACCTGATCGCGGTGGCCAAGAAGTGCCGCGTGGTGACGAAGTTCCGCAACACGATCGGCCTGCCGGGCACCATGGCGGTGCGGCTTCAGCCCAACCACCCGACGGACGATCCCGCCGGCGTGACCGCCTCTATCCTCGACGGGCTGCTCTATGGCTGCGGCGATGCGGTGATCGGCATCAACCCGGCTTCCGACAGCCTGCCGGTGCTCAGCGAGCTGCTGAAGCTGATCGACGGCATCATCCAGCGCTTCGACATTCCCACGCAGGCCTGCGTGCTGACGCATGTCACCACCTCGACCGAGGTAATCAATCGCGGCGTGCCGGTGGATCTGGTGTTCCAGTCGGTGGCGGGCACGCAAGCGGCCAACGCCTCCTTCGGCATCGACCTCGCCGTGCTGAAGGAGGGGCGCGAGGCGGCCTTGTCGCTGAAGCGCGGCACGCTCGGCGACAATGTCATGTATTTCGAGACCGGGCAGGGCTCGGCGCTGTCCGCCAACGCGCATCACGGTGTCGACCAGCAGACGCTGGAGGCGCGCGCCTATGCGGTGTGCCGGCCGTTCAAGCCGCTGCTTGTGAACACCGTGGTCGGCTTCATCGGGCCGGAATATCTCTATGACGGCAAGCAGATCATCCGCGCCGGGCTGGAGGACCATTTCTGCGGCAAGCTGATGGGCGTGCCGCTGGGCTGCGACGTCTGCTACACCAACCATGCCGAGGCCGACCAGGACGACATGGACACGCTGATGACGCTGCTCGGCGCGGCGGGCGTCACCTACATCATGGGCATTCCCGGCTCCGACGACGTGATGCTGAACTATCAGTCCACCTCGTTCCACGACCAGCTTTACCTGCGCGAGGTGCTGGGGCTGAAGCGCGCGCCGGAGTTCGAGGCGTGGCTGCAGGCGATGGGCATTACCGGGCCGGACGGCAGGCTGAAGAACCATCGCGGCAACCATCCGCTGCTCGCGGCGGCGCCCGAGCTGGCAGCATGAGCGGGGCGATGAAAGATCAGGACCTGACGGCCGGCACGCCGACCGACGAAACGGTGATCGAGGACAGCTGGCGCACGCTCGCCAGCACCACCCCGGCCCGTATCGCGCTGGGTCGGGTGGGCGCGGGACTGCCGACGCGCGAGGTGCTGCGCTTCGCGCTGGCCCATGCGCAGGCACGCGACGCGGTGCACACGCCCTTTGAATCCGCCCGCATGGCCGGGGAGATCGGCGCGCTGGGCTTCGAGACCCTTGAGATCGCCTCGGCCGCGCCCGCCCGCGACGCCTATCTGCGCCGGCCGGACCTCGGCCGTCGCCTGTCCGAGGAAAGCCGTGCCGTGCTGCGGGAGAGGGCGGGCGCGCCGGTCGACCTCGCCATCGTCGTGGCAGACGGGCTGTCCTCCACCGCCATCCACACGCAGGCCGTGCCCTTCCTCACCGAGCTGCGCGCGCGCATCGCCGAGGCCGGCTGGAGCGTCGCCCCTGTGGCGATCGCCAGCCAGGCGCGGGTGGCGCTGGGCGACGAGGTGGGCGAACTCCTGAAGGCGCGCGCGGTGGTGGTCCTGATCGGCGAGCGGCCCGGGCTCTCCTCGCCCGACAGCCTCGGCCTCTATCTCACCTTCGCGCCGAAGCGCGGTCGTTCGGATGCCGAACGCAACTGCATTTCCAATGTGCGCGGCGAGGGCCTCTCGCACGGCCACGCCGCCTTCAAGCTGGCGTGGCTGATCCGTCAGGCGCTGGCGCGGCAGCTCTCCGGCGTCAGCCTCAAGGACGAGAGCGACCTGCTGCTGGTGCATGGGCAGCCGCCCGCGCTGCAACTGGGCTGAGGCGGGCACGCGGCAGCTTGGCGTCGCTGATGCAATAGCGGCCGTGCTGGAAGGTTGCGTCGGAGAGGCGATCGTCGAGGCGTTTGAAGGCGCCGACGATCCATTTAATCAGAGCCGACACGAACATCGTGGTCTCCATCGTTGCGGGGCTTCCGGCCCCGCAAGGAGACTTGGCGCGTTCGCCATAAGATCGCGATCGGGAAAGTGGTGCGGGCCGCTAAGGCCCGCATAAAGAAGCGGGACGGCGCTCGTTCAGGGCTTGAAGGTGAAGGTGCCGATCTCGCAGACATTCACCTTGCGCTTCACCAGCACGGTTCCATCCGAGAACACGGCCTTGAAGTCGTACATGCAGGCGTCGCTGCCGTCGTCGATATCGGCTTCGAGCGTCTCGCCGTTCTTCAGCGTGTCATCGTCCAGCATGTCTTCCTCCCAGCTGTCCTCGTCGACGGCGGAAGCGAAGAAGTTGGTGATGGTGTAGCCGGAAGCGTTCACGATATCGACGCGGCGGTCCTTTGCGAGAGCGGGCGTCGCCGCGAGAACGCAGGCCGTGGTGCAGGCGAGAAGAAGGCGCGCGGTAAGCATGGTGCAGTTTCCCGTTGGCACGCCGATTCCGGTTGGCGCAGGGGCAAGTTTTTGCTCGCCCGCGGCACGAAGGCAATGAGATGTACGCAGTACGAACAGAATCTAGTTCGAAATTCCGAATTCCTCGCTCACCCACTGGCGCAGCACGGCGGCGGCCGGGCTCGCCGCGCGGCCGGCGGGCGCAAGAAAGCGATAGCTGAGCCCTTCCAGCGTCGGGCCGAAGGGTTGCACCAGCATGCCGCCGGCCAGCTCCGGCGCGACCAGCGCGAGGCTCACAAGGGCGATGCCCTGCCCAGCAATGGCCGCCTGAATGGCGCTGCTCTCGTCATTGAGCGAAAGCCCGGCCGAGGTGTCGAGCCAGCCCAGCCCCGCCTCGGCGGCGAAACGGCTCCAGCTCGGCACGCTCGCCTGCGGTGCAAAGGGCAGCGTCTCCGTATGGATCAGCGTTGCCTGGGTCAGGTCTTCCGGCGCGCTTATGCCAAGGCGCGGGGCGCAGACCGGGGCGAAGCAGTCGGACATCAGCATCAGCGCGTCGAAACCGGGATAGGGACCAGCCCCATAGCGGATCGCCGCGTCCGCCTCGCCGGCGGCGAGATCGACGGGATCGTCGGCGGCGTGCAGGCGCAGGTCCCAGCCGGGAAAGCGCGTGCGAAAGCGGGCCGCGCGCGGCACCAGAATGCGCGCCGTGAAGGCGACGGTTGCCGACAGGGTCGCGACCTGGCGGGACGACCGGCGGCGCAGCGACGCCACCGCCGCTTCCATGCCGTCGAACCCCTGGCGCACGGCGATGAACAGGCTCCGTCCCTCATCCGTCAGCACCACGCGGCGGGTCTGGCGCAGGAACAGGGCCAGCCCGAGTTCCGCCTCCAGCTGCCGGATCTGGTGGCTGATCGCGGTGGGCGTGACGGCGAGTTCCGCCGCCGCGCGCTTGAAGCTTTCAAGCCGGGCGGCAGCCTCGAAAGCGCGCAGGGCGCCGAGGGAGGGGAGGGAGCGCATGGGCGTTTATGGCTGAATTAGATTCATCCGTCGCATGAGAAATGCGCGTTTGCCGGGAGCGTAATCGCCTGAATATAAACGCCTCCGGCTGGCGTTCGCCAGTGCGTGAGTCAATCGAATTCATATGTCCGGTGCGCGTGCATCGGCGGAGACATGAGATGCCCTGGGTTCTGCTCGCGGTCGCCTCGCTGTTCGAGGTGCTGTTCACATTTTCGCTGAAATATGCGGAGGGCTTCACGCGGCTGGTGCCCAGCCTGTTCACCGTGGCGACGGGGCTGGTGAGCCTGGTCTTCCTGTCGCTGGCGATGCGGACGCTGCCGATGAGCATCGCCTACCCCGCCTGGGCGGCGGTGGGCATGCTCGGCACGGTCGTGCTCGGTGCGACGCTGTTCAACGAGCCGCTGACCACGCTGAAGATGCTCTCGGTCGGCGCCATCCTCATCGGCATTGTCGGGCTGAAGCTGCAGGCGGCGTGAGCGCGGCCGGCGCGTTCAGCGCTTGTTGCCATACTCGCTGTCGAGCCAGCGGTCGGCGGCCTGCATCCGCTGGAAGACATAGGCCGCGCCGCGAATATTGTTCACCGAGGGGCCTTCTTCCCACAGCTCGCCATGCTCGAAGCCCATCCACACGGTGAAGCGCGGCTTGGTGACGCCGAAAATCGTCTTGTGGCGCACCGTCTTGGCGAGGACGAACTCCATGTGGAGGCTGTCCGCCACGAGATAGAGCAGTCCGTCGGCCGGCTCGAACCGGGCGACGAGCTTCTGCGCGATGATCGGGGTGGCCATCCGGATCGCGGCGAGTTCCGCTTCGGTGAAGGGCAGGCGCGGCCGCTCGCGCAGAGTGTTGTGCAATTCGTGGGTCGACAGCCTGACCGCCATCCTGCCTCGCTCAGCGTTTCCAGTCCCCAAAACACCTTCTCTGCCGGAAGGTTGTCCGGCGCGCGTGGAAAATGAGAAAACGTCGCGCCGTCAAGGGCTTGTTTAAGCCGAACCCGCGGCCTCGCGCAACGGCATTCGCGGCGGATTTTCGCACAATTTCGCCCGGCGGCGCGGTTCAGTTGGCGGGGGAGGCGTGCTGCGCCCGCGCCAGCGCCTCCAGCACGGGGTCGAAGAGCGGAGCCAGCAGCTTCGCGCCGAAGCGGCTGACATGATCGTCGTCGAAATAGATCAGCTCGCGCCCGCGGGTCAGGCCGCATTGCCCGTCCGGGCACAGGATCGGCGCGGGATCGAGCACGGTCAGCCCCTGCGCGGCGGCAGCCGAGAGGAAATCGGACGCGCGCGCTTCCTGCTGCTGATACTGCGCGGCGCTGATGCCGGCCGGGATGGGGCGTCCGAAATAGAGCGCCCGCGCCACCGCCGCCGGCGGGGTGTAGTCGAAATAGGGCACCGTCTTCAGGGCGACGAAGGTCGCTCCCGGCAGCGCGCGCTCGGTCTGGGCGAAGCCTTCGCGCAACGCTGCCACGCCGGTGAGAAGCTGGCCGTCGGCCCCTCGCGCCTGTGTGGCGTCGACATCGGCATAAAGGCTCCAGCGCGACACGAGCAGCACCGTCCGGATGCTGTCCTCGGCGATGCGCCCGACGGCAAAGTCCATGAAGTCCTTGCAATGGGCGTTGACCTGGATGGCGTAGGACACGCCGGCCAGTCCCGCGCAGCCCTCGCGCAGAAGGACCAGCCCCTTGAGGCCCAGCTGCTGCGCGCGTTCGCCGATCGCCACGGCCATCGCTGCCGCGTGGGAATCGCCGAGGATCGCGAAGTCGTAGCGCTCCCGCTTGAGATCGCCCACCGCGCAGGAGACGACGTCGCGCCGAAGATCGACCGGGCGCGGGCACTGGTCCCAGATCTGCGCGCGCGACAGGCGATATTCCGCTGCGATGCGCGCCTCCGCCGGCAGGCGCTGCGGCAGCCCGTTCAGCAGGGAGAGCGCGCCGCCGGCGATCACCAGCCCGGCCGAGCCTGCGACCGCGACCTTCATCAGCTGCGCGCGCGTGGGCCACAGGAGCCGCCGCTGCACCGGCTGCTCGGCAAATTTCCAGGTGAGCGCCGCGAGCAGCACGGTCGCCAGCGCCAGCGCCGTCTGGTCCATGCCGGTCAGCGGGCGATCGAGCGCCATCAGCGTGAAGACGATCAGCGGCCAGTGCCAGAGATAGAGGGGATAGGAGATGCGCCCCAGCGCCACCAGCGGCGGCATGCCGACCCAGCGCTGCACCCAGCCTTCGCCCGCAAGCCCGGCATAGATCAGCAGGCCCGCGCCGAGCGAGGGCACCAGCGCCGCCATGCCGGGAAAGGGCGTCGCGGGCGTGAAGCGGAAAACCGACCAGCCGATCAGCCCCAGCCCCGCGAGCGAAAGGACGGCGCGAACGAGGCCGTTCGTGATGCGGGGAAGGGGAAGCACGACAAGCAGCGCGCCGATCAGTAACTCGAAGGCGCGTGCCTGCAGCAGGAAATAGGTGCCGCGCCGGCCGCTCTCGGTGGCTTCGATGCTCACCCCCAGCGAGGCCAGCGCCAGGACGACCACGCCTATGCCGAGAAAGCGCGGGGCATAGCGGTGAAGCGCCAGCAGGATCAGCGGGTAGAAAATGTAGAACTGTTCCTCGACCGCGAGCGACCAGGTGTGCAGCAGCGGCTTGGTCTGCGCGGCGCTGTCGAAATAGCCGGTCTGCAGCGCGAAGACGATGTTGGAGAAGAACAGCACGCTGGCGGCGAGGGACTCGCCGAACTTCTTCAGCTCATAGGGCATCATCAGCGCGGTGCCGGCGAGGACGCTGAAGCAAAAGACGACGAACAGCGCGGGGAACAGCCGCCGGCAGCGCCGCTCATAGAAGGCGAGGATGGAGAAGCGCCCGGCTTTAACGTCCGGCAGGATGATCGAGGTAATCAGGAAGCCGGAAATGACGAAGAACACGTCGACGCCGACGAATCCGCCGGAGAAAGCGGGAAGGCCGAGATGGAACAGCAGCACGGGAAGAACCGCGAGGGCGCGCAACCCATCAATATCCGCCCGATATCGCACGCATCGCCCCCGGCTTCTGGAGCCTGCGCATTGCCCGACATTGCCGGATTTTGCAACGACGCATCGACGGCAGGTGGGGGCGCCGGCAAACCGGGCGCCCTAAGAGGGTCGGTAAGTATTCGCTGGGTCGTTCTGCTGGAGAGCGTTGTAATTGGGCTCTTCGGCCGTGTCGCAAAAGCTATAAGCGCTGTGCGGCCCAGGTTGTTCGCAGAGCTTGCGGTTTCTGAAGAGGAGCTGGTTGGGGCCGCCCGAGGCGAGGTGAGCCCTTCCGGTCCTGCACCCGCGTGGGGGTCTTTCACCGCCAGACTTGCTTCGGCCCGCTGCCCTTACCCGTTGCTCGGCGCGCCAGCACGTCCGGATGATCCATTTTTTCGCGCTCCACAGACCTCACGCCTATTTTAGAGCCGCTCCAACTTGACTGCGGAGGGGGCTTGGGTTTTCGTAAAGATGATCTTGGGGCCGAGGTCATCTTATTGGCGGTCCGGTATCTCCGTGCGCATTTATTTCGGGTACTAGATACGTAATACAAGCTGCCGATCAGCGGAGCACTCCGTGCCCAATCGTGGTGTCTGGAACAGTAACAAAGTCTATCCGAAGTCGAGTTTTTTTCGACGAAGTGTGCGCCTTGCTCCAAAGCTTGCTCTTGCCGCCATAGGGTGCGCGATATTCGGCCTTGGCACCTTTGGTTTTGGCTGGGGAATAGAGATCTTTCCCGGCATCAACGTGCGCACCCTGCCGTTGAATTCCGCAGCTCTCCTGCTGATCGGCATCGCAGCGTACCGGCTGCGGCCGCAGATGCCGGCGTGGCCGACCTATGGCCTCGCGCTGATGGCTGTCGTGCTGGCTGCCGCCAAGCAGCTCATGGTTCTGAACGAGTGGATCAAAGGTCCGACCACGCTTAACAGTACCATCATGATCTGGCTTCTCGCGCTTGCGCTGGTGCTCGCGGCGCGTCGCCGGATCATCGCCAGCCAGTTCGTCGCATTCCTGTCCATGCTGCCGCCGTCCGTCTTCCTGCTCGGCATGCTGTATTCGGCCAATTCCTACGAGGGCACGGTGATCGTCGTCGTGTTCGCGAGCGGTCTGCTCTCCGCGGCTTCCATCCTCTGCGGAACGCGGCGTATCGCGGGCCCATGCGCCATTTCCTCTCGCCTGAACCGGTGGGCCAGCTTCAGCGCATCCGTCTCACGACGCTGACCATCGCGACGATCGGCATTGGCTTCATCGGGGCGAAGCTCGGCTTCCACCGGGAGGTGGTGCCGCTGCTGATTACGGCGCTGGTGGCGATCATCATTGTCATGGTGACCGATATTTCGGGCTATCTCGGCCGCGTCGCAGATAAAAATGCGCATACGCCCCCCGTCGCCGCCGATCTTCTGCCCTTGATCTCCAAGATCAGCGAGGGCCTGGAACGCGGCGAGTTCAGCGTGCATTTCCAGCCACAGGTCGACCTTTCCACCAACCGCACGGTGGGGATGGAGGCGCTGGCGCGCTGGAATGATCCTGAAAAGGGCATGATCTCGCCGGGCATCTTCATCCCGGCGGCGGAAGCCAGCGGCATGATCGTTCCGCTGGGCAGCTGGGTTCTTGAAAGCGCCTGCAAGCAAGGCGTGCGGTGGAATTCCACCGCTCTCGCGGGGATCGACATTTCGGTGAACGTGTCGCCGGTCCAGTTCAAGACGCCCGGTTTCGTGGAGACCGTTCAGGACATTCTGCGCCGGACGGGTTTTCCGCCCGAGCGCCTGATCCTCGAACTCACCGAGAGCGCGATGGTGCGCCGGGGCGAAAAGGGGTTCCAGGCGCTCTGGGCCCTTCACGAACTCGGCTTGCAGATTTCAATCGACGATTTCGGCACCGGCTATTCCTGTCTGGCCTATCTGCGCGACCTTCCGGTCAACTATCTCAAGATCGACCAGTCCTTCGTGCAGCGTCTGCCCAACCGGGAAAGCGATGTGGTGATCGCGCGGTCGATTGTCGGTCTGGGAAGGGGGCTTGGGCTGACGATCGTCGCCGAGGGCGTGGAAACCATTGAACAGGCTGATTTTCTCAAGGGGATATGGTGCGACAAGGCGCAGGGGTATCTCTACAGCCCCCCGCTCGACGCGGATGGGGCACTGGCCTGGGTCATAGGCGCATCCGCCGATAGCCGGCCGCTGACAAAATTGAGCTGAGATTGTCCTTCCGGTCGCGGTGGGTGCGGCCACACGACGTGGAAAAGGCGAGGTTCATGCCGGCAACGCAGGATTCACCAGCAACGGCGCGAAAGATGCCGACCGGCATTGCGGGTTTCGACCGTATGTCCGGCGGAGGATTGCCGCGAGGGCGCGTTACCGCCATCGTCGGAACCGCCGGCGCCGGCAAGACGGTCTTCGCCATGCAATCCATGGCCAGTCTGGTGAAAGCGGGCGGCAATGGCGTCTTCGTGTCCTTCGAGCAGTCCCCCCAGAGCGTGCGCGAGAGCTTTCGTGCGTTCGACTGGGATGTTGAGGAATTGCTGGAGGCGGGGCGGATCTGCATCGTCGATGGGCGGCTGCGCAGTGACGTTGCCGTCAGCGGGTCCTTCGACATCGCCGGCCTTCTGGCGTGCGTCGACGGCGCATTTCCATCGGGCGCGCCAAGCTGTATCGCCTTTGACGGCATCGACGCGCTTCTGACGATCCTCGACAGCACCGCGCTCCAGCGCACCGAATTGCTGCGGCTGCAGGAATATGCCGAACAGCTGCCCTCGACTGTGATCCTGACGCTCAAGCTCTACCCCAATATGTCCGCCGGGTTCGAGGAGATGGCGCTGTACATGGCGGATTGCGTCGTGGAGCTCGAACGCAGCACGGAAGACGGGCTGGCAAACCGCAGTGTGCGCATCCAGAAATATCGCAGCTCGGGCCACGCCCAGAGCCGCGTGCCCTTTCTCATGACCGAGAAAGGCATCGAGATTGCCGCCATCGCGCCGGAGCCCGCCAGGTTCCCGGTCAGCAGCGAGCGGCTGTCCCTCGGCATTCCCCGTCTGGACGAAATGCTGGCCGGTGGCATCTTCCGCGGCAGCAGCACGCTTCTGTCCGGTTCGCCCGGTACCGCCAAGACGACGCTCGGCAACAGCTTTATCCGCGCAAGCTGCGCGCAGGGCGAGCGGGCGCTCGCCATCTTCTTCGATGAGAGCCCGGGTGAAATCGTCCGCAACGCGGCGTCGGTCAATATCGAGTTCGCGCCGCATGTCGATTCCGGTCTTCTCAGGCTGCACGGCATGGCGGGCCGCTCGGCGGGTGCCGACGAGTTCGCTCACGAGATCGCCGGCCAGGTCCGCGAGCACCGGCCCCGGCATCTGCTGATTGATCCGGTCTCCACCTTCACGGGCTCGGAAAGCTCGCAGAATGCGGTGCGCCGGCTGCTGCTGATGTGCAAGCATGAGGGCATCACTGTCGTGATGACCAGTCTGCTCGACCGCGTGCAGGGCGAGAGCGAGGTGACGCGATCCTATGTGTCGACCCTGTGCGACAACTGGATCCACCTCGCCTATGTGGTCCAGAGCGGCGAGCGCAACCGCAGCCTCACCATCGTGAAGTCGCGCGGTTCGGCGCATTCCAACCAGGTGGGGGAACTTCTCCTCTCCAGCGACGGCATCTCCATCGCCGATGCCTTCACCGAGGATGGCGCCGTGCTGATGGGCTCGCTGCGCTGGCAGAAGGAACGCGCCAACGAAAACGCCCTGCATAACGCGCGATTGGAAGCGGATCGCCTTGAGCGCGAGACCGAACGCGACATTGAGGAGCTGGAACGCCGTCGCTCCTCGCTTGAGGCCGAACTGAACCAGAAGCGGGAAGACCTCGACCGGGTGCGGGGACAGGCGCATGACGCCGTGCGGACCGAGGAAGAGCGCCGCGACGTGCTCAGCCGACGCCGCGGCGGACTGTCGGATGCGGTACAGCCGGGTGGAGACGCATGATGACGGACCTCGACCTTGCATCTTCCGGCCACGAGCCGCCCCTGCCGCCCTCCATTGAGCTGGAATTGTATGTGGCGGGCGATACCTTCAACTCGCGCAGGGCAATCACCAATCTGGAGGAGCTGCTGCGATCCCTCGGCCGCGAGATTCCCTTTACGGTGATCGATGTGCTCAAGGACCCCCACGCCGCCTTCCGGCGCGGCATTTTCGGCACCCCGGCGCTCATCACGCGAGTTGGGGATCGGCAGACACTGATCCTCGGCGATCTCAGCAATTCAGAGCCTGTGCTGCGGAGTATCGAGCTTTCCGTGGCAAGGTAGGCCATGGCTTCCGACATCGGCAGGGGCGCCGTCCGTGAGCCGGCCCTTGTCAGCCGGCGGCAGCATCACACCCCCGGTCGTCGCTCCGGTCCCCGCGGGTGAGCGCGACGTCCTCGATGGGAAGCCCGTGGCCGGCGCAACGCGTCGTGCGAAGCGGAAACTTCCGTGCGACCTACCTTGGAATGGCCCAAAACAGGGACCTTGATGGCGTTGTCGCAAGCGCGGCTCAAGCCTAACCTGCGACAGGCGATACCGACACGCACATCACCTCTGGCCCGACGACGTCTCGTCGCGGCAACGGGGAACTGCGTCCTGCTTTCCGGGCGCCGGAGGATCGCCGAGGAGGGATCATGACGGAACTCACCATCAACGGCGCCGCACATCGCGTCGACGTTCCCGACGAGACACCGCTCCTGTGGGTGCTGCGGGACGTGCTGGGGATGACGGGCACGAAGTTCGGCTGCGGCATCGCACAGTGCGGGGCGTGCACGGTGCATCTCGACGGCGTCGCGGTGCGCTCCTGCCAGCTGGCAGTGGGCGATATCGGCACGCGGGCGATCACCACCATCGAGGGCATCGGCCAGACCGCCGAGGGCGCGAAGATCCAGCAGGCCTGGCTCGACCTCGAAGTCATCCAGTGCGGCTACTGCCAGCCGGGCCAGATCATGTCGGCGGCCGCGCTGCTGGCGGCAAACCCGCACCCGGCCGATGCCGATATCGACGCCGCCATGGCCGGCAATCTTTGCCGCTGCGGCACGTATGTGCGCATTCGCGAAGGGATCAAACATGCTGCGCGATCCTGAAACCGGCGCCGGCGGGCCCGCGCTTTCCCGGCGCTCGCTGCTGCGTGGCGGCGTTGCCCTCATGGGCGGGCTGATGATCGGCATCGAGCTGCCCGCCCGGCGCGCGCGTGCCGACGAGCCCGCGCCTGTCGGCGCCGCGCTCAACGCCTTCGTGCATGTGCCGGCGGAAGGGCCGGTGCGGCTCATCATGCCCGCCGTCGAGATGGGGCAGGGGGTCTACACCTCGCAGGCCATGTGCCTGGGCGAGGAACTCGACATCGGCCTCGACCAGATTGTCGCCATCCACGCCCCTGCCGACCAGGCGAAGTACGGCAATCCGCTGTTCGTGGTTCAGGCGACCGGCGGCTCCACCACCACCATGGCGTGGACCGAGCCGCTGCGCAAAGCCGGCGCTACGGCGCGCGCCATGCTGGTGGCTGCCGCCGCCGCCGAGTGGGGCGTCGAGCCCAACGGACTCACCACGGAGAAGGGCGTCATCACCGATCCCGCCAGCGGCCGGACGCTGACCTACGGCGCCGTGGCCGATCGCGCCGCGACGCTGCCGGCGCCGCAGCAGGTGACGCTGAAGTCGCCGGATCGGTTCCGCCTCATCGGCACGCCGGCGCACCGTATCGACACGCCGGACAAGGCGATCGGCAAGACGGTGTACGGCATCGACGTGCTGCGGCCCGGCACGCGC
>QFQD01000060.1 GCA_003241485.1 Ancylobacter novellus
TGCTGCGCAATGCAAAATGGCCCGCGCCGCTCTCGGTTTGGGCGTGCGCGATTTGGCGAACCAGGCTGCCGTTTCCACACAAACCGTGACCCGTTTCGAGCGCGGTGAGGCATTGAAAGCGGCAACGGTTGAGCGTCTTCAAGCGGCGCTCGAAGCCGCCGGCATTGAGTTCATTCCGGAAAATGGCGGCGGCGCCGGTGTGCGCTTCCGCAAGCCGTCAGAGTCGGAATAGCCCTCCGCGACCGTAATTCCTGCGCAAGATCGCTGCGGCTTCAACGCGGTTCGCGCCGCAGTTCTTTTGCAGCTTCTCTGCACCGCGACCGCCGATCTGCAGCGGTTGGGCTGCGCGTCACCGACAGCCGCTTCGAGTCAGGCAAGGCGCTGGATGGTGATGTCGCTGTCCCAGGTGGCGGCCCCTGCACCAGGCTGGCATCGCATTTTCGGAGAGGTTGCCGTACAGCTAGTAGCGCTCGGCACCCGTTGCGCGTTTTCTGCCGCTCTGTCGGAGTATCTCAGAGATGAGACGTGGTCTTGTTTGGCGCCGGCGAAGTGGCCTAGCTTGAGGGCAGGATAAAAGCGCACACATTGCGAGGCGGTCGGATGGTTGTTTTTGTAGGATATTTTCTTGATCGCGACACATTGCGCCTCTGGACAGCAATGTGCGGGCTTCGCGGAAATCTTGTTGGCTGAACGCTTAGTCGCACATTGTTGCCCTCTGATGCCGGCCTGAGGACCATCAGCTCTCGGTTTTGGAACGCGAGGCCTGCCACTTCTGGGTCGTGGCCGAGAGGAGGACTTCTCGGCAGAAACGCCGCCCCTACCCGAGGCGAGTCGCCTCTCCATAACGTGCCTGCACTGACCGCCGATGCCCCGTACGAGCTTCGCGCGCATGCTGGTGAAGTTCTGCCAGCAGCGTGCCACGACCGTCCTGTCGCCTCGCGACGCCGACCTCTTCCAGAACTGGCTTCTCGATCTCCTCGCCGCGCGCATGCCACCGCCCCTGACGGAGCGCGACTATGACTGGCACGCAATCGCTCAGGCCTGTGATGTGGATCACACCGATCTGCAGCGCGCCGGCCCGGTCCTTGCGCCCGGCCTTGATGCGCTGCGCCGTGAATTGGCGCGCCGCGGCCACGTCACGGTGAAGCGTGCCGCGGCGCGCCGCACACCGCCGAGCTCGGAGCGCGTCACGCTCCATCGCGGCGCCAACCAGCCGAAAGCTGTGCCGCGCCGACGCGGTCCGCGGGCGAAGCCCATTGTCGAATTCCCCGAGAGCGACGGCCGGCCCTGGACGGACCCGCCCTCATTCGCCGATGCGCTCGATCTTCACATGCGCCGCCATGGCGACACTGCGAAGGATCTCGCCCGTGTCTTTGAGGCGAGCGCGACCCAGGTCGATGCCACGGCACTCAATCTGTGGCGCCGCGGCGTGAAGGTGCCGCGCGCCTCCCGAAGTCTCGCGGCGCTGGAGCTCATCGAGCGGCGCTACCGCCTGCCGCAGGGTTACTTCCGCTCGAAGCTGCCGAACGGAGACCGCTGTACCTCGGCGGGGACCATCGCCGGCATCAGTCGAGCCGAGCGACGACGCCTCGCCTGGCACCTGCCGCATGATTTTGACCGCCGCCCGTGGAAGGAGCGCGAGGAGATCCTCGAATGGGTGCAGCGCGTGGTGATTTCGGGAACGACCGACTATCGGCGCTTCCAGGCTGCCGCCATGAAGCAGCGCTATTCGATCCGCTTTCCCGGCCTGCTCGACCAATCCTCCCGGCCGCGCGGGCTGTACCGGTTTTGCCGGGAAGAGGATGGATCGCTGCCCGATCCGGACCTCGCGAGCGCGGCGCTCGATGCGCCGCCCCAACTGGCCGAGGAGATGGCCGATCTCGTCCAGTTCAAGACGGCGACGCTGACCGCGTTTGGCTATCACCGCAGCGGTGTCTGGGGCGAGGAGACGGCATCCCAGAAGGTCGAGCATCTCGGTCTGATGTTCGGTGCGCTGGCGGCCTCACCCAGCGGCGCGGTCCACGGCTTCGGCGTGCCGCTGGAGAAGACCAGCAGACCGAAGCTCAGATTCGTACGAAGAAAATATTCAGTGTGGGCAGCGATGCTCCATCGCCAGCTTCGAGCTTGGCTGGCGCACCACTCTCAAAGATCCCGCACCGTGATGCGCCTCCGTCGAGCATGATTCCAAGGTCGCGCATCTCACCGACGACTGGCCGTCGAACGTTCCGGTCACACCTGACGAGGTCGATGTTGTCGAAGCCTTCTTCAGGCGGGAGATCGATGCGCTGCTGAGGTGACGGTGCTGCCGAAGGGACCTGAGGGAGGCGATTGGGCCATGAACGTAACCTTGCCGATTACCAGCCGGGCCGCCCTCTATCTCCGCGTTTCTACCACGCGGCAGGCCGACGTTGACCTCTCCATCCCAGACCAGCGCCTCCAGACAGCCGCCTATTGCGAGCGGCAGGGCTGGTCCGTTGTCGCGGAGTATGTCGAGCCGGGCGCGTCCGCCATGGACGACAGCCGGCACGAGTTCCAGCGGATGATCGAGCGGGCATCCGATGACGATCGCCCATTCGATGTGATCGTCGTCCATAGCTTCAGCCGGTTCTTCCGCGATGCCTTTGGGCTGGAGATGTATATCCGCCGCCTAGCCAAGCATGGCGTGCGGCTCGTCTCCATCACCCAGGAACTTGGCGATGATCCGGCTCAGGTCATGATGCGGCAGGTCATCGCCCTGTTTGACGAATACCAGTCCCGCGAGAATGCCAAGCATGTGCTGCGGGCTATGAAAGAGAACGCCCGGCAGGGTTTTTATAACGGCTCCCGCCTGCCGCTTGGTTTCACCCTTGAAGAGGTCGAGAAGCGCGGCCATCGCACGAAGAAGCGGATCGTCGTCGATCCGGTTGAGGCCGAGCTGGTGCGGCTGATGTTTGCTCTCTACCTGCAGGGAGATGGCACATCGGGTCCCATGGGCATCAAGGAGATCACCAAGCACCTCAACGCCAAGGGCTACCGCACCCGCCTCGGAGCCCGCTACGGCGTCGGCACCATCCACGGGATACTGACCAATTCCGTCTATATCGGGGAATGGAGCTTCAACAAGCGCAGTTCCAAGACCGGCCGGGTGAAGCCGCAGCACGAGGTCATACCCATCTCGGTGCCAGCCATTCTCGATCGCCGCACCTTCGACAAGGTGCAGAAGGCCCTCAGGGCCAAGAGCCCGCACAACAGTCCGCCCCGGGTCATCTCAGGTCCGATCCTTCTGACCGGCTTGGCCTATTGCGCCAGTTGCGGCAGCGCCATGACGCTGCGCACCGGCACCTCGAAGAGCGGCAGGGTCTATCGCTATTACAGCTGCTCGACCTCCGGCCGGGTCGGCAAGTCCGCCTGCAAAGGGCGAACTGTGCCGATGGAGAAGCTCGACTATCTGGTCACACGCCATGTCGCTGAACGCGTCTTGAAGCCCGATCGGTTGGAGGCGCTGTTACAGTCCGTCGTTGACCGGCGAGTGAAAGCCGATGCCGAGGTCCAGGCGCGGATCGATGAACTCTCTCGCGAAAGAACGACGGCGGAAGACAAGTTGCGGCGGCTCTACCAGCTTGTCGCCGACGGCATCGCCGAACCCGACGAGATGCTCAAGGAGCAGATTGCCGAGCTCAAGGCAGATCGGGACCGTGCACATTCGGCGCTGGAGCGGATCGAGAACCAGGGTGCCGCCGCAAGCCGGCTTGATCCGGACAAGCTTGCCCGCTTCGGCCAGCTCATGCGCTCAAACATCACAGAGGGCGAGGTGCCGTTCCGCAAAGCCTATTTGCGGTCGCTTATCGACGCGGTCGAAGTCGACCAGTACGTAGTGCGGATCCACGGGTCAAGGTCGGTGCTGGAAAGGGCCGTACTCGCCGACCGCGCCACCCAGCCGGGTGTTCGCGGTTTTGTACGGAAGTGGCGCGCCAGCGTTGATGAAACTGAGAACTACGTTTCCGCCGGAGCACTATGATCCCGCGACCTGCGCAGCGCCCAGATGGCCTGTGCAGCTCTGCGGTAACCTCGACCACTACGCCCCATAGGCCTAGGGGCAGGCTGACCCCTGACGCGCTCCCGCCCCAGCCGGACCTAACTTATAACCGGCAGGAAAATGGGGAGCAGGTCAGCACCAACTAGCGCGGATCGAGTATGTTTGGCCTTGCCTCCCCGCCCATCGTCCCCCCGCTTATTTCGAGAGCGGCGCTACCGCAGCTGCTTGCTCGAACTCTGTAATGGAGCGCGCAGGCGGCCGACCGTAGGCATCCATCAAAGCGTTCCAGAATCGGAACAGGAGCGCCCGCCGTTCGTTCGGCGTCCAGGTCTCAAGTTCTTCGCCCACATCCGCACGCGCGCTGACAGCCGGGAAGCGTTGCGATTGGTATTGGCCGGGCAAGACAGTGTCGGTCAGATCGCCGGCACCCAGCTTGATCCCTATCGGGCCTTTACCGCCCATGGCTCTGATGGCGGCAATGCCCTTACGAAGAAACTCATCCAGCGGTGTGAACGGCAGCGCGGACGCGAAACACAGGCCGCCGCTGTTCTCGGCAAAGCAGTTGCTATTGACCGCCCAAAGCTCGCCGTTCGACTGAAACCACTGCGTCGCGTTCGTGACGACCATGTCGTTGCGTGCGCCGGTGATATGGCCCCAGATCGACAGTGCGCCATCGCCATTGAGACCCCAATCACCGTCTCGCCCACGAATGTTCAATCCTACGTCTGAAATCCGCTGTTCGAGCTCGATCCTGGCAGGCACCGACCATTCGCGCGGAGCGATGCGTGCAAAGATCCGAGTCCCGTCCCGCAGCTCAACACTGCGCTGCGGCTCCCCCATCGCATTGTTGCGAAACTCAAGCTTCTTCGCCGCCGCCGGCCAGATGGCCGGATCGCTATCGCTCGGTGCCTGCCATGAGATGGGCGGCGGGGGCGTCTTTGCCGGCGCTTGCTCGGCCAGGATGGGCGCAATGCAGCTCTTCAGAACCTCGGCGAAACGCTTCCTCTCGGCCTTGATCTCTTCCTTCGTGGCGCCGTCCTTTAGGTGATAGACTTTCGCGCCGCTACGGTGACGCCAGTCAAAGGGGAGCGCCACAGGACCGGGATAGTGTGCGCCGTTCGCCACCAGGATGATGCGGCCCTGCGAGAGCGCATGTTCCGCATAGCCAAGCTCGGACATTACGTTCGGGTTTTGCAGATGCTTCGGCTCTGAACGCTTGTCTGCGGCCGTGTTCGGCTGAAGCGCTGCAGGATCGGTTACCCCGACCGGGGTCATATCGGCGACGAACACATTGGCCTTGGCAATCTTGTCTAGGATCGTCTTCGTGATGTCAGGGGTTCCTGCGACATTCTTGGTATCGTGATCGACCTCGGGTCGCGTTGCCTCCTCATAGTCGGGATCGATGGCGATGAGCTTGCAGGCATCTTTCAGCGCGTCGCGCACAAAATAGTGGTGCAACTTCGGGTCGCGATCACTTTGCCAAGACCAGAATATCGTCGTCGTCAATTGCTACCCCCTACAGATCGCCATATTTTGTAGTGCGTCGGCTGACACCTTCATTGCCGAACGCGATGCAGTCGAAAAAGCTTGTCGAAGAAATCCGTGATCCTCGCCTCGGCGCCGTCACCGACTAGTTCATTTGCGCCGAACCGATAGACCTCGTATCCGGCAAGGCGCAGCTCGCGGTCGGCCGACACCATGTCGGCATAGACCTTCAATGACGGAAGGTCGTTTTCCGAGAAGTGGTGCTTGCCATCGACCTCGATCACGATCCGCTGTCGGCTAGGAAGCAGCATCAGAAAGTCCATGCGCTGACGCGGTAGCGGAAGCCGATGGCGAAGGGTCTTCACGACTGCAGGATCATAGTGAAGGTAGACCTGCGGCAGGAGCGCGGGCAGTACCTCGCCGAGGGTGGACCGATAGGCCTTGAAGTAGGTCGCGAAGAGCTTGCGTTCTGCGTCCGAGGCCAGGGATTCCTGGAGGCGAGCTCCGAGTTTTGCGGCATCCGCCCCCGGTGTAACCTCGCCCCACCAGGAAACGAGTTCGGACCACAGAAGGCCGCTCGCGCCGATCGGCCGGTCGTAGACCAGGCAACTCTCTTCGCCGGACAGAATGACGATGTCGTTGTTGATCGCATCGGCGAAGCCGATCTCCGGCTTCGGTCCTCGCGAGGCGAAGATCAAATTCTTGGGCCGGCCGCCGACACCACGCACGACAGGACGGAAGCCGAAGATAGGATGACCGGAGAGCTCGCCTTCCTGCACGAGCTCGTATCCGTCGCGCGCGAGAATCTTGTTGAGGGCGACGACCGTTCCCGCCTGATCGTCTCCTGACCGGGAAAGCGGATGAACGGCTTCTTCCAGCAATGCACCGAACCTGGCGTTGGAGCAGTCAAAGGCGCCGATTTCACCGAACAGCTGTTCCACCGACCAGTCGCCCGGATTCCGATCCATATGCCGGTCGATTTGGTAACGCAGGCTCTGTCCGCGGCTTTCGAGGAAATCCTCAATCGGTGTGGAAAGGACGAAATAGCGTCCGACGATTTCCACCGTGCCCCGCTCGCCGGCGAGATCATCTCCGAGGACGCGTGCGACGTCTCGTCGTGTGATGTGAGTTAGAGGCGAGTCGTTTGCCTCGAGTACCTTGCGGCCCGCTTCATCGAGGGGGATGTCGCGACGATCCGCGCCAAATTTCAGCGCAAGCTGCGCCAATTGCTCCTGTGTCAGGTTCGCCAGCGCTTGTTCGATACGCTGCCGCTTTGACAAACCCTCCTCGTAAGGCACGACCAGGCCTGCGACCCGCTGCGGCTCCTCGCTGAGCTGGGCGTGGGTCATCCCCTGAAGGAGGCCAGCGACGAGCCCATAGAGGTCACCCGCCACGGCTTGTTCCCTTCAGGATCACGCGCACGAATGCGAACATACGGGTGAAAAGGTAGTCGACCTGATCGAAAGAGGTCAGCGCTTCCTGCGTCGTCTCAGAGTGACGAATTCGAAAGCTATTACCGATTTTGGTCAGTTCGGCGGCTTCGCGCCCGAGCGCTTGGCGAAAACCGGAGCCCGGCGCGGCGACACGATCGAGCAGTGCATCGGCCTGCACGCGCTTGTCGGCCCCCGGCTCCAGCGTCTTCATCGATGCCTCGTTGCATCAAAATTTAGGGAAGAAGGCGTCTAGGACGCTAGGGGCAGTTCAGTTGGACCAGACGGACGAATCCCATCGAACAACATCAAGAACAGTGTTCAGGTCGTTCGCGCATCCGAAAGCAGATAGGCAGAGCTGTTGCCAATGTCGTTCTGCGCGTCGCAGATCAGGCCGAGCGCCGTCTCGGCCCTGTCCCGAGACCAAGGCTCCGGCGAGACTGAGGGGCTGGCGAGGCCATAGGCGACGCGCCTGTCGCCATGGGTATCGAGAACGATCAGACCTTCGCCGTGGAACGGCTGGTTTTCGTCGGAATAGAGCCCGTCAGTCGTCAGGTGGGCTTCCAACGTAGGCATGCCCTCAAAATCTGGGCTGCGGAAGATTGGTGTGCCTATGCGGCCGTATGCGACATGCCACAACACGCCGCTGACACAGCATCCGGAATTGAAGGAATCGTAGTAGTAGGGAGCAAGCGCATTTCGGCCGCCGGGGACAATCAGTCGATCAACGACGGCCAACGCGAAAGTCGGGCCAAGCTCGAACTGGCTTGACTTAAAGGCGGATCGGCATTTTCCCCGCAACGTATCGATGACGAGATTCAGCGATCTGCAATCATAGCCCGTAGTCTGACCGAAAGTCTTGTACGGCGCGATCGTTCCCTCCGCGAAAATCACACGGCGCCCTTCTTTGCGGTGGTCATCAAGTTCCGCCTGCACGTCGAGCGCATCATTCATCATCTCGCGATGCCGGAATTCACCGCCTACGATATCGAGGGATTTCACCTCGACGTAGAACGTCTGACCATCATCGAACCTGCATATGAAATCCGGCCGACCTTCGCCACCTACAGTGGATTCCTCCACCCTGCCAGCCTGCAGCCCGGGCCGCGATCGAAGATACTGAAGGGTAATCGCTTCGCCGTAAATCTCGAAGAACTGACTATAGGCGATAACATCGAACGTCTTGGTCTTAGGACCGAGCTTGGCCACGAGATCAGCCACGAACTTTCCGAATGCCGGGTCATTGTGCCCGAGCCCGTCTATCTCCTTGAGCGTCTTTAGATCGACAGTGGACAGGCTGTGACTGCGCGTCAGCGCATTGATTTCCTGAGCGTGGCGAAGATAGGCCATCGTCGCGGGCAGCGCGATGGCGACGGCTTCATCGTAGATTTGCCGGAAGGCTTTCTGATTATCCTCGTCCGTCAAGGCACCAGTGGTGGTTAGGTCCTGCAGCATCTGCCGATGTAGCTCCGCGACCCGATCACCTTGGCGAAGCATCGCGAGCGTTTCGATGGCTTCCAGCTTCTCCGTATCGACCCAAGGCAACCAATTCGATCTCAAACGACTGGCCGTTTCATCGTAAAACGCCCAATACGCTCGACCAAGCACAGTTTTTGTGGTGCGAGGCGATGGATTGTAGGGCGACGTGGCGGTGACGAGCGACATTCAAACCTCAACTTGAGGGAGATTGATATAGCTTGGACGGAGACGCGCTTCAACCGACTTGTACGCCGTTCAGCGCTCCGGACGACAGTCGCCTGCTGTTGCAGGCTAAGGAAAGTTAAACAATCATACAGCTCTCGATGCGCAAAAGCCGTTGTTTTCAAGTAGGCCGTTGCCGCGCAGCTTCAGCCATCTGGGCGCGTTGACGAACAGTCGGACGATGGATGTCAAACATGCGCGGTTGTTTGTAACACACGGTGCATGCGCGTCGGCAGAGTCTGCACCCGCATCCCTCCGCTGGCATCGACAGCACTGCTTCAAGCAGTGAAGGTGGACGTCCTTTGCTCATGTAGCTCAGCTAAGCGTGTAACGTCCCTGCGGATCCGCCGCATTTGTGGCCATGGAAAATGCCGCCCCTCGGCGCCATCAGCCCCAACGGCGATCAGTGCGCCGAGCTTCGCGGAGAGGCCGCGCAGAGAGGTGGCATCCGTTGCAAAGAGCCTCGCAATCAAGCGCTCCTCATCCGCAGAAGCCGCCTCCTCTTGCTGCCGGGCGACGGAGTAGCCGATGGCGCGATCCGCGTCGTCCCAACGCTGCTGATGTGCGCGCAGCACTGCGGCGACTTCGGCGCGCCGCACGCAAAGCGACGGCACATCGCCAGCAAGTTCATCGAACTGCCACAAGGAGTTGATGCGCACCGGTGATGGCAGTTCGGTTGCAGCCAGAAACGCCTGCGGAAAGCCGATCGTCCGCGCGAGTTCGGACTCCAGACGTTGCTGTTTGCGACACAGTGCAAGTGTTCGCCGGTGCGCGGCGCGCCACGCCTCCCATGCAAGGACAGCCGCATCCGTTGCGCCGCCATCCTGCGGCGCAGTTGCAGCGGAATTGTTGAAGGAGGTGACGCCGATCGTCATCAGGGCGGCGGAGAGAACGTCCCTCCGGGATGGTCGGGACAGACTCGTGCTAATCTCAGAATCAGCCATGATCCGAGCTCCACTCAGCTTGGGTGTGGTCAGGCCGGACATCGTGTTCCCGCACTTTGTCCGGCCGCTTGCACGGCGAAGCCTACATGAAGATCGAGCATGACGGAAGATATTCGCCACCAGATGGCGATTCTATAATGAGCCCGATTCAGTGCCGAATGGCACGCACGGCGTTGAATTTCAGCGTTCTGGACCTCGCTCGTGCCGCCGAGGTTTCGTCCAACACTGTGGTTCGGTTTGAACGCGGTGAGGCGCTGAAGGCGGCCACGGTCGAGCGTCTTCAAGCGGCTCTCGAAGGAGCCGGCATCGAGTTCATTCCGGAGAATGGCGGCGGTGCCGGTGTCCGTTTCCGCAAACCCTCAGCATCGGAATAAGGCCGCTTTGGTCGCCGTCAACACGTGAAGAAGCTGCGCGCTCAGTGCAGATCGACGACAGTTTAGTCGCAACGCTTCTGCACGAGAATGGACACTCGTTCGCATCCTTAATGCAGGTTCGACTGCAGGGCTACCGCAGTGCGAGCGACTTTTGACCGCGAACTCACGGCATCAACGGCCGCGCCTCCTAGGTCGGCTATAGTGGCTTCGGCGGCAATAGCGCGTCATAGGTTGACTTGGGTAGTATCTGATGTTGCTCGGTTCCGGCCTCGTAGTATGTTTGGCATGTCTTGTTTGCTTAGTTTCACCAGTAGTAAATCATAGGTGATTGAGGGCAAGATAAAGCGGATTTTCAATCCGCGCGGCCGGTACCCTTAGTGTGTTGTATGCACATTGTTTTCCGTTCCGGAAAACGGGTCTAAGCGACTTTTCGGAAGGTGCGCATCTGCGCGGCCATCATTCAAGCCATTGATAGGTTTCTGGTTTTCGTGTGCATACGCAATGTGCGTTCCGCCGGCCCTGCGCCAAAGCCGACGTTTCCACGCTCTACTTTGATCGCGTAATTTTCGACTTGCGGGAGCCATTGGCGCGGCCAAACCTGCGGTCATGACACGCCACGACGACGATGATTTCCGCATCAAGCCAGGCCGTCCGCGAAGCCGGGGCACGCGGCTGAAGACGCACGAACTGCCCTTCGCTCGACAGGCCCTGATCGCCGCTCGCAATGCCGGCGGTGGCGCCGGGATAGGTGGCGGGTTCGCTGGAGCGGGCGGCAGCAGCGGTCGGTTCAATGCGCGAGGTCGTGGCGCGAAGGTGATGGCGTCGCTGCCACGCGACAGCGGCGGCTGGCAGAGCGGTTCGTCCGGCCGGTTCCGTGCCCGCCGCGTCGTGGTGAAGGCGCGGGTGGTGAGGCTTGCCGGGAAGGGGAAGAGCGCGCACGGCCCGAAGATGCGCGGCGCGGTGTCCATCGGTGCGGTGGGAGCGCATCTGCGCTATCTCGAACGTGACGGTGTCACCCGCGACGGGGAGAAGGGCCGCGCCTATTCGGGCCTCGCGGACGAGGTCGACGCCAAGGCCTTTGTGGAGCGGAGCGGTGAGGATCGCCATCAGTTCCGCTTCATCGTCGCGCCGGAGGATGCCGCCGAGCTCAGTGACCTGAAGCGCTTCACCCGTGACCTGATGCGGCACATGGAGAGAGACCTCGGCACCAGGCTCGACTGGATCGCCGTCGATCATCACAACACCGGTCACCCGCACAGCCACATCCTCGTCCGCGGCGTGCTGGATGATGGCCGTACCCTCAACATCGCCGGTGACTACATCGCCCATGGCGTTCGCCATCGGGCGAGCGAGCTGATGACGCTGGAGCTCGGCCCGCAGACCGAGGTCGAACTGCAGAACAAGCTGCGCCACGAGGTGGACGCCGATCGCCTCACCCGGCTGGACCGGATGATGATCGCCGAGCAGCGCGAGCACGGTATCCTCGATCTGCGGCCGGATACTGGCGAAAGCTATCTCGTGCGGATCAACCGCCATGTCCTCATCGACCGGGTGAAGCGGCTGGAGAGCTTTGGCATCGCCGAAGAGATCGAGCCGGAACGCTGGAGCATTGCCGAGCGAGCCGAGAGCACGCTCCAGGCCATGGGTGAGCGCGAAGATATCCTGCGCACCATGCACCGCGCGCTGGCCGATCACGGCCTCGCGGACGAGCGCGGTCCCGCGCAGTACGTCACCCATGGCGACCGCATCTCGCACGCCCTCGTCGGCCGCGTGCTCGACAAGGGATTGGCCGGGGATGAGATGGGCGAGCGGTTCTATCTGGTCATCGATGGCGTGGACGGACGCACCCATCATGTTGAGACCAACGACGCCTCCCGGCTGGAGGACATCAAGCGCGGCCACATCGTCGCGCTCGACCCGCTGCCGACAAGATCGGACCCACGTCCGGCGGACCTCAACATCGCCACCATGGCCGAGGCGAACAGTGGCATCTACCGGCCGAGCGAGCATTTGGAGCTGGCGCGCCCGGCGATCGAGCAGCAGCGCGGCGATCCCGATGCGTTCATCTGCGCCCATGTGCGCCGTCTGGAAGCATTGCGCCGCGCCGGCCATGTCGAGCGCATCGACGCCGATCACTGGAAGATCCCGGAAGATCTCTCCGAGCGCGGCATCGCCCATGATGCACGAACCGCGAGGAAGGACTTTGCGGTGCGCACGCTATCCGCCGTTGATCTCGACCAGCAGGTCGCCAGCGATGGCGCCACCTGGCTCGACCGGGAACTGGCTTCGCGCCAGCGCACCGAGCTTTCCGACGCCGGCTTTGGGGGTGAGGTGAGCGCTGCGCTGGAGCGCCGCCGCCAGAGTCTCGTCGATCAGGGCCATGCCGTGCGGCTGGAGAACGGCAACGTCCGGGCGCCGCGCGACATCCTCGCCCGACTCGAAGCGGTCGAGGTGGATCGCGTCGGCCGTGTCCTGGCGGCAGAGCGTGGTCTTGCCTTCGCCCCGAGCCAGCCGGGCGAGTATGTGTCCGGCCGGCTTGCCGGCTCGGTCAATCTGGTCAGCGGACGCTTCGCCATGATCGACGACGGTCTCGGCTTCCAGCTCGTGCCCTGGCAGCCTGTACTGGAGAAACAGATCGGCCGGCACATCTCCGGTGTCTCTCGCGACGGGGGCGTCGAGTGGAGCCTTGGCCGAAGCCGGGGGCTGGGGCTTTAGATCAAGCTGTCCTGTGGCGGCGGCGTCTCCAGATCGGGATCGGCCGGCAGCGGCGCGAAGGGATCGACTTCCGGGAACAGGGTGCGCTCGCGGAGCCAATCGCCAAACGAGGTGGGATCGAGCGCACGCTCCAGTTCACTAAGGCGCTTGCGCGACCAGTCAAGCATGCGCTGCGTTTCGTTGTCCTCGATACCCTCCGCCCAGGCGATCCAGGAGCGCAGCTGTTCTGCCTTGCGACCCATCTCGACGATCTCATCGAGTAGTTCGTCGCGTTCGTCCTCGCGCTTGGTACGTGCCTCCGTCCGCTTCCGGTTCTCTTCCGCGCGGCGACGGAGACGTGCGTTGCGCTCGTCTTTTAGGCGTTGATCGCGTCGGTAGTCGATCCAGCCGTGGAGTTCCTCGATGATGGAGTCGAGTTGGGCCTCCAGCGTCGCACGAGTGTTGTCCCGCCAGTTGCGGCGGCGCTGGTCTGTGCTCCAGGCTTCAATGGAGATCGTCAGTTCACCAGTCGAGACGTAATCGAACTCGGGATATTGGCGTTCGTAGGAGAAAGCCCAATCACGGTAGCGAGCCGAGCGCCGATAGCGCTCCTCCGCCTTCAACTCATCGACCGTCGGCTCGTGCTTCCGCCTCTTTATCGTCTCCGCCAGGATGAAGGGGACCTTGTCGACGCCCCGACGGACTTCGACATGCTTGCCCACCAAGGTGCAGGAAATCTCCCGTGCCTCCAGCCCGCGCGCGATGCTGTCGAGGATGAAGATCGCCCTCTCGACGGAACCGGCTCCCAGCCGCATTGACAGCAAGCCTTCTCCGCTAATGGCGATGATGCCGTCATGATCCGGCTTGGCGCGGCGCAGCGTATGGGCGGTCAGCGATACGGCAATGTGGGGTTTGTCCACCCGGCCCCACTCGATCGTCCGTGTGTTCGGCTCTCGCGGCTTCAAAAGCCGGCGTGGCGCGATCGCTGCCTTGCGCGCCCGTTCGAGGCACTCCTCTATGACCGGATCCGACGGGCTTATCGGATCGAGACTGATGAGCTCGACGGCGGGATCGGCCGAGGAGGCAAAGATCGTCTGCCTCGGGTTCTTGCCGGCCGCTCGGTCACGCCAATAGGCCGCCGTCGGCAGCGGTACGCGGTGCTGAACGCAGAGATTCTTCAGCTGCCAATGCGAAAGGCCGAGCTTGCCGGCGACGGTCTCAAGCGGCTCTGTCCAAACGAGATCGTACATCTCGCGGCGGGTGACATGGGCGATCATGCGGATATGCGATCGACGTCAACGGGAAGCCCGCAATCTATCGCCGTTCGATGACAGGTCCGCTTGCCGACCAACGCCATTCACAGAAAAGGGCTTCCGCGCAGAACCAGTAGGCCGGTCCGTCGCAGCCGCGTCAAGGCTGGCGCTTCGCGTCACCGCTCACGCGGCTACGGCCTTGACCCCCGCCGCGGCGGACCGGCAGGGGCTGGCCATCGCGTAAGGTGGAGTGTGAGTGACCTGCTCATTCGGGCGGGTGAAAGACGCGGAATGATCCGGACTCCCAGGAGCCAGCCTACGGCTTGCCCCAGGTTACGGATGGTCGGCGGTCAGTCGGACGAGAGCGAATGACGCAGCTACCTGCGCTCCCGGCAGCATTGCACTCAGCGTCGCTGGGCGTAACCATGCTCGGAGAAGGGCGGGCAACTCACCGGAAGGATCCACGTCATGTCGGACAAGCCAAACGAGTTTCTCGACCGCCGCGATTTCATGATCGCGTCAGTTGCGACAATCGGCGCGTCGGCTGGGCTCGTCGCCAATGCTCCTTCCGCCAGCGCCCAGGGCCCGACGCACACCGCTTCCAGTCCGGCTTACGGCGCTGCATCAGCAACGGTGTATACCGGCGATGTCATCCAGGGGCGGAAGGTCGTCAGCGCGCTGGACGTCGACGACCTGGAGCCGGGAAGGCAGCATCTTCTATATTTTCAGGGCGTCGAGATGCCCACCGGACAGCACTGGTATGTGTCCGTGACCGTCGCCAAGGGCGCGCAGCCGGGCAAGCGTCTCGTTCTCGTCAGCGGCGTGCATGGCGACGAAATGAGTTCCGTGCATACGGTCCAGACGGTTATGAACCAGCTCGATCCGTCGCGGATGTCGGGCACGGTCATGGCAGTCACCGACGTGTCCCGCCCGGCTATGGAAGGCATGCAGCGCCGATGGCCCAATGCCGGCAGAGGCGCCGATCTGATCGACATGAACCGGGAATGGCCGGGCAATGAAAACGGCCTCACCGCTCCCAGCCGACATGCCGGCCTACTGTTCAATCGGCTGCTGCGGCCGAACGCCGATGCCGCCATCGACTTCCATACCGGGACAACCGGGTTCGAGGTCACCGCCTTCAATATCGCCGGCATGGATGTGCCTGAGGTCAAGGCGATGGTGGAGCTCTATCCGGTGGGTCAGATCTTCGACAATCACGTCTATCCGGGTGTGCTGCACAACGCCTTCCTGGATGTGGGCATCCCCGCCTTCACGCCGGAAATCGGCGCGGCACGCGTCCTCGACCTGGGGATGATCGCGCTGTTCGTGGAAGGCACTATGAACGTCCTGAAGCACCACGGCATCGTGGCCGGGCCGATGGGACGCACGGGGAAGGACGTGAGCGTCTTCGTCGGCAACAGCGCCTTCCCGATCCTGGCAACCGAAGGCGGGATCGTCGAGCATCTGGTCACACTCAATGACAAGGTGGAGCCTGGACAGAAGGTCGCCATCCAGCGCGACAGCTTCGGCGAAGTGGTTGCCGAATACACCAGCCAGGTGGCCGGAGAGGTGACCGGCCAGCGGAGCGACGCGATGGCCGAGCCCGGCAACCCCTTGGTGTTCATCCTGTTCCACAAGGATCTACCGGACCGGAGTGAGACTTATCCCGAGTGACAACGTCGCACTCGTGGGGCGGATCGGTCGCAATGCCCGATGCAACGCCCGCGCAAAAAAACGCAACCACGCGGAGGATTGTCTGGTCCGTCGGTGGTGAACGCGCCAGAAACAAACCTTGCCGGTGCATGTTTGAACTTCCGGCTTGGGGCCGGGTGCTGACGGTCTCCTTTAGCCCGGTGATCATCGAGAACCAGACTTTCAGCTTATCGCCTATAGGGGTTGACCCGTATAACGTCAGAAAGCCAACCACCCTCACTCCACGACGAGACAATGTTTCTGGAATCAAGCCATTTAACCAAGGCGAGATTCTCAGCGCTGTTCGGCAATCTCGCGCTATAATTTCCTGTCTTGATGTCAGAAAATGGTTTCGGAAGACCATCTATAATCTTGCGCACATCATCATCCGTTAGAACGGAATGACATTTGTTGAAGAGCGAAATTTGTGTCGCGATAGGCGTTGAGTGCACAATCAAGGCTTCTGCGATAGTTGCATCCAGCCCTGATATATTGATGTCGGTTCGGTCCAGTATGGGGCCAATAGTCGCCGCCCGTTGGGGATGAGCAGCGAGCGCGGCGATGTCCATCAGATTGATGAGCGCTCGCTTCTTCTCGACCCCAATATCTTCGTGAAGGAGCCGTTCCCGAAAATCGTCGTCGAGCACGATCAGGTCGGGCTGAGCCACATACGCGTCGATATTGGCCGCCACGAATAGCACCTGCAGGTCTGCGTTGTCGGCGAGCGCATCCACGTTCTCCTTGTTGAACGTAATTTTCTCTTCTTCAATCAGAATTTGAATCTTTGCAGGTCCCAGGCCATTTGGAATCTTGGTGAACGGCTTTGGCAGGCAATGGACATACTCTTTGTAGGCAGAGTCCTCCAGAGACGCCGCTTCGATCAGGAATTTGCGCAACGATAGCGTATCCGTTCCATTCGGAATTGCTTCCCTTAGGATGGTCGCCCTGACGTCATCGTTGTTGAGGTATCCCACCAAGGGCTCCGGCTCAAATCCCTCACTCTGCAAGAAAGTGAGACAGTTCGTCCACGTTGGTTCAATCCGATGCAATCGAAATAGCGATCCAAACAATTTTTCGGGAACGCCTTCCAAAGTCGGAAGCATAGTCGTTTGCCGCGCAAGAAACTCCAAAATAGAGTCTTTGTCGAGGTTCTCTCTTTGAACAACTGCCAGCATTGCTGAGGCGTCCTCGCTGGCGTTGTTCGGTAGTTTCAGAAGGACCTCGTCTAGGTAGAGGTTAAAATCGCGCTCGATGCGCTCAATCAGGATACTATTACCCGAAGCGCGTAAGGTCGTATAGTTTCTCGTGCGCAGCGCGTTTAGATTGCTCTCTCCCAATATTTCTTTGTATATGTATTCGACGTTTGCTTTCGTAAGGCCGAAACGTCCTTTCTCGAACATAAATCGCGCAAACGCTGGATGTTCCTTTATTTCGTTCAGGTCCTTCACCTCGAAGTCCAGAACCTCAAGGCGTTCTGGCGGAAGATCAGGTGCCTGCGCCAGTACTTCGGGTAGGTGTGCCGACACGAACTCGGACAATTCACCGACATCGCTTGCAAGCGATTTGAGTGATGTGTCAGGAATATTTAGCAAAAGCTGGGTGATGTGGATTATTTTTCGCGGGCTTAAGATCGCAGTTTGGACAAATTGTTCCCAAGCACGGATGAGTCCCGAAAGTAAATCTGAAACATTACGCCCACTGGCGTAATATGCATCGAAGAAGCCTTCGCTGGTTTGGAACTCGGACGATAGATACCAAAAAAACTTGGATATCTGATCAGCATAGCCGGCCTGATCGTTCAGCAGGCAATCGACGAGTTTGACGTTGAGAACGTAGCTTTGCCGAAAATCTTCATCGCGCATCGCTGCGATGACTTCCTTTGGATTGTCGATCGGAAAGCGGGGCTCGGGTGTGACGAAGGCCCTAATTTGAATCAGGAACTTGTTATCATTTGGGGACAGGCGACCCGAATGAAAAAGAGACGTGTATTGGTAATAGGTATCGTCAAGATAACCTTCCAGAATGAGGAAGCGGGCGAGCTCTCCCCTCTCACCAAATCCATCGAATAGGTCGCTCACTCGGTCAGTGTTTATCCGCATTAGCTCGTGTAATTTGATAGTCCTGAGCGTCGCGATCTTTGACCGTAATTCCCGTACTCGGCGCATGCTCTCGAGTTTATTGGCGCTTGCCTTGTCTTCGATTGCAGTTTTGCGCTGCTTGTAAGATTGTTGAGGGTCCACGTCGGTCTGGAACTTGGCTACATTGTGCCTATGGCTGAAACTGCCATTGGTGGTTCGATAGCTGAGCTGCTGAGTTTCGATAAGCTGCTCAAAGGCGTCGTGTCCGGCCAGCTCAGGAATAGTAATCCACGTGCTGCCCAGACCGATGCTAAAGACATACGGTGGAAGCGTCTCGAGAAAAGCTAGCGCATAGATTTGACGCAACTCTTTTAGGTCAGAGGGTGTCTGTTGTTCGGCGGCTTCAACTCGCTGTTCGATCTCAGCTATTTCGGATCGAGCCGCCGCTTCAGCTTGTGCAATAAGTTCTTCACGACGGCTCAAAATGCCGGCGAAATTGCCTTCGCCACGGTGTAGCCGCTCGAAGTCCCTAGGATAGACGTTTTTGTAGATCAGAACAGCCAACAGCTTATTGGCATTCAGCACGTTCTCGTCGTCTGTTTCCAAATTGTCTACATAGATCGCGTATTCGTTGAAAATATTTTGGATCAATCTCAGATCGTTGAGATAGCGAGAGACCTCGCGCAGGAACTGTCGATCAAGACGGTTGTCGATCTCGAGTCGCTTCCCCTGCTCCAAGACCATGTCGATCGAATTCGACGCGTTGATTATGGGGATGACTGGAACAATGAACTCGAAGAACTTGGTTCGGTCCGTGTTGACGAACACATCGTCACGTAACGCATAAAGAAACCTGACGATTCGTTTGATGCCCGCATTGTCGTTTACAAGGCTGTTGATTTCCCTTAAGTTTACGAAAATTTCTGCTTCTTCGAAGCGGTCCAGATCTTCAATCACTACGAGGTCATAGTTTGTCGATTGAAAGAAGTAGATAATCTCGTCCAAGTGGCGATTCAGTATTGAATCCTGATTATCGGATGCAGGTCTGATCTCGATGTCCTTCAACGAGATCCCCTTAAGCGAAAGCCCGAAACTGGCGACGTAGAAATGATGCAAAACGACCCAAAGAAATACTGCTGCAAACGTGAAACTTCCGAGATTGAGCCAATTGCCGAATGTTAGCGGAGTGAGGAAACTGCCGCCGATGAGTTCGTCCCGCCGGGAAAAGATGTACCAAAGTGCTATTATTCCAACCATTATGCAAAGCGATTTTAAAATCGCCAGAACACCAGGTGATTGTATTCGCTTAAAGCGCGATAGTGGAAGACTATTGGCATCGGGACCGTACAGCATTTGCTGCAAGATACTTCTCTCTATCTCTTGACGCGTTACCTTGCTGCCACGGGCATCAGCCTCGGGAACGAACGCAGCGAGAGATATATGGAGCGGAGATCCCGGATATCGCTTCAAGAACGATTGGATTATGCTGCTTTTTCCTGACCCGTAGGGGCCAGTCAGCGCTATGTTGCGAACCTTCGCTTCGTTCGTGGCGTAGAGAAGAGCTCTCGCATATACGCCGGCCTTATCAGCCTCATCGGTTGGCGCTAGGTGCACGAACTTCGATTGCGCGTTTGCGCGGCCAACGTTGTCCAAGACGGTGACGAGCTTCGCGAGCCGACCGGCCATCCATTGTGATATTGTTGCAATGACTCTTTTCATCACCAGCCTGCTTAGCAGAATCACGCATTGCGAAGATGCTTCTTGAGTCGACAATCAACGACTTGTCGTCGTTTGTGAACGTCCGCTTCTCCAAAACGAGTTGCGAGCCCTCCGATGGCCGATTTCGGGGCGCAAAGCAGACGTCGCTGAGGGGAGCCGAGGGTCCGCAAGGGGGCGGAACTGCGTGCGGGCCGCAATCGAGCTGATCGAAAGCAAGTGGACATGCTCGACAGCGGAAAATGGCCGGCTAGACCGGCCAAGCTGACACGTCTCATTCACCCGGCAACCATCGGAAGCCGCGGCGTGCGTAACGGCTATTTCGTGAAGCCCGTCAGCCATCCAGACTGGCGAAATGTCCAAATGCCGTACGCTCCGAAATCGATGTTCCCGCGTGCGTGCGCCCCACGGCACATTGCCGGTGGACCTTTACGCCTATGCGAGAGAGACGCCGGGGCCTTCTGATAATCCGCGCCCCATCGAATCTGACCGTGCTAGAATCCGCGTGACCGATGACTGGCCCCAGGTGCTGCCGATAGCGGAAGCCGAGCTGCGGGTCATCGAAGCCCACTTCGCAGAGGTGCTCGACGAGCTGTTCGGCCCTCTTCCGTGAGAGGAGACGCCGGACGTGGCCAGACATGCAGCGGAGCGGAATGTAGGAGCTACAACCGGCATCGCTGAGCGAGCCGCTCTCTATCTCCGCGTCTCAACCGGGCGACAGGCTGATAGCGATCTCTCCATTCCCGATCAGCGCCGGCAGATCGAAAATTACTGCCAATCGAAGGGTTGGGAGCGGGTCGCGGAGTTCGTTGAGCCCGGCAATACCGCTACCGATGATCGGCGTCCCGCCTTTCAGGCTATGATCGACGCCGCGCTGACCAAGCCCGCTCGCTTCGGCGTCATCATCGTTCACAGCTTCTCGCGCTTCTTCCGTGATCAGTTCCAGTTCGAGTTCTATGTCCGCAAGCTCGCGAAGAACGGCGTGCGGCTGATCTCCATCACCCAGGACCTCGGCGACGATCCCATGAGCGTCATGATGCGCCAGATCATGACGCTGTTTGACGAGTACCAGTCGAAGGAAAATGCGAAGCACACCCTACGGGCGATGAAGGAGAATGCCCGTCAGGGCTATTGGAACGGCTCACGCCCTCCCATCGGCTATCGCATCGTGATTGCCGGCCAGCGCGGCTCCAAGGTCAAGAAGAAGCTGGAGATCGATCCGATCCATGCCGACACGGTGCGGCTAATCTACAGGCTGGCCCTAACGGGTGATCCGCAGCGCAACGGCAGCCCGATGGGGATCAAATCGATCACCGCTTACCTCAATGAGCGCAACATCCGCACCCGCGATGGCGGGCGCTGGGGGATCGCTTCCGTCCATCAGATCCTGACCCGAACCACCTATATCGGGGAGCATCGGTTCAACACGCGGGACCACAAGACCCGAGCCCCCAAACCGGAAGCCGAGCACGCGATTGCCCAAGTCCCTTCGATCATTACCGAGGCTGAATTCCGTGCCGTGCAGGCGAACCTCAAGGCGCGAAGCCCGCAGTGGACGCCGCCACGGGAGGTGAGCGGCCCGACACTTCTGACTGGCATCTGCTTCTGCGCCAGCTGCGGTGGCGCCATGACGCTCCGGACCGGCAAGGGCAGTTCCGGCGGCATGTATCGCTACTACGCCTGTTCGACTACAGCGCGCATGGGCAAAACCGGCTGCAAGGGTCTTGCAGTCCGTATGGACCGGCTTGACCGCGCCGTCATCGATCATCTGGAACGGCGCATCCTCGACCCCGAACGCCTTTCCGTCCTTCTGGAACAGCTTCTTGATCGGCGCGAGGAATGGGTCGAGCGGCGGCGCAACCACATCGCCGAGCTCAACAAGCGGGCGACGGAGTCCGAGGCTAAGCTGAAGCGCCTTTATGAGGCGATCGAAAACGGCCTCATCAACATGGCCGATCTCTCATTGAAGGACCGCATCGCCGAGCTGACCGCGATTCGCGACCAGGCCCAGGCCGACGCCGAGCGCGCGCAAGCGGCTGTGGAGAGGACTGGCCCGAAAGTTACCGTCGAGAGCCTGAAGCACTTCTCCGAGGTCGCTCGCGCCAAGCTGCGCACCGAGACCGGCGAGTATCACCGCGACCATCTTCGCGCGCTCGCTCAACGCGTCGAGGTGGTGAGCAAGTCAGAGATTCGGCTCATGGGAAATAAATCGGACCTTCTGCGCACGTTGGCTGCCGCATCAAGCGTAGGAGCGGCGGCGAACGGCGTTCGCAGTTTTGTACCGAAGTGGCGCGCCCGAAAGGATTCGAACCTCTGACCCCCAGATTCGTAGTTTACGATTATCACTCGCCGTTACTATCCGGTTTCATCCTGCGGTCTAACATTTACTATTTTTTCCAGATACTTGAGCACAATATCGCTTTTTGGCGTGGACACGCCATTTGATCCTGTGCGAGTCTAAAACCGGCTTAAAAACCGGCTTAATTTTGGCTCGCCAAGCATTGGATTTGCAGGGATTACGCTATGGCCGACATTCGTATCCTCCTCAACGACAGGTCCATAAGTGAACTGAAGCCGCCGAATTCCGGGCAATATCGCGCGCGAGATACTCAACTTAAAGGCTTCCACATCGTGGTAGGCACGCGAACCAAGGCATTCGCAGTCCAGGGCGACCTTCGGAAAGACGGTCAACGCGTTGCGTCGATCTCGGTGCGCATCGGCGATGCGACAGCCATGTCGACACGTGAGGCCAGAGCGATCGCAAAATCATACCTGGCGCAGATCGCAAAGGGACAGCATCCAGACCCCAAAACGGCCAACTCGCCGACGTCACGAGCAAGTCCGTCTCTCGAAATTCATTTTAATGAGCGGCGTGATGCACCTTCCCAAGGCATTACCCTTCAGCAGGCGTGGGAGCGTTATCGCGATGCGCACCTTGTCCGAAAGGGGCGGAGTTCAGGAACGATTGAGGGATACCGCGATCACATCGAACGTCTCTTCAAGGATTGGCTTGATCTTCCATTGCATATCCTCGCCGAGGATCCTGGAAAGGTCATTGCACGGCATGATGAGATAACGGCGGTGCACGGCCCATACATTGCGAACGGCAGCATGCGGACGCTGCGGGCCGTCTATAATCATGCGCGCAAGGCGCATCGTTATCTTCCGACCGACAACCCAGTCAGTGCCGTCGACTGGAACTCGGAGCAGCGCCGCAGCACAGCGATGGGACTGAATGACCTGCCGCATTGGTTCCAACAGGTTGCAGCGCTGCCTAATCCCATTCGTCGCGAATTTCACCTATTCTCGCTGCTGTCGGGAAGCCGGCCGACCGCCCTCATGGAGGCCAAACCGCATCATCTCGATCTGCGCCGCCGAGTGCTGCATATCCCGCGGCCGAAAGGCGGTGCCGACCGCGCGTTCGATATCCCCTTATCGCGGCAGATGCTTTTGTGCCTCCTGCGGGTGATCCGGTTTGGCCGGCATTTATATCCGCGTGAAGCCACACAATGGCTGTTCCCTGCAGAGAGCGAAAGTGGTCATCTTGCTGAGCAAAAAGAAGCAAGGCGCGTTCTAGCGAAGTGGGGCAATGATCTACGCCAGACCTTCCGGACGCTTGCCACATCGGCCGGTGTCTCCGAGTTTGACGCACGCTTGTTGATGAACCACGCAATTCCGGGAGTAAATGCCGGCTACATCTCCCGGCACAAACTGCTTGAGCATCATCTTCGGACCCAGCAGCAGGCGATCAGCGACACGATGTTCGGTAAGCGTCGTCTTGGCCCCACCTATCGCGCGCTGGCGTGATCGTTGATGTTCTGAGCCCCGAGGGTTTGGACACATGACGATTTCAGAGCTTACGCTT
>QFQD01000061.1 GCA_003241485.1 Ancylobacter novellus
CCGATGATGCGCGGATAGGTCACGAACGGGTTGGAGCCGTGCAGGATGTGCATGTCCGACCCGCAGATGCCGGCGCGGCGGACGGAGATCGCCACTTCGCCGGGCCCCGGCGCCGTTGCCGCGCGCGTGTCGACCAGCAGGGCGTGGGGTTCGCGGACCGAGATCGTGACCATTCGGAGTGATCCTGTTGATGCGCTGTCGCCGCCTCAGCGGCGCGTCGCTTCCAGTGTGGAGAGATGGGTCTCGACCCGCTGGCGCCAGCCTGTGGCGGCCACCAGTTCGCGCGGAAACAGGCCGGGCAGCGCGAAGAACGGCGCGGCGCCCCCCTTTGATGCGGCCGCGGCGAGTTCGGCCGCGCGCGGGTCGTTCACCGGTCCCATAAGGCGGATATAGGCGAGCCAGAGCGCGGTGACATAGGCGAAGGCGTCGGCGTCCCCGCCGCTCGCCAGTGCCTCCATCGCCGGCGCGAAGATCCGCTGCGGCAGCTTCTGCGTGCCGTCCATGGCGATCTGCGCGGTGCGATGGGCAATCGCCGGGTTGGCGAAGCGGGCGAGAAGCTGGGCGCTATAGGCGGCCAGGTCGATGCCCGGCACCGGGTCCAGCGTGATGGCCGCCGCCTGCATATGGGCGCGCACCCGTGCCGCGTGCTCGGGCACCGCCATCACATCGCGCACATGGTCGAGACCGTGGAGCTGGCCGAGATAGGCGATGAGCGAATGCGAGCCGTTGAGCAGCCGCAGCTTCATCTTCTCATAGGGCTCGACATCGGCGACGAACAGCGCTCCGCCGGCTTCCCAGGCCGGGCGGCCGTCGACGAACTCCTCTTCGATCACCCATTGGGTAAACGCCTCGGTCTCCAGCGCCAAGGCGTCCTGCGCGTTGAGGAGCGCGGTGGCGCGGGCAAGGGTCTCCTCGGTCGCCGCCGGCACGATGCGGTCGACCATGCTGGAGGGAAAGCGCCCCTTCGCGTCGATCCACGCGGCGAGTGCGGGGTCGCGGCGCTGGGCCATTTCCAGCACGAGGCGGCGCACGAGACGCCCGTTCGAGGGAAGATTGTCGCAGCACAGCACGGTGAAGGGCGGCAGATTGGCGGCGCGGCGGCGCGCCAGCCCTTCCACGAGAAAGCCGATCACGCCCGTCGGCGTCTCCGGCGTGGCGAGGTCCGCCGCGATCGCGGGGTGGGCCGGGTCGAGACCGCCAGTCGAAGGATCAATGCCATAAGCCTTCTCGCTGACGGTCAGCGTGACGATGCGAATGGCCGGGTCGGCCAGCAGCGCCAGCAAGCGCGCGCGCTCCTGCGTCGCGGCCAGCGTGTCGATGACGCAGCCGACCACGCGGGCGCTGTCGCCTCCGGCGTCACGGGTGATGACGCTGTAGAGGCCGCCCTGCGCGCGCATGTCCTGGGCGATCGCGGTCGAGCGCAGGCTCACCCCGACGATGCCCCACGGACCGAATTCGGTCGCGAGCGCGGCATCGGTGTAGACCGCCTGATGGGCCCGGTGGAAGGCGCCAAGGCCGATATGGACGATGCCGGGCGTCAGCGCCGCGCGGTCATAGGCCGGGCGCAGGACCGTCGCGGGCAGGGCGGTTGTGGGCGAGAGCCGTTCCATCGGATCACGCGATTCCGAAGGCGGGGTGGGACAGCGCGCGCTCGACGCCGCGCAGTTCGGCGAGCCCCTTGAGGCGGCCGATGGCGGGATAACCGGGCTGGGCGCCGCGCGTCAGATCGTCGAGGATTTCCTGCCCATGGTCGGGGCGCATGAAGATCTGATGATCGGCGCGCCCTTCGGCCTTGCGGCGCCGCTCCTCGGCGAGAAGCGTGGCGATGACGGCGACCATGTCGGTTCCGCCGTCCAGATGCTGGTCCTCGAAGAAGGAACAGGGAAAACCTTCCGTCTGGCGCCTCACATTGCGCAGATGCACGAAGTGGATGCGCGGCCCCAGCCGGCCGGCCATGGCGGGAAGGTCGTTGTCCGGCCGCGCGCCCAGCGAGCCGGTGCAGAAGGTTACGCCATTGGCCGGGCTGTCGACCCCGTCCAGCATGTCGCGATAATCGGCCTCGGTGGAGAGGATGCGCGGCAGGCCGAGCAGCGGCCAGGGCGGATCGTCGCCATGGGCGCAGAGCCGCATGCCGAGGCTTTCGGCCACCGGCACGACCTCGGCGAGGAAGTCCTTGAGATGCGTGCGCAGCCGGTCGGCGTCGATCGCGCCGTAGCGCGCGAGCGCCTCGCGCAACTCCGCGAGGCTGTAGCCGTCGGCCGAGCCGGGCAGGCCGGCGCCGATGTTGCGGGCGAGCGCGGCCTTCTTCGCGTCATCGAAGGTCGCGAAGCGCTCATGCGCCTGCTTCACCAGCGCCGCCGGATAGTCCTGCGCGGCATCGGGGCGTGCCAGCAGGAACAGGTCGAAGGCGACGAAGTCGATGAGGTCGAAGCGCATGGCAAGGGCGCCATCGGCGGCTTCCCAGCGCAGATCGGTGCGGGTCCAGTCCAGCACCGGCATGAAGTTGTAGCAGACGGTGAAGATGCCCGCCTCGGCAAGCCGGCGCAGGCTTTCCTGCCAGGCGGCGATGTGCGCGCGCCACTCCCCGGTCTGCGTCTTGATGCTCTCGGAGACCGGAATGCTCTCGACGACTTCCCATTCCAGCCCGCCGGCGCGCACCTCGGCCTGCCGCCGGGCGATTTCCTGCGCGGTCCAGGCGGTGCCGGTCGGGATGTGGTGCAGCGCGCTGACAATGCCCTGCGCGCCGGCCTGCGCGGCGTCGCGCACGCTCACCTTGTCGATCGGGCCGAACCAGCGCCATGTGTGTCGCATAGAAAATCCCTCGTATGGCTGTTGGTTCAAGACGTGGTGGCGCCGACGACCGCGATGGCGCGCAGCGGCGCCCCCGAGCCGGCGCGAATGGGCAGTGGCAGCGTGATGAGAAAGGCGAAGGGCGGCAGCTCCCCGAGCCGGGCAAAATTCTCGCCGATCAGCACGCCCGCCCCGAGCAGGCGGCGATGGGCGGGAAACGCCGTGCTGCCGAAAGCATCCAGCGACAGGCAATCCGACCCGGCGATGCGCACCTGACGCGCGACCAGCCAGTCGGCCGCCGCCTCGGACAGGCCGGGCCAGTCCGCGAGAAAGGCGGCGTGCGGGGCGGGTTCGGTCCAGTGCGCATCCCAGCCGAAATGGAAGAACACCGCGTCACCGGGCCGGATGGCGCCGTGACGGGCCTCGAAATCCAGAATGGTCTCGATGCCGACCGCCTGGCGCGGGGCCAGATTCCGGCAGCTGATCGTCGCCATACGGCCGAAGAAGCGCTGCGGCTCGATCTGGTCGATGGCGGCGCCGCCGCGCACGAAGTGCAACGGCGCATCGAAATGCGTGCCGGAGTGTTCGCTCATGCACAGCGCGTGATTGCAGGCGACATCGCCGCGCTCATAGCTCTCGACCAGTTCCTGCGTGAAGCGCGGATGGGTCGGCCACACCGGCATGTCCGGCGACATGGGATGGGTCAGGTCGACAAGCCGGACCTGCGGCGAGCTGAACAGGGCTGAGAGGGCGTCGAGGTCCATCGTCTCACCCCGCCTTCGGGCGCGGCACGATCGCCACGATCAGGATGATGAGAGCCCCGGTAAGCAGGAAGCGAATGCCCGCCTGCATCTGGAAGGTGTTGAGCATCGTCGCCATGAGGTTGAAGAACAGCGCCGCGCCCCAGATGCCGATGGCATTGGCCTGCCCGCCGGCGACGCTGGTGCCTCCCAGCACCACCACGGCGATGGATTCCAGCAGATAGGTGTCGCCCATATTGAGCGCCGCGCCGCCGGAAAAACCGGACAGCAGGAAGCCAGCGAGCCCGGCGGACATGCCGCACAGCGTATAGGCCACCAGCCGCACCCGCCCGACGGAAATGCCGGCCAGCCGCGCCGCGCGCTCGCTCTGCCCGACGGCCAGCAACTGCCGGCCGCCGACGCCGCGCTTCAGCACGAGGACGGCGAGCAAAGTGAGCCCCATGACCGCCACCGGCAGCACGCGGATGCCGCCGATGGACCACAAGGTGAATTCGGAGAGCGCCGCCGGCGGCTTCAGCGTCGCCTCGCCGCCGAGATTGAAGGCGAAGGACTGGAACACGAAGCTCCAGGCCAGCGTCGCGATGATGGGTGGCAGGCGCAGGGCGGTGATGGCGAGATAGTTGAGCATGCCCGCCACCGCTCCCACCGCGAGGGCGAGCAGGAATCCCGGCAGGACCATCGCGTCGGCGCCGCCCATGACGCTCATCGAGGCATAGGCCGCCAATGTCAGCACCGAGGGCATGGAGAGGTCGATATTGCCGGGACCGGATGCGATGACCAGCATCTGCCCGGTGCCGACCACCACGCTGAAGGCGGCGAAGACCAGCGCCGAAGACAGCGTGGGAATGGCACTTCCGGCGCCCGAATAGGCGATGGTCGCGCCCCACATCACCAGCGCGACGAGAAAGCCGTAGCTCCACGGAGCGATACGCAGGCTCATGAGCGGTGCTCCGAGAACAGGATGCGGCCGGCCAGCACGAGGAACAGGATCGCCCCCTGCGCGCCGATCTGCCAGGTCGGCGGCACCTGCAGGAAGCTCAGCAGAGAGCCGGCCAGCGCCAGCGTCAGCGCGCCGATGACGGTGCCGACTGGCGAGACGATGCCGCCGGTGAAGGCGCCGCCGCCGAGGATGACCGCACCGACGCCGAGCAGCGTGTAGGCGGGGGCGACATTGGGATCGCCGGAAGTGGTGAGACCGGTGAGAGTCAGTCCGGCGAGGCAGGCGAGGGCGCCAGCGGCGGCATAGACCCCGCAGCGGATCACCAGCACCGACCAGCCGGCGCGCTCGACGGCGCGGGGATTGGCGCCCGCCCCACGCAGCACCGCGCCATAGGAGGAGCGCGAGATGACCAGGTGGCCGATGAGTGCGGTGACGAGCGCGATGAGCACAGGCAGCGGCACGACAGGCGGCTTCCAGCTCATGAACGCTACCAGCCAGCGCGGTGCCGCCCCGCCGGGCCCCGGCATCAGCGTCACCGCCGCCCCCAGCCAGATGAACGACATGCCCAGCGTCACGATGATGGAGGGCAGCTGCCGCACATGGATGAGCAGCCCCACCCCGGCATAGACCGCGATGCTGGCGGCGAGGATGGCCACCGCCAGAAGCGGGGCGTCGTTGAGATAGAGCGCCGTCACGCAGGTGACGAAGCCGACGAAGCTGCCGATCGACAGGTCGATGTCGCCGAGCATGATGACCAGCATCTGCGCGAGCGCCGCGAACATCAGCGGCACGGCGAATTTGAACAGCAGCGTGAAGCCGAAATAGCTCATTGCCGAGGGCCGGATCCAGAAGATGACCGCCAGCATGGCGATCAATGTCGCCGCGGGCAGGCCGATCTGGAGCGCGGCGCCCAGAGCGATGAGGCGGGGGCGCCGCTGAAGGGCAACATCAGCCATGGGAGCCTCCCGTCTGCGCGCCGCCGAAGGAGGCTTCGAGAATGCGGGCATGGTTGATCTGCGCGCCGGGGATTTCCTCCACGACTCGGCCCTCGCGGAAGACATAGAGCCGGTCGCAATTGGTCAGTTCGTCCATCTCGGTCGTGTACCAGACGAAGCTGCGGCCCTTGTCCGCCTCGGCGCGGATGAGGGCGTAGACCTCCTGCTTGGTGCCGACATCGACGCCGCGCATCGGGTCGTCGAGCAGCACCACCTCAGCGTCGGAGGCGAGGGCGCGGGCGAACAGCACCTTCTGCTGGTTGCCCCCGCTCAGCGACAGGATCGGCGTGTCGACATCCGGCGCCTTCACCTTCAGCCGCGCCGCCCATTGTTCGGCGAGCGCCCGTGCCGCCTGCGGGACGACGAAGCCGCCGCGCTGCAGCGCCTTGAGGCTGCGTATGGTCAGATTGTCCGCGATCGACCACAGGGCAAACACGCCCTCCGTGCCGCGATCGCCGGCGACATAGGCCACCGGCACATTGGAGGTCGCGGCATAGATGGCGCGCAGGCGGTCGCGCTGGCCGTGGCCGTCCAGCCCGGCAAAGCCGATGATCTCGCCGCAGCGGGCACGAATGGGGCGGTCGGCCCCGTCGCGGCCGGCATGGTCGACGACGATGGCGCCGTCCGAGGCCGGGATGACGGTGCGACCCGTCCCGCCATGGGCCTCGATGCTGCCCATCATGGTCACGAGGTCGGAGCGTGTGAGGCCGGCGGACGGGCGGTCCGCGACCACGGCGCCGTCCATCATCACCGTGACGCGGTCGCTGACCGCGAGGATTTCGTTGAGGCGGTGGGTGATGAGGATGCAGGCGATGCCGCCGGCCGCCGCCTTGCGGATATGGGCAAGCAGCTGCTCCGTCGGCGTGTGGCCGAGTGCGGAGGTCGGCTCGTCGAGGATGACGGCGCGCACGGGGACGCTCGTCTGCGTGAAGGCGCGGGCGATCTCCACCATCTGGCGCTCGCCGATGGCGAGGTCTGCCACCTTGCGGTCAGGGTCGATGCCGTGGCCGGGGAAGATGTCGTCGAGCGCGGACGTGATGAGCGCGCGCGCCCGGCGCCGCCAGCCGAAACCCTTGAGGCTCGCATGGATGATGCGGGTGTTCTCCGTCGCCGTGAGATTGGCGCAGAGCGAGAGTTCCTGGAAGATGCAGCGCAGGCCGCCGGCCTGCGCCTCTCGCGCGCCCCATGTGTCGATGTCGGCCCCGTCGTAACGGAAGGCGCCGGAGCTGCGCTGCACCGTGCCCGCGAGCACGTTCATGAGCGTGGACTTGCCGGCGCCGTTGTGACCGACCAGACCGACCACCTCGCCCGGCGCCAGCACGAAATCGACGCCGACCAGCGCCCGCACCGCGCCATAATGCTTGGCGATGGCGCGTGTCGCGATCAGCGGCACCGAGGAGGCCGCGCCTGCGCGCGGCTCCCGGTTGGCGGACGAGATGGCAGGCATCGGGTGCAACGCCTCACTTCGGCGCGGGAACCATGGGAAGCGGCGCCTTGGCGACATTGGCGTCGATGATCTTCGCCACCAGATCCTGCGGGTATTCCGCATTGACCACGCCGCCTTCCGGCACGGTCTTCAGCCACGCATCGAGGTCGGGCTGGTTGATCTGCAGCAGCGGTACCTCGACGAATTTCGGCACCTGCTTGCCGGCGAGGATCTGCTGCGCCACCCAGAAGGCGACCTGCGACACCGAGGGCGTGGCGCCGAGCGAGAAGGTCTCGTAGCCGGTGGCGTCGTGCTCCTTCTTCCAGAGCGCGAGTTCGTCCTGCCGGTTGCCCATGATGATGATGGGCAGCTTGCGACCCGCCGCCTTGAAGGCCTGCGCCGCACCATAGCCGTCGCCGCCCTGGGTCAGCACGCCGTCGATCTGCGGCAGCGAGGGGAGAACGCCGGAGACTTCCTTCTGGGCGACGGTTCCGGTCCACTGACCGTAGACCTCGCCGACCTTCTTGTAGCTGGGATGGGCGGCGAGGGCCTTGTTCACGCCCTCGTTGAGACGCTTGTCGAAGCCGTCGCCGGCCATGCCGCGAATTTCAAGGATGTTGGCCGGCTTGTCGCCCAGCTTGGAGGCGATGAAGTCGAGCTCCGCCTTGGCATAGGAATCGAGATTGTAGTCGACCACATAGGCGCAGGGCTCGGTGACGCCGCTGGCGAAGGCGACCACGGTGATGCCGGCGTCGCAGGCTTCCTTGATCGACCCGTTGAGCGCGGTATCGGAGCCGGCCAGCACGATGATGGCGTCATAGCCCTGCAGGATCAGGTTCTGGATCTGCGAGGCCTGCTCGGTGACGGAATTGTTAGAGGAGACGACGGTGCTGCCGGCAATCTTGCCATCCGCCTTGGCCTTGGCGGCGGCCGCCTCGAAACTCTTGATCATCACCTGCCGGAAGGAGTTGCCGGCGTAGGAATTGCTGAAGGCGATCTTCTTGCCGGAGGTGTCCCCGGTGGCGGTACCCTCCGCCGCGAATGCGCCACTTGTGAGCACGGAGCCGGCGAGCAGAGCTGCCGTCAACGCCAGAATCGTACCGTTCGACTTCGCCATTGGACTTTCCTCACCATTGTCGCGGCCCGGCGCTTTTGCCCGGCTCCGCATTCCTGCCTTGTCGGCTTGTTATGGGTTTTGTACTCTACCATGGTAGGATGTCAATCGCCATGGTAGCGTGCGCCCGGTGAATGTGCGAGAGCATGGACGCGCTGCCACGGGAGGGGAACGATGGAAGAGAAGCGACGAAAGCTCGGAGCCGCGATCCCCGACGCGCCGTCCTCCGCCACCGTGCTCGACATCGGTCCGGGTGCCGGCTCGCCTGCGGCGCCGGCGTTGGAGCCGGTCAATCCGCGCCTGCCGATCGCCCCGCAGATCTATGAGCGGCTGCGGCGGGCCATCACCACGCTGATCGTGCTGCCGTCCGAGGCGTTGAGCGAGAAGGAACTCTCGCTCCAGCTCGGGGTCAGCCGCACGCCCGTGCGCGAAGCGCTGATCCGGCTCGCCGATGAAGGACTGGTCGATATCCTGCCCCAGCGCGGCAGCTTCGTCGCACCGATCCGGCTGCGGGATGTCGAGGAGGCCCAGTTCATTCGCGAATCGCTGGAGGTCGCCGTTGCGCGCCGTCTGGCGGGCCATTGTTCGCCGCGCTTCCTCGGGGAGCTGAAGCTCAACCTCGCGCGGCAGGAGAGCGCCGTCGTCGAACGGGACCGCGACCTGTTCATGGAGTTGGACGAGGCGTTCCATCGCGGGCTCTGCGAGGAGGCGGGCCTCTCCAAAAGCTGGCGTGTCATCCAGTCGGTGAAGCTGCAGATGGACCGGGTGCGCTATCTCAGCCTGCCCGAGCCCGGCCATCTCGACGTGCTTCTCGCCCAGCACCGGCAGATCACCCAAGCGATCGAGGCCGGCGAGACGGATGAGGCGGGGCGGCACATGTCCGCTCACCTCAAGGAAGTTCTGGGTTCCGCCAATCTGCTGCGTCAGAAGCTGGCGCATCTGATCGAGAAATAGCCGGGCCGGGGAGGGACGCGGCGACCGCCCCCGGGGGGGCGGCGCTTCAGGCGTGCGGGAGAGGGACGGACCTCATGCCAGATCCGGGCTGATCTTCCAGTCGCGCAGCTTGTAGACCGTGCCGGGACGCGGGCGCGGCGTGTCGCCGCCCTCGCGCAGGCGCCGCTTGAAGCTGTGGATGGGGGTCGCCAAATCGTCGACGCGTACCTCGACGACCGAAGGGCCGTCATAGGCGAAGGCGGCATCGAGCGCCGGGCCGAGTTCGTCGGGCTTCTCGACATAGAACCCCTTCAGCCCCAGCCCGGTCGCGGCGGCGGCGAAGTTGGGATGGCAGCTCTGGCTTTCCAGCAAGGCGGACTGCACGTTCTTGAAGAAGATGTCCTGCCAGAGCTGGATCCAGCCGAGCCGGCCATTGTTCAGCACGACATTCACCACCTTCTGGTTGCACTGCGCCTGCGTCGCCAGTTCACCGATGGTGTAGGAAAACGCCCCGTCGCCCGCCACGGTGACGATGCGCGTGCCCGGCCGGGTTTCCGCCGCACCGATCGCCGCCGGAATGGCATAGCCGAGCCCGCCCTGTCCGCGCGCATAGAGGAAGGAGCGGCCAGGTCGGCGCGCCGGTATGTAGTTGGCGATCCAGCCGGCGGAGAAGCTGGCGTCGGACACGACGATGTCGTCCAGCTCCAGCCGCGTCGCCACCTCGTCCATGACGCGCGCGGGATGAAGCGGCAGCTGCTCGCTTTCGATCTCGGTGCGCTTCTGGCGTTCGCCTTCGGCCTTCACTTCCGCGATGCGTGCCGCCCAGTCGGGATGGCTCTGTGCGGGCAGGGCGGCATTCAGCAAAGCGAGCGCCTCGCGCACATCGGCGAGCAGGGCGATGGTGGGCAGGAAGGTGCGGCCATGTTCGTTAGGGTCGCAGTCGATGGTGATGGTCGCCTGCTCGGGCAGCGGCAGGGTCCAGTTCATCGCGGTGTTCTGGCTGGCCTTGGAACCGCACCAGATGACGAGGTCGGCCTCCTTGATAAGCTCGATCGCTGCCCAGGAGCCGAGCGGGTTGAGCGTGCCGCCCGCATAGGCCGCGGTCTCCGCCACGGCGCCGCGTCCGGTGAGGCTGGTGACGGCGAGCCCGCCCAGCTTTTCGGCGAAAGCGGTCGCTTCTGCGCAGGCGAGGGCGCCATGGACGCCGCCGCCGAACACCACCGCCGGGCGCTTCGCCCTTTCGATGAGCGCCACCGCGTCCGCCACTGACGACGCCACCGGCGCCGAGCGCAGGAAGGGCGCCTGGATCGCCCGCTTGTCGATGCCGATCCTGATCTCGTCCTCGTTCCAGTCCGCGTCGAAGATGTCGTGCGGGATAATCAGCGCCACAGGACCGGGGCGCGCCGATGTGGCGACGCGGAAGGCGGTGCGGATGAGATCCGGCAGGGCGGCCTTGGAGGGGACCAGCCAGCTGTCCTTGGTGATGGTCTTGAAGAAGGAAAGCTGGTCGAAGCCCTGGCTTGCGATGCCCTTGTCCTTCAGCGACAGCCAGTCGAGCGGCAGTTCGCCGACGATGCCGATCATCGGCACGGAAGCGTTCAGCGCCTCGATGAAGCCGGCCGGCAGCAGATTGGCGCCGGGGCCGACGGTGACATCGCACACGCCCGGCTTGCCGGTGAGCCGCGCATAGGCGTCGGCGGCGTAGGCGGCATTGCGCTCGTCGCGCATCAGCACATGGCGGATGCGGTCCGTGCGGCGGGAAATGCCGTCATGCAGCGCCGTGGTCTGCCCGCCGGGCATGCCGAACACGAGTTCGACGCCGTACTGGGCCAGCATCTCCGCGACCAGATCACCCATATGGGCCATGGAAGTCTCCTTGGGATCGACGATGAGGATGCGCGGTTGCCAAGGGGCGTCACGGCGCCTGCGGGCAAAATGCCAGCGTGTGTTGGCATAATTCAGATAGTGGTGACGTATGTCAATATCATATTTCAAGTTCTCTTGGCATATGACATGGTGCATATCGGGGAGGGGCCCGTCGCAGCATCGGCGCGGCGAACCGGCGGAGGTTGCAGGCGGCACATGGCGAAGCGGACAGAGCGCAACGGGGGGACGCGGGACGAACAGGATGCGACGCAGTTCGCGCTCGATCCTGTCCTGACCGCGGCGTGGCTTTATTACGAGGAGGGGCTGAAGCAGGACGAGATCGCCGCGCGTTTCGGCATCTCCCGCGCCACCGTGTTCAACCTGCTGCAAAAGGCGCGCGACGAGGGCGTCGTGAGCGTCTCCATCGATATCGACCGGGTTCGCGCGCTGCGTCTCGCGCGCGCCCTGAGCGAGGCGGCGGGCATTGACGAATGCTACATTGTGCCGGCCATCGGCAATGAGCGCCCGGTCACCGAGCGCATCGGGGGGCTCGGCGCGCGCGTGCTGGAACGGCGCATAACGCCGGAGAGTGTTCTCGGCGTCGCCTGGGGGCGCACGGTCATGGCGCTGTCGCAGACACTCGCCTCGCTCCATCTGCCCGGCACCACCATCGCGCAGATCACCGGCAGCGCTATCGGGACCTATGATTTCTCGCCGGAGCTGTGCACCTCCAACATCGCGCTCAAGGTGGGCGGGCGTTGCGTGAACATGCTGGCGCCCGGCATCGTCTCAACCGCCGACGTGAAGCGCCTGCTCATGGCCGAGCCCATCGTCGCCCAGCATTTCGCGCTGCTGCGCGGCTGCGACATCACGCTGTTCGGCGTCACCGATCTCGGCGAGGGCACCTCGCTGATGCACAGCGGATTCATGACCGAGCCGACGCTGGCCGATTACCGCGCCCATGGCGCGGTGGGCTTCGTATCCGGCTATTTCTTCGATCGAGAAGGGCGGCCCGTACTGACCGACCTCGACAACCGCCACCTGTCGATGCCGCGCGAGGATTTTCTCGCCGTGCCCACCCGCATCTGCGTTGGCGGCGGTGCTTCCAAGGTGGAGGCCATCGCGGCCATGCTGCGCGGCGGCTATGCCAATGTGCTGGTGACGGACGAGACGACGGCCCACGCCGTGCTGGCACGAAGCGGCGGCGGAGGCCCACTCAGTTCACGATGAAATGCAGGCGCGCCTGATCGGTGCGGTAGACCGCCGTGTAGTACTCCACCGGCTCGTCGGTCTGCATATAGGTGACCGACTCGATGGCGATCACTGGGGAGCCGGCCGGGATATCCAGCAGTTCCGCCTGTTCGGGCGTGGCGGTCGCCGCCTCCAGCCAGCGTTCCGCACGCTTCATGGTGATGCCGTAGCGCCGCGCCAGCGTGTCGTAGAGCGAGCGGTTCTGCATCGGCACCTGCTCGAATCCGGGCGTCAGGCGCTGGGTGATGAAGGTGTAGACGAGGATGCGCGGCATGCCGTCGACGCTCAGCACGCGGTCCAGCGCCACCACCGGCTCCTGTGGTCCCAGCCGCAACATGCGGCTGACATGCTCGGTCGGCGTCACCAGTTCCTGGCGCAGAATGCTGCGGGTCACCGAATGATTGGTGTGATGCAGCTCGCCGGAAAAGCCGATATTGGAGCCAAGAAAGCCATGGTCGTCCCGCTTGGCGGCGACGAAGGCGCCTTTGCCCTGAAGTTTGTAGATCATCCGCTCGGAGACGAGCTGGTTCAGCGCCTCGCGCACGACGGTACGGGAGACGCCGAAGCTCTCGCACAGTTCCGATTCCGACGGCAGGCGGGCATTGTCCGGCAGCTTCTCGGTGACGATCAGATTGAGCAGCGCCGCCTTCACCTGCGACCAGAGCGGCAGGCCGGAGCCATTGCCGCGCAGGCCATTGTCGCGCTCCGCGAGGCTGCGCAGTGTCGGCAGAAGATCGGTCTCGGGGCTCGCGGCGCGGCGGCGCGGTTGGTTCATCACGTCTTTCCCGGCAAGAGATGCCGCGTGGCGATCAGTTCCGTGGTGGCGGCCACCTCCCGCGCGATGCGTGTTTGCGACCATCCCAGCGCTTCCCCGACCACGGCGCCGAGTTCGGCGAGGGCGGCGGCGCTGGCCTGACCGAGCAGCGCGATGGAGGTGCGCCGAAGCACCACATCGTCGAGCCGAACGACCCGCTCCTCGCGAGCGATTGCGACGATCTCCTGATACGAATAGTCGGGAAGCGTCGTCAACGGAATCTCGACCGGTGGCGCGAAGCCTTCGAGGCGCGCGGCCGTGGCGGTGCCGTAGCGGTCGAACAGGGTGTGCGCCCGCTCGCGGGTGATGCTGAACCGCCGGGCGAGGTCGGCGATGTAACGCTCGACATCCTTCGGCCAGTGCGCGCCGCCGCCTATGGCCACGCCGGCGGTGGAGCGCTGCCGGGGGATTCCCAGATGGGCGAGCGCTTCGTCCGCGATCTGCTCGGCGCAGGCGCGGAAGGTCGTCCATTTCCCGCCAACCAGCGACAGCACCGGGAAGGGCCGGTCGCCTTGCGGGGGAAAGTTATGGATGGAGTGGTCGCGACTGATGGCGCCGGCCACGCCCTTGCTGGCGGGAAGCGGGCGGATGCCGGCATAGGTATGGACGATCTGGCTGCGGTGGAGCCGCATCTGCGGCATCACCAGCGCCATCACCTCGAACAGATAGTCGACCTCCGCCGCCGAGCAGACGGTATCGCCGGGGTCGTCGGTGCGCAGGTCGGTCGTGCCGACAAGCGCGTGCGTGTCATCCAGCGGATAGGCCAGGCAGATGCGGTGGTCGGGGGTCTCGAAATAGATCATGCAGTCGGCGAGGCTCTCGACCAGCGCGCGATTGCGCAGCACGAGATGCGAGCCCTTGGTGCCGCCGATCAGGCGCTCCCGGATGCCGAAACCACCATCCACCTCGTCGACCCGGGCGCCGGCACAGTTGATCACCAGCCGGGGGGAGACGGAAAAGCGTTCGCCCGTCAGTACGTCGTCGAGCAGGATGCACGCTCCCTCGCGCCCGGCCACGCGCAGATAGGTGGCGGCACGGGCGTGCGGGCAGGCGTCTTCGGCCTGCGCCACCAGCTCGACACCGAGACGCTCGGGCGCGGTGAGGCGCGCGTCGTAATACTCCGCGACATAGCGCGCCGCCGGGGTCAGCGCCGGCATTTCGGCGCGGAATTGCTTGCGCGGCACCATGCGGTGATTGGGCATGGTCTGGTTGCGCCGGTTGAACAGATCGTAGAGCCGCAGTCCCAGGGCGACCACGAGTGCGCCTTTTGGGCCGGGGGCCTGCACCCAGCCGAGGAAGCGCCCCACCGAGTCCAGGGCGCCGCTGAAACGATCGGCGATCGGTACGCGCACCCGGAGCGGGCGTACCAGATGGGGCGCATCGAGCAGGAGGCGGTTGCGCTCCTCCACCGACTCGCGAACCAGCGAGAACTCGCCGATCTCCAGATAGCGCAGTCCACCATGGATCAGCCGTGAGGACGCGGAACTGGTGGCCGAGCACACATCGCCCATGTCGACGAGCAGCGCGGACACGCCCTGCAGCGCGAGATCGCGAAATACGCCCACGCCATTGATGCCGGCGCCGATGATCAGCACCTCGGGCGCGGCCGGGCCGGAGCCGGGCTTCGCGCGCAGGGCGGCGAGAATGGCATCGCGGGACAGCATCGGGTGGCTCCAGTGAGGCTCGGAAGAAGGGGAGGCCGGGCAGCGGGCGGAATGCCGCCATTGCTCTTCCTACTTATGATGATAAGTTAGAACGACCATATCGGATGAGAGCTGTCAATCCGCCGTTTCATCGGCAAAAATCATTGCATCGCAACATAATCTCGCCGGCAGGAAAGATGTTGACGCGGAAAAAGCGCTCGATATGATCCAACATGTAATTACGTGTTGAGCTTCGGCAAACGAAGCCATACCGGCCAAGTCCGGTTCCTGGAGGACGCCATGAGGGAACGCCTGATCGGCATTGATGCCGGCGGGACGATGACGAAGGCCGCCCTGTTCGATCTGGACGGCCGTGAACTCGCCTGCGAACGCCGCCCCAACCAGATGCTGTTTCCGGCTCCCGGTCATACCGAGCGCGATCCCGAGCGCATGTGGCAGGCGGCCTGCGAATCCATCGCCTCGGTGCTGGAAACCACCGGCACCTCGCCCGACGATGTGCTCGGCGTGTCGTGCTCCGGCTATGGCAGCGGCATCTATCTGACCGACCGCAACGGCGACCCCGTGCGGCCGGGCGTCGTCTCAACCGACAGCCGCGCCGCCGAGATGGTCGCGGAATGGGAGGGCAACGGGCGAGCCGGCGTCACCGCCCGGCGCATCCAGCAGCGTGTCTGGCCCGGCCAGGCCATCGCCCTCATGGCATGGTTCTCCCGACACGAGCCGGAGACGGTGGCGCGCACCGAACGTGTGCTGTTCTGCAAGGATTTCCTGCGCGGCCGGCTGTGCGGCGACTTCTCCACCGACCCCACCGATGCCGGCATCGCCGGTGCGATGGATGTGGAGAGCGGCCGCTATGCGCGCGAGGTGTTTCGCGACCTTGGCATTGGCAGCTGGCTCGACGTCATGCCGGAAATCGGTCCCTCGGCCGAGGTCGTCGGCCGGGTGACCCCGGCGGCGGCGCGGCAGACCGGCCTCAAGGAAGGCACGCCCGTCATACGCGGGGTGGCCGATGTCGCCGCGGCGGCGCTCGCCTCGGGGGTGGTGAATGCCGACCGTCTGTCCATGATCGCCGGCACCTTCAGCATCAATTCGACCCTGCACGCGACGCCCCGCCTCTCCGTGCCGCCCTTCCTGCAGATGCCCTATCCCATTGCCGGGCAGGTTCTCGCCACCGAGGGGGCCGCCACCTCGGCGTCCAATTTCGAATGGTTCTGCCGCGAGATCCTTGATGCGGAGGCGGCGCGCGCGCTCTCCAACGGCGCCTCGGTCTATGACGTGTGCAACGACTATGTGCGCGACGCGCTCGATCGCCCGAACGACATCCTGTTCCTGCCCTATCTCTTCGGCGGGCCGGGCGGGGCGCCGGCAGGGCTGCTCGGCCTCAAGCGCTCCGACAAGCTGGGCGACGTGCTGCGCGGCATTTTCGAGGGCATCGCCTATGCCCATCGCGTGGATATCGAGCGCCTGCTCTCGGGCTATGACGCGGCCACGCCGACGACGATCCGTCTCGCCGGCGGCGCGTCGCGCAGCGCGATCTGGGCGCAGATCTTCGCCGATGTGCTCGGCCTCCCGGTCGAGGTCACCGACGGCACGGAACTCGGGGCGCGCGGCGTCGCCATCGCCTCCGCGGTGGCGATCGGTGCCTACCCGGATTTCGAGACCGCCATCGAGCGCATGGTGCGGGTCCGCGAGCGCTGGGAGCCCTCGGCCGGCCAGCACGCGGCCCATGACCGCAAATATGCACGGTTCCTCGGCCTGACCCGCGCGCTGGCGCGGGACTGGCCGCCGCCCGACCGCGGTTGAACCTGCCGCGGCAGGCTTTGTGCCGCGCACGCAGGCGTGCGCGAACGACCCGTCACGTCCGTACGGTGCGGCCCATGCCGGCCTTGAGACACGTTCCCGCAATGAGGCGCAGATGTCGTTGTCGCTCCAGGATCTTTCACTGACGGTCGGCGTGCAGGATCACCTGCGCGGGATCGACCTGACCTTCGACCGGGGCTCGGTCAACGTACTGCTGGGGCCCACGCGCTCGGGCAAAACCTCGCTGATGCGGGTGATGGCCGGGCTCGACCCGCCCACATCCGGCCGCCTGATCGCCGACGGACAGGATGTCACCGGCGTGCCGGTGAAGAAGCGCAGCGTCGCCATGGTCTACCAGCAGTTCATCAATTACCCCGCCCTCACCGTCTATGAGAACATCGCCTCGCCGCTGCGGGTGCGGGGCGTGCCGAAGGCGGAGGTCGACCGGCGCGTGCGCGCCGCCGCCGCCTTGCTGAAGCTCGACAAGCAGCTGGAGAAGACGCCGCTCAAGCTCTCCGGCGGCCAGCAGCAGCGCTGCGCGATCGCCCGCGCCGTGGTGCGCCGGGCTGATCTCGTGCTGCTGGACGAGCCGCTGGCCAATCTCGACTACAAGCTGCGCGAGGAATTGCGGGAGGAGCTGCCGCGCATCTTCGCCGAGACCAACGCCATCTTCGTCTACGCCACCACCGAACCCACCGAGGCTCTCATGCTCGGCGGTAACACGGCCTGCCTGTCGCAGGGCCGGCTGTTGCAGTTCGGCCCGGCGGCGCAGGTCTACCGTCGCCCGAACACCCTCGACGCCGCTCAGACCTTCTCCGACCCGCCGATGAATGTCGCCGAAATCGTCAAGCGCGGCGGCCAGCTTGTCCTCCCGTGGGGAGCGCCCGTTGCGGCCGAGGGCGCGCTCGCCGCCCTTCGCGACGGACGCTACCAGCTCGGCGTGCGGGCGCACCATCTGCGGCTGGCTCCCACGGCGGGAAGCGTCTCCATTGCCGGAACCGTCGACGTCACCGAGATCACGGGGTCCGAAAGCTACATCCACATTCACGCCGGCGCGCTGCGCTGGGTGGCGCTGGTGGGCGGCGTGCATGAGCTTGAGCCCGGATCGCCCATCGCCCTCCATATCGATCCGGCCCAGCTCTTCGTCTTCGACACTGAGGGACATGTGGTCGTCACGCCCGAGGGCGCGGCAGAGGGCGCCTTGCCGCGCGTGGGAGGCTGACATGGCACAGATCGAACTCGTCGACCTCGCCCACGCCTACTGGACGCATGCGCAGCCGGCGGACTACGCGCTGAAGCCGATGACCACCACCTGGCGGCAGGGCGGTGCCTATGCGCTGCTCGGGCCGTCGGGCTGCGGCAAGACCACGCTGCTCAACATCATCTCCGGCCTCGTGACGCCCTCGCACGGCAAGGTGCTGTTCGACGGCATCGACGTCACCACCCTTCCCACCGAGCGCCGCAACATCGCGCAGGTGTTCCAGTTTCCCGTGGTCTACGACACCATGACGGTGTTCGAGAACCTCGCTTTTCCCCTGCGCAATCGCGGCCTCGACCGTCGCGCCGTGGAGGCACGGGTCCGCGAGATCGCCGGGCTGCTGGATCTGACGGCGGACCTCGACCGGCGCGCCCGAGGGCTGGGCGCGGACGCCAAGCAGAAGATCTCGCTCGGGCGCGGCCTCGTGCGGCCGGATGTGGCGGCGGTCCTGTTCGACGAGCCGCTGACCGTCATCGACCCCGCGCTGAAATGGGAGCTGCGCTCCAAGCTGAAAGCGCTGCATCGCGCGCTCGACGTCACCATGATCTATGTGACGCACGACCAGACAGAAGCGCTCACTTTCGCCGATACGGTGGTGGTGATGCATGATGGCGGCATCGTGCAGGCCGGCCGGCCGGACGAACTCTACGACCGCCCCGCCCATACCTTCGTCGGCCATTTCATTGGCTCGCCGGGCATGAATTTCCTGCCGGCGCAGGTGGAGGGAAGGCACGCGCGGATCGGCGGCATCACAGTGCCGCTGGCGCGCGATTACCCCTCGCTGCGCGGGGCGGCGAAGGTCGAGATCGGCATCCGGCCCGATCACCTCAAGCTGACGAGGGCAGGGGGGTATCCCGCCCGGCTGGAGCGTGTCGAGGATCTCGGCCGCGTGCGCTATGCGCGCGTCACTTTCGAGGGACACCGGCTGGCTGCCCTCGTGCCCGAGGGCGAGCCGCCGCCGAGCGGACCGGATGTCGGCCTCGCCATCGATCCCGCGCGCATCCACGTCTATGCCGACAATCTGCTGGTGGGCGAACCATGATCAAATCCGTCGACAACCGCGCCTGGTTTCTGGTTCTGCCCGTGTTCGCGCTGGTGGCCTTCAACGCCATCCTGCCGCTGATGACGGTGGTGAACTATTCGTTCCAGGATTCCTTCGGCAACAACCAGTTCTTCTGGAACGGCATTGGCTGGTACCAGGAGCTGCTCGACCCTTCGAGCGAGCTGGGCGGGCGCTTCTTCGCGGCGCTGGGGCGCTCGGCCGCCTTCTCGCTCGCCATCCTCGCCATCGAGGTGCCGCTCGGCATTCTGGTGGCGCTGTGCATGCCGCGCGACGGCACGCAGCTCGCCGTCGGACTGGTCATCATGGCGCTGCCGCTGCTGGTGCCCTGGAATGTCGTCGGCACGATCTGGCTGCTGTACACGCGCGGCGATATCGGCCTGTTCGGCTGGCTCATCAACGCCGTCGGCATCGACTTCAACGCCACGCGAAGCGCGGCCCAGGCCTGGTTCGTCCTCATCGCCATGGATGTGTGGCACTGGACCAGCCTTGTCGCGCTGCTGTGCTTCGCCGGTCTCAAGTCGATCCCCGACGCCTATTACCAGGCGGCCCGCATCGACGGCGCCTCGCGGTTCGCCATTTTCCGCTACATCGAGCTGCCCAAGCTCGGCCGCGTGCTGATGATCGGTGTGCTGCTGCGCTTCATGGACAGCTTCATGATCTACACCGAGCCCTTCGTGGTGACGGGCGGCGGGCCCGGCAATTCCACCACGGTGCTCTCCATCGACCTCGTGAAGATCGCGCTCGGCCAGTTCGACCTCGGCAAGGCGGCGGCGATGTCGATCGTCTACACGCTCATCGTGCTCACGGTGTGCTGGGTTTTCTACACCGTGCTCGTCACCCGCGACAGCCAGCCCGTCGACCATCCGGAGGTCCAGTCATGAGCCGGCGCATCATCTTCTACGCCTATCTCATCTGCCTGATGCTGCCGCTCTATTGGCTGATAAACCTGTCGTTCAAGGCCAATGTCGAGATATCGACGACGATGACGCTGTGGCCGGCGGTGCCGACGCTGCGCAACTACGCCGTCATCTTCACCACGCCGGAGTGGTTCGACGGTTTCCGGTTCTCGCTCAGCTATGTCGCACTCAACACGGTCATCTCGATCGGCGTGGCACTGCCGGCGGCCTATGCCTTCTCGCGCTACAGCTTTCTCGGCGACAAGCATCTGTTCTTCTGGCTGCTGACCAACCGCATGGCGCCGGCGGCGGTGTTCGCGCTGCCCTATTTCAACCTCTACTCCTCCATCGGCCTGTTCGACACGGTGTGGGCGGTCGCGCTCGCGCACTGCATCTTCAACGTGCCGCTGGCGGTGTGGATCCTGGAGGGGTTCATCTCCAGCGTGCCGCGCGAGATCGACGAGACGGCGCGCATCGACGGCTATTCCTTCCCGCGCTTCTTCGTGAAGATCTTCATGCCGCTGATCGCCAACGGCATCGGCGTGGCGGCGTTCTTCTGCTTCATGTTCTCCTGGGTGGAACTGCTGCTCGCCCGCACGCTGACCAACAGCAAGGCGATCTCGTCGATCATGACCCGCACCGTCTCGGCGTCCGGCATCGACTGGGGCCTGCTGGCCGCCGCCGGCGTGCTGACCCTGATCCCGGGCGCGCTCGTCATCTGGTTCGTGCGCAACCATATCGCCAAGGGCTTCGCCCTCGGGCGGGTGTGAGGAGGCCGCCATGCAAGGGTTTCTCGACCATCTCGCGGAGAGCACGGCCTGGATGGCCTGGACCTGGCAGACCGGCCTGTTCTTCGTCGCGCTCGCCATGACGCTGACGGTGATGACCTGGCTCGCTGCGGCGCGGCCCGAGGCGCCGCGCGTCGGGGTGCTGTATTTCCCGACGACGCGCGGCGACCGGCTGTTCCTGTCGCTTCTGGGCGCGGCCTTCATCCACATCGGCTGGATCGCGCTCGCCGGGGGCGACCTCGTCTGGGCCTCGGGTCTCTCGGTGATCTGGGCCATGGCGGTGTTCCGCTGGGTGTGAGAGCCGCGGCCCGAGCCTTTTCCCAAGGACTGGCGGATGCGCTGGACGCCAGTTCCCCGACAACAGCGGCGCGCCCTCTGGACCCCAAGGAAACGACCATGCAGAGAAGTTCACGCGTCTCGATGGCGGCGCTCGCCATCGCCCTCGCCGTGCCGCTCATCGCTCCATCCGCCCGCGCGGATGAAGCTGCGGCGAAGAAGTGGTTGGACAGCGGCGAGTTTCAGCCGTCGACGCTGTCGAAGGAGGAGCAGCTGAAGGAACTTGAATGGTTCATCAAGGCTGCGGAA
>QFQD01000120.1 GCA_003241485.1 Ancylobacter novellus
GACAGCACAGGGCAGGCCTTTGCCGTGGCGGCCCGCGCGCTGGGGCTCTCCTTCGCCGTGCTGTCGCGTGTGCTGTTCCGGCTGCACCCGGCGACCGGCCGCTCCGCGTCGGAGATGACCCGGCTCGCGCAGATCTTCGACATGATGCCGATTGCCAGCGCACAGCACCTCGTCGCCAGCTGGCGCAGTGGGCGACGCGCCACCCGCGAGCGCGCGGAGGACGCACCGTCCATGCGGAGCTTTGGCACGCCGCGCCCTGCCACGCATGCTTCCGGGGAGACGACCGAGGGCCGCCAGCACGGCTGACGCCGCTACTCCTTGGTCAATTCCAGGAAGTGCCGGCCCTCGCGATCCTCGATCTCGACAAACCAGAGATCGGGATCGAAGCGGATTTCGCGCGCCATGCGCTCCTCTATCTCGCTTTCCGGCGTGCCCGGTGGCAATACCGGCGCGAACATCCGATCACCCGTATCCCTGTCCGCGTCGAGCGAAGGCAGCGCGGCGCCGTAAAGCGCGGCTTTCCCGTCGAGCGTCGCCACCTTCACGAAGATCGCCCCGGCCTCTTCCGCCCCGCGCCGGCGCACCGCGGTGAAGGCGCCGACACCGTTCGCCCGGCGGACCAGCGCCGATACCCAGATCGCACTTTTGAGCCGCATCGCCGGCCTATTGAATGGAGAAGCCGGCGACCTCGTTCAGAGCACGCACGAGGCGGTCGGAAACCTCGCCGGTAATCGGCATACGGCGATCGCGCTCGAAGCGCTGGATCGCGTCGCGAGTGGAATCGCTCACGCGGCCATCAATGCGGATTGGACCGTAACCGAGCCGCGCCAGCGCCTTCTGCACCTCCATGACCCGCGCGGAAGCCGCGACCGGGGCAGGCGGCGTGACGGATGTCGCCGGGGCGGCGGGGATCACGTTGGCGGGCGGAACCATCCCGGCAGGTGCTGTCGCAACGGGCGCGGCAGCAGGAATGGCAGCGGGCTTGGGCGGCACGGGCGGTTTCACCGGCGGACGCGGCGCCGCGGCAACGGTGTCAGCAGGAACGGGCGGTGTTGCCGCCTCCGGCGGCAGGGCGGGCGCCGCCGCAGGAGCGGAGGCCGCAGGCGCCGCGGCATTCGGCGAAGGCGCGGAAATCTGCCGCATCGCGCTTGTCGGGCTCGCTGGCAACGGAACGGCCGCGCCCTCGCGCCGCGGGCCCTGCATCATCAAGGCGTTGAACAAAATGGCGGCGCTGACGCCAGCGGCGAGCACGACCATGAACAGATCGGACCGGCGGCGGCCGGAACGATACGGACGACCGGCGATGCGTTCGGCATCGAGGTCGATATCGTCAACGAGCAGATCGCTTGCGTAGGACCGCGGCATGACATCCTGAACCCACGCGCCCCCGGGCGCGGTTTGGCCTACACTGCCACGCAGGCCTTAAACGAAGCCTAAAATCTCTGACGTCCTTAACAAGCGCTTGCAACAATCCAGCAATTTAGCGCCGTTGCGACATCGGTTGAGCAACCCGATGCCACTATTATGCATCACTGAGGCATCATCGGCGAGAGCCGCGGGAAGCGTCATGTTCTTTCTACTGCGGATTGGGTTCTGGCTAACCATCGTTCTGCTGCTCCTGCCGGGCATCCCAGGCGGGTCATCTCGCGATTCTGCCGCCTCAAGGGAGCCCGTCGTCGGCGCGATGGACGCGCTTTCAGCTGCTACCTCCGCTGTTGCGGATGCCGGCGGCTTCTGCACACGCCAGCCTCAGGCCTGCGCCATCGGTGCCGGTCTTATTAGTGTGATCAGTGAGCGCGCCGAAGCGGGAGCTCGCTTCGCGCTGGCCTATATTTCCGAGCAGATCGTGGAAGAGAAGCGCAAGGCGGCCACGCGTGCCTTCGGCTCCTCAAGTGCTGACACCCTGACCACCCACGACCTCAGCCCGGAATGGCAGGGACCGCTGCGTCCCGGCACCAGCAGCCCGACGGCTGCCGGCTCCGCCCTCCCGTCTGACTCTCCGGCGGTCAACCCCGCTGCCGACGTGCCGCTGCCGCCGAAACGGCCAGCCTGAGCCGACGCAGGATTGCGCGAACCGTCTCTGCGCGCCTATATGCTGCCAGAGAGGCGCACATGACCACAGCCAGCATTGACGGCATTATCGAGGACTTCGAACTCCTCGATAATTGGGACGACCGCTACCGCTACCTCATAGAACTCGGCCGGAAGCTGCCGCCCTTCCCGGAGAATGAGCGGAGCGAGGCGACCAAGGTACAGGGCTGTGCCAGCCAGGTCTGGCTTGTCAGCCGCGCGACAGAAGGCAGCGAGGGTCCGCGCCTCAGTTTCGTCGGCGATTCCGATGCGCATATTGTGCGCGGGCTCATCGCGATCCTCCTCGCGCTTTATTCTGACCGGGCGGCCCGTGACATCGTCTCGGCCGATCCTGGCGCCGTGTTTGCGCGCATCGGCCTCAAGGACCATCTCACCCCGCAGCGCTCGAACGGCCTCCGCTCCATGGTCGAGCGCATCCGCGCCGACGCGCTGCAGGCACTGGCCACCGGCGGTCACTGATCCGATCCGGCGGGTGTGCTCCACCCTCGGATGCGTCCGCGTACCGGCCCCTGTGCCGTGTCTGAAAGGCCATAATGGCGGGCCAGCCGGTCAAGGCCGAGACCTCCATCAGCAGGCCGGAAAATTCCGGACCGGCGGCCTCCAGAGCCTGCGCAACACGTTGGCGCGCGGCCAGCGCGGCCTCGGGGACGTTCAAACCCGCAGAAGGACCTCGTTGGCCTGTCCTGCCTGTCGCGCCCCAATCGGCGGTGACGCGTGGCATCATCTGCCCGCGGGTGACGTCGGTGCGTAGGCGTTCGCCGGCCATCAGTTGTACCGGTGTTATCAGCATCCGCCCGGCGCGTCCGCGGCGGCGAGCCAGCCAGCCGAGCGGGTTTTCTTCCAGATCGATGCGGACCTGCGTCGGCACGCCGTCCACCATCACCTCGATCGTTTCGATGTCGCGCTCACGCATGAGGGGCCGCCTCCTCTGCCATCCGCCGGCGCGCCTCATCTTCCAGCGCCGCCACCCCGCGGTCCCAGCCCGCAACCTCGCGCCGCTCCTCGATTTTCCCGCACGCATGGGCGACGGTCGAGGGATGGCGGGCAAAGCCGCGCGCGACCGCCCGCATCGGCTCGCCGAGCCCAACATGAGCGAGATACATGGCAAGTGCCCGCGCGGACGAACGGCGCCGATTGCCCCGTTCGGCGATCATCACGTGCTCAATCGGAATGCCGGTGTGACGGGCGGCGATCTCGGCCGCCAGCCGGCAGGGGTCGGGCGTTGAGGCACGCTCGATGGTCGTGCCGGTCATGCCGGTCATGCCGGTCATGCCGGAAAGTGCGGGAGAGGAAGGCGGTGGGAAAAGTCCACTCATGATGGGGGCTCCGTGTTAGGAATTTTAACCCAATCACATCAAATCAAGCGGCGCAAGAACAAAACACGAACAAAATATTGACCATAAAATTAGCCCGCTCGGACGAACCGCTTCCGGCCAAACGCTGAAGCCAACGACCTTGGGGTATAGGAATTTTATCCGACACCGCTCCAGCGGATCGATACTGCCGCCTCACCTTGCGAGGCGCCCGATGAAACCGCACCATCCACACCGACCGATCCGCGCAATGCGCCTTGAGGAGCCCGATGTGGTGATCGCGGCGCGGGTAGCGGCGCTACGCCCGTTCCTCGGCAGCGCGCACGAACAGAGGCTGGCGGTGCTGGGCCGGCTGTTGCGGCAGGAGCGTCGCGCAGCGTGCAGCGGAATTGGCTACGATCCCTCGCGCCACGCGGCGCTGCGGCGCCTCGCAGCTGAAATCGAACCACCCTCCCGCAGCAGAAGCGATGAATCGGGGACAAGGCGCAAAGAAAAAGGCCGCCATGCAAAGCATAGCGACCTTTTGAAAATCGAGGGCAAGTTCCGCCACCGTGCACGTTGACGTTTTTACAGTGGCGAATTTCCCATGGTCGGCCAGCCTGGCCGCACCGCAGAATGAGCCTGCACCCGATGTCAGAACCAGCGAATGCGGCAAAACAGGTCTGGCCTGCCGCCCCCCCAAAATGGGTTACGGCTCAATCATGCCTCAACGGCGCACGCTCCGGCGGCGCTGCTGGCCGAGGCCCATTTCCTTGGCCAGAGCCGAGCGGGCGGCCGCGTAATTAGGTGCCACCATCGGATAATCCGCCGGCAGGCCCCACTTCTCGCGATACTGCTCGGGAGTGAGGTTGTACTGCGTGCGCAGATGCCGCTTCAGCGACTTGAACTTCTTGCCGTCCTCCAGGCAAATGATGAAGTCCGGCGCGACCGACTTCTTCAGCGGCACGGCGGGCTTCAGCGGCTCGGGCGACGGCTCGACCTCTCCCTTCGTCACACGGTGCAGGGCGCCGTGGACCTCATTGAGGAGAGTGGCCAGGTCGTTGGGGGCGACGGCATTATTGCTCACATAAGCGGAGACAATATCGGCAGTCAGCTCGATATAAAGGGTCGCGTCCGTGGTGTCGCTCATGGCTCATTCTTCAAATGACATCGGTATACCAAGATGCCAGCAAGAGGCATCCAGCGCGGGCTATCCAAATCAAAGACTATACGTGACATATCAGCGTAGACAGTCCCATAGTCGGCCCTCAATGGATAGATAGACTTCCGGCTCAGACCCCGCAAGGTATTTCCGTTCAGCGCCGCATAAATTATTCCTAACATCACATGTTAATGAAGTCACAGTCGGCGATGCGGCAAAGCTCAAAGTGATGCAAAAGCGCTTTTTCATAGCCGTTGCCACAGCTTCGTGAAACGGCGCCCGCCTTGCGGCATGCCGCGCGCGCAATTATCTCCTGTCAGGAAATCCAGGGAGCTCCCATGACCCAGACAACCAGCAGGCCCAAGGTGGCGAAGACCGACGCGGAGTGGCGCGCTCAGCTCACTGAGGAGCAGTATCGCGTTACGCGTGGCCATGGCACGGAATGCGCCTTCAGCGGCCCGCATCTGTCGCAGAAGGAGCCGGGCGTCTATAGTTGCGTCTGTTGCGACACGCCGCTGTTCCGCTCCGATGCCAAGTTCGAATCGGGCACCGGCTGGCCCAGCTTCTTCCGCCCCATCGACGAAGATGCCGTGACGCGGATTCATGACCATTCCTACGGCATGCACCGGGTGGAGGTGCGCTGCGCCACCTGCGACGCCCATCTCGGCCACGTCTTCCCGGACGGCCCGCGCCCGACCGGGCAGCGCTTCTGCATGAACGGCGTTGCCCTCTCCTTCAAGGCCGACGGCCAGGACGGCAACTCGTGAGCATCGACGAGGCGTCGCATCCCGCACACATACGCAGCTTTCACGGCGAGACACTGCCCGACCCCTACGCCTGGCTTCGCGCTGAAAACTGGCGTGACGTGATGCGCGAGCCCCAGTTGCTGGCGCCCGACATCCGCGCCTGGCTGGAGGCCGAGAACACCCATGCGGAGGCCTGGTTCGCGCCGCATGCCGACCTGCGCAAGCAGTTGGTCCGGGAGATGCGCGGGCGCATCAAGGAGGACGATGCCTCTGTGCCCGCCGTCGACGGACCCTATGCCTATTTCACCCGCTTCCGCGAGGGTGGCCAGCACCCGCTCATCTGCCGCCGTCCGTCTGGGGCGATAGCGGGCGAGACCATCCTTCTCGACGGCGACGCGCTCGCCGCGGGCAAGGCCTATTTCCAGTTCGGCGATGCGCGCCAGTCGCCCGACCACCGGCTCTATGCCTGGACCGCAGACGAGGCCGGTTCGGAATATTACACCCTGCGAATCCGCGACACCTCCAGCGGCACCGATCTCGCCGACAGCATCGACGAGACCACGGGCGACGTGCTGTGGAGTGCGGACGGCAAGCACCTCTATTACATCCGCCGCGACGCGGAGCACCGCCCGAGCTTCGTTTACCGGCACCTGCTCGGCGCCGATCCCGCAACCGATGCGCTCATCTATGAGGAGCCGGACAAGGGCTTCTTTGTCTCGCTCGGGCGCACCCAGTCCGGCCGCTTCGGCCTCATCTCCTGCGGCGACCATGACACCAGCGAGGTCTGGCTGCTCGACCTTGAAGCGCCCCTTTCCCCGCCCTTCCGGGTCGAGCCCCGGGCGCCCGGGCTGCGCTATGGGGTGGAGCATCATCCCGCCCTCGAGGGCGTCGAGAGCCTCGTCATCGAGACCAATGCGGATGGCGCCGAGGACTTCAAGATCGTCACCGCCCCGTTGGCCTCGCCGGGCCGGGCGCACTGGCGCGAACTGGTGCCGCATAAACCCGGCCGCCTCATCCTGTCCCAGAGCGCCTTCCGCGACCATCTCGCGCGTCTGGAGCGCGAGGATGGCCTGCCCCGCATCGTCGTGCGGGCGCTGGACGACGGCAGCGAGCACACCGTCGCCTTCGCCGAGGAGGCCTATTCGCTTGGCTTCGACCCGGGCTACGGCTTCGACAAGGCCGAGATACGCTTCAGCTACTCCTCGATGACCACGCCCTCCGAGGTTTGGGACTATGACATGTCGAGCCGGGCCCGCGTGCTGCGAAAGCGGCAGGAAGTGCCCTCCGGCCACGACCCGAAGAACTACGTCACCCGGCGGCTGATGGCCCCGGCTCAAGATGGCGAACTCATTCCGGTCTCGCTGCTGTTCGCCAAGGACACGCCACTCGACGGCACCGCGCCCTGCCTGCTCTATGGTTACGGCGCCTATGGCATCTCGATTCCGGCGAGTTTCTCGACCTCACGCCTGTCGCTGGTAGATCGCGGCTTCGTCTACGCCATAGCCCATATACGCGGCGGAACCGAGAAGGGCTGGCGCTGGTACCGCGACGGCAAACTCGCGAAGAAGACCAATACTTTCAGCGACTTCATTGCGGCGGGCGATCATCTCGTCGCGCAGAACATCGTCGCGCCCGATCGCATCGTCGCCCATGGCGGCTCGGCGGGCGGCATGCTGATGGGGGCGGTCGCCAATCTGAAGCCGGAGCTTTTCGCCGGGATCATCGCGGAAGTGCCCTTCGTCGACGTGCTCAACACCATGCTCGACGACACGCTGCCGCTCACCCCGCCGGAATGGCCGGAATGGGGCAACCCGATCACCGACCGGCAGGCCTTCGACACGATCCGCGCCTATTCGCCCTACGACAATGTCGCGGCGAAGGACTATCCGGCGATCTTCGCCCTCGCCGGGTTGACCGATCCGCGCGTGACCTATTGGGAGCCGGCGAAGTGGGTGGCGAAGCTGCGCGCCGTCAAGACGGACGCGAACCCGCTGCTGCTGCGCACCAATATGGAAGCCGGGCATGGCGGCGCCGCCGGGCGCTTCGACCGGCTGGAGGAGACCGCGCAGGTCTATGCCTTCGCGCTGGC
>QFQD01000062.1 GCA_003241485.1 Ancylobacter novellus
GCCCTCACGCGCTCGCCGCGTCCAGTCCCAGGTCGAGGATCGGGGCGGAGTGGGTGATCCAGCCGACGGAGATGAGGTCGACCCCGCTCGCCGCGATCGGCCCGACCGTCTCGCGCGAGACGCGGCCCGATGCCTCCGTCAGCGCCCGTCCGCTGACGATGGCGACCGCCTGCGTCAGGGTTGCCGGGCTCATATTGTCGAGCAGCACCGCATCGACGCCCTCGCTCATCGCCTCTTCAAGCTGGGCGAGGGTATCGACCTCCACCTCGATCTTCACGAGGTGGCCGGCATGCGCCTTGGCCGCACGGATGGCCGGCACCACGCCGCCCGCCACCGCGATGTGGTTGTCCTTGATCAGCACCGCGTCGTCGAGGCCGAAGCGGTGGTTGGAGCCCCCGCCGGCCCGCACCGCGTGCTTCTCCAGCGCGCGCAGGCCCGGCGTGGTCTTGCGGGTGCAGACGATATGCGCCTTGCCGTGCTGGCGGGCGATCTCGACGAGGCCCGCCGTGGCGGTGGCGATGCCGGACATGCGGCAGGCAATGTTCAGCGCCACCCGCTCGGCGGTGAGGATGGCGCGGGCGGAGCCTTCCAGTCGCATCACCACGTCGCCCGGGGCGACCTTCGCCCCGTCGCCGCGCTCGACCGTGATCTTCAGCGCCGGGTCGATCAGCTCGAAGGCGATGACCGCCGCATCGATACCGGCGATCACGCCGGGCTGGCGCGAGGCGATCACCGCGTCGAAGCGGGCGCTGGCGGGGATGACGGAATCGGTGGTGACATCGCCCGCGCGGCCGAGATCCTCCAGCAGCGCCGCGCGCACGAGGGGCTCCACCAGCAGACGGGGCAGGGGGGAAAGGGACATCTGGAGTCTCTTTGATAGGGGGTGAAGCCTCACGCCACCCGGCGCTCAGCCGCGACAGATGCGGGGCGGGTATCGGCGCGCCGGCTCTCGGAATGCCGGCCCTCCGACGCTGCCTCGGGGAAGTCGGCGCGGAAGTGGCCGCCGCGGCTTTCCTCGCGTGCCAGCGCGGCCTGCGCCACCTGAAGCGCGACCAGCGAGAGGTCGTCGTCCTCGCGCGCGCTTAGTTCGCTCAGCCGCTGCACGGCGGCCCGCAAGGTCGCGGCCTCCCGCACCACGCCGACCTGCCGGTCCATCAGAAGGCGGATTTCGGCCCGCGCGGTCGAGGGGCCGCGCAGGGCGGCCGGGGCCTCGACGGCCGCCCTGCCGGGTGCCGCGGTGCCGGCGATGTCGGCGGCGATCCAGGCGGCAGAGGCCAGCGCCTCCAGCAGCGAATTGCTGGCGAGCCGGTTGGCGCCGTGCAGCCCGGTGGAGGCAACCTCGCCGCAGGCCCACAGGCCCGGCACGCTGGCGCGGCCCGCCTCATCCACCTTGACGCCGCCCATGTGGTAATGCGCCGCCGGCCGCACCGGAATGGGCTGGCGCGCCGGATCGAGCCCATGGGCGCGGCAGAGCGCGGCCACGCCGGGAAAGCGCTGCGCGATGTCCTTCAGCCGCGCATCAAGCACCACCTGCCGGCCGGCCGCGATCTGCGCGAAGATGGCGCGGGCCACCACGTCGCGCGGGGCGAGTTCCTGTCCCGGCACCTCGACCATGAAGCGCTCGCCGAGGTCGTTGAACAGCTTGGCGCCCTCGCCGCGCAGCGCCTCGGTCGCCAGCGGCATCGGGTCGGCGCCTACCGCCATGGCGGTGGGGTGGAACTGCACGAATTCCATGTCGCGCAGCACGGCGCCGGCGCGGGCCGCGAGCGCGAGCCCCGAGCCGGTGGCGCCGAGCGGGTTGGTGGTGGAGGCATAGAGCCCGCCCAGCCCGCCGGTCGCCAGTACCACGGCGCGGGCATTGAGCGCGGTGATGCGTCCTTCACGGTCGCGCACGGCGGCGCCGCGCACCGCGCCGGTGTCGTCAGTCAGCAACTGGCAGGCGCGCACGCCCTCCATGACGTGGATGGACGGGCAGGCGCGAGCCGCCTTGGCCAGCGTTTCCAGCACCACGCGGCCCGTGCCGTCGCCCTCGGCATGAACGATGCGGCGGCGCGAATGCGCGGCTTCCAGCCCGAGCGCGAGCCGGCCATCGCGCGTGCGATCGAAGGGCGTGCCGAGGGAGACGAGCCAGTCGATCGCATCGGGCGCGGCTGCCGCGATGCGCCGCACGACCAGCGGCTCGCACAGGCCCGCGCCGGCCTTCAGCGTGTCGATGGCGTGATAATCGGGCCGGTCGTCCTCGCCCAGGGCCGCGGCGATGCCGCCCTGCGCCCAGCCGGTGGCGGCCTCCGCGCCGAGCGGGGCGGCGACGACAAGCGTCACGGGCAGCGGGGCGAGGCGCAGCGCGGTCGCAAGGCCGGCGACGCCGCCGCCGATGACGACGACATTCTCAGGCGAGTGGCTCACAAAAATGCCCTCCGGGCATGAGAGGCGAAGGTTCGAGGCGTGGCGTCGGCGTCAGCGGATGGCGAGCATGCGCTCGACGGCGAGGCGGGCGCGGTCGGCCACCGCCGGATCGATCTCGACCTGGTGGGTCATCGTCTCCAGCGCGCGGCGGATGGACGGCAGCGTGATCCGCCGCATATGCGGACAGAGGTTGCAGGGCCGCACGAACTCGATATCCGGGTGGTTCACGGCGACATTGTCGGCCATGGAGCATTCGGTGATCAGCACCACGCGGGCCGGCTTCTCGTCGCGGACGTAATCGGCCATGCCGGCGGTGGAGCCGGCATAGTCCGCCTCGGCCACCACTTCAGGCGGGCATTCAGGGTGGGCAAGCACGACCACGCCGGGGTGGTTCTCGCGCAGGTCGCGAATGTCTTGCGGAGTGAAGCGCTCATGCACCTCGCAATGGCCCTTCCAGGCGATCAGCTCGATCTCCGGCACCTCCTTCTGCACATTCTGGGCGAGGAACTCGTCCGGCAGCATGAGGATGCGGTTGACGCCCCATTCCCTGGCGACATGGCGCACCACCTTCGCGGCATTGCCGGAGGTGCAGCAATAGTCGCTCTCGGCCTTCACCTCGGCGGAGGTGTTGACATAAGTGACCACCGGCACGCCGGGATAATGCTGGCGAAGCAGGCGGATGTCGGCGGCGGTGATGCTCTCGGCCAGCGAGCAGCCCGCCTGCATGTCCGGCATCAGCACGGTCTTGGAGGGGTTCAGCAGCTTGGCGGTCTCGGCCATGAAGTGCACGCCGGCCATGACGATGACGTCGGCGTCCACGGTCACCGCCTCGCGGGCGAGGGCGAGGCTATCGCCGACGATGTCCGCCACCGTGTTGAAGATCTCCGGCGCCTGATAATTGTGGCCGAGCACCACGGCGTTGCGCTCGCGCTTCAGCCGCTCGATGGCCTCGACGTCGCGGGCGATCAGCGGCCATTCGGCCGGCGTGACATGCTTGGACACGCGGGCATAGAGATGCGCCAGCGGCAGGGTCGGCGCCGCGGGGGCGAAAGCGGTGGTGACGGCGTCTGTTTCCTGGCGGACGGCGACATTCATATCCAGCACCGCTTCCTCCCTTATGCTCAGTCTGAGTATAATTTGGGCCAAAGAAGACCGGGCGTCATGCCCGGCGTGTGAGGCTTATGCTAGGACTGAGTATAAGTCGCTGTCAACTGTTCGTCACAAAAGTTTCGCCGGAACCGCGCCTGCCATGGCGGCGTTGGACCGGGCGCCGGATTGCCGGCGTCACGGGGAGCGATTGATGGCGCAGGGCAGCTTCTGGAAAGGCTATCTCAAGCTGTCGCTGGTCACCTGCCCGGTGGCGATGACCCCCGCCACGACGGAATCCGAGAAGATCCGCTTCCACACGCTCAATCGCGCGACGGGCAACCGTGTGCAGGGCGTTTACGTCGATGCCGAGAGCGGCAAGACCGTCCCCGATGACGACCAGGCGCGCGGCTATGAGCGCGGGCCCGGCGAGTTCGTCGTGCTGGAGGAGGACGAGCTGCGTGCCGTCGCGCTCGAGAGCAACCGCACCATCGACATTGAGAGCTTCGTGCCGGCCGACAGCGTGGGCTGGCTCTGGTACGACAAGCCGCATTTCCTCGCGCCCGACGATCCGGTGGGGGAGGAGGCCTTCGCGGTTATCCGCGAGGCGATGGCGGCCACCGGCACGGTCGGCCTGTCGCGCATCGTGCTGTACCGGCGCGAGCGGCCGGTCATGCTGGAGCCGCGCGGACGCGGCATCGTGCTGTGGACGCTGCATTACGCCGACGAGCTGCGCCCGCCGGAAGGCTATTTCCGCGATATCGACGCGCCGGCCGACAAGGACGCGGTGGGACTGATCGCCAAGCTGATCGACAAGCGCACCCGCGACTGGGACGCCAAGCTGGTGCAAGATCCCATGCAGGACGAGCTGAAGGCGCTGATCGCGGCGAAGAAGAAGCACAAGCGTCCGGCGAAGACCCGCGCGCGGGGACAGGCCGAGGAAGCGCCGACCAATGTCGTCAACATCATGGATGCACTGAAGAAAAGCCTCGCCTCCGAGGCGAAGCCGCGCCGCCCGCGCCCCTAGGCGGCGCTAGCGCGTCAGGGCTTGCTGACCGGCGGCGGCCCCACCGGGCCCGGCTCCTCCTCGTCCACAACGCCGCCCTCCGGCGCGTGGTGATGCGCATGTCGCTTGTCGAGCCGGCGGTCCAGCGGAAGCACGAGCACCAGCAGCACCAGCGTGACCACCAGCGCCAGCACGATGAGGTGCCAGGAGGCCAGCGCACAGGCAACGCCGAGCGCCGCCGTCACCCAGACGGTGGCCGCCGTGGTGAGGCCGTGCACCCGCAGCTTGTGCCGGCTGTGCATCACCACGCCGGCGCCGAGGAAGCCGATGCCGGTCATTACCCCCTGCACGATGCCCTGCACCACGCGGCTCGACGCATCGGGATGGCCCTGAATGCCGTCGACGCGGATGGCGGTGAGCGAGATGAGTGCGGCGCCCATGCAGACGAGGCCGAGCGTGCGCATGCCGGTCGGCTTGCCGCGCATGTCGCGATTGAGGCCGATGAGCATGCCGCAGGCGACCGCCGCCAGCAGCCGCAGCAGCGCCTCGATATCCCGCGGCGACAGAATGTCCACGAATGCCCCCTTTATCGCCCACGCTTGCGCGGGCTTTTGGCTTCCAGCGGCACCGCCGCGGCACGGAACCCGCCCCATGGGTCGGCCGCCAGATGTGCCAGTCGTGCCGGGGCGTTGTCGAGGGTGAACTGCGCTGCGCCACTGATGCCGTCAAGCTCCTCCCATGCCACCGGCATGGAAACCGCCGCCCCCGGCCGCGCACGCGTGCAATAGGCCGCCACGGCGGTCGCCCCGCGCGCGTTGCGCAGGTAATCGATGAAGATGCGCCCGTCCCGCCGCGCCTTGGTGGCGACGGCGATGTAGCGGTCGGGGTCGTCGGCGGCCATGGAATCGGCCAGCGCCTTGGCGAAGGCCTTCGCCGCCACCCAGCCCGCCTTCGGTGCCAGCGGCACCACGACATGCAGGCCCTTGCCGCCCGAGGTCTTCACGAAGGAGGGCAGGCCCATGGCGTCGAGCCGCTCGCGGATTTCACGGGCGCCGGCAACCACTTCCGGCCAGCCCACGCCCTCGCCGGGGTCGAGGTCGAAAATCACCATGTCCGGTTTTTCCAGCGTGGCGAGCGGGGCGCCCCAGGGGTGGATTTCCAGTGCGCCGGCCTGAACGAGGGCGATCAGCCCGTCGAAATCGTCGATGAACAGCAGCTCCTCGCCGTCCTTGTCCTTGCGGATGCGGATCGCCTTGTTCATTCCCCGCCACGCATGCTTCTGGAAGAAGCAGGCTTGCGTGATGCCGTCCGGGCAGCGCAGCAAGGCGAGCGGGCGGGCGACGATGAAGGGGGCGATGAAGCCCCAGACCTGCGTGTAATATTCCGCCAGTCCCTGCTTGGTGATGCCGTCTTCCGGCCAGTAGATGCGGTCGGGATGGGTGAGCTTCACGCGGCTGGCGGGAGGCGCTGCTGTGGCCATCGGCTTCCCCTTCGCGCCGGTTGCGACCTCGCGGACAATCTCGCGCGCCGGCTTGTCCTCCCGCACCCCGCGAAACGCGGCGTGCCGCAGGTGCTCATCGCCGGTCCAGCCGCTGAACTCGACCTCGGCGACGAGTTCGGGCGCGACGAAGGTGACGCCGCGCCGCTCCTCGGAGGTAAGGCCTCCGGCGAACGGACTGCGCGCACGCGCGAGCGGCTCAAGTCTCTGATGAAGCTCCTGCGCCACGCGCTGGGAAAAGCCGGTGCCGACCCGCCCGACATGGCGCAGCCTGTCGCCCTCATAGACGCCGAGTACCAGCGAGCCTATGGCGCCGGCCCGCGCGGTGGAAGGCATGAAGCCGCCAATGACGAATTCCTGCCGATGCGCGCATTTGGACTTCACCCAGTCCTTGCCGCGGCCGGAGCGATAGGGCGCGTTGATCCGCTTCGACACCAGCCCTTCAAGGCTCAGCCGGCAGGCGTGGCGCAGCATGGTGGCGCCGTCGACCTCGAATGGCTCGCTCAGCCGCAGGGGCGGTCTGGCGCTTGCCATCAGCGCGGTAAGCGCCTCCTTGCGGGCGGAGAGCGGTTGCGCGCGCAGGTCCCGCCCGTCGAGGTGCAGCAGGTCGAAGGCGTAGAAGCTGAAGCGGTCGCGCCGGTTCTCCGCGAGGTCCTGCTGCAGCAGGGAGAAGAGGGAGATGCCGGCCTCGTTCTCCACCACCAGCTCGCCGTCGATGATCGCGTTCTCCGCCGGAAGGGACAACAACGCCTCGGCCAGGGCCGAGCCGAAACGGCCGGTCCAATCCAGACCGGAGCGGGTGAACAGTTGCACCTGCTGCCGGGACGAGGCGGCATGGTCGATGCGGGCCTGCAGCCGGTAGCCGTCGAACTTGATCTCGTGCAGCCAGTTCTCCGCGGAAGGGGGACTGGCGACCAGCGAGGCGAGCTGCGGCGCGATGAAGCCGGGCAGGGGCGTGGTCTTGCCCACAGCCTCGCCCTTTGCCGGGTTGCTGGTTCGCGAGCGGCGGGTCGGGCTCGGTGCGGCCCGTGCCTTGGCGGGTGGGCGCTTGGCCTTGGCCGGGGGAGCGATGCCTGCCGCGATCTCGTCCATGGTGCGGCCGGTCTTCACCGAGTCGGGCAGCTGGTCGAGGATATCGGGCGCGTCTTCCGCGCGGGCGAAATCGTCCTCGCCCTTTATCAGCAGCCAGTTATCCGCCTTCTCGCCCTTGCGCGGATGCATGCGCACGAGGTGCCAGTGGCCGTGCAGCTTCTCGCCATGCAGCTCGAATTCGAGATGGCCCTTGGCATAGCCCTTGTCCGCGTCGCCGATCGGCGACCATGAGCCGGTGTCCCACAGCATCACCGTGCCGCCGCCATACTGGCCCTTGGGAATGGTGCCCTCGAAGCTGCCATAGTCGAGCGGGTGGTCCTCGACATGCACGGCCAGGCGCTTCTCGCCGGGAACCAGGCTCGGCCCGCGCGTCACCGCCCAGCTCTTCAGCACGCCGTCCATCTCCAGCCGCAAATCATAATGCAGCCGCCGCGCGGCGTGCTTCTGGATCAGATAGGCGTGGCCATCGCCCGTGCCCGCCTCGCCGGAGGGCTCGGCGGTCTTGGTGAAGTCGCGCTTGCGGCGATAGGTGTCGAGCGGCATGAAAGCTCATCCCGCCTTGCGCGCCGGTTTTGCCGGCGCTTTCCGGGCGGCCGTCTTCTTCGGCGCGGCCTGATCTCCCTTCGCGTCCTTGCCGGCGCTGCGGCGGAGCGCGTCCATCAGGTCGACCACCTTGCCGCGTGCGGGCGCGCGGGGCGGCTTGATCTTGCGGCCTTCCATCTTGGCGCGCACCAGCTCGGCCAGCGCGTCGTCATATTTGTCGTCGAAGGTCTCGGGCTGGAAGCGGCCCGCCTTGGTGGAGATGATGTGCCTGGCGAGGTCCAGCATCTCGCCTTCGATCTTGACGTCGCCGATGTCCGCGAACGCCTCCTTCGCGGAACGCACCTCGTAGTCATAGTTCAGCGTGGTGGCGACGATGCCTTCGTCATAGGCGCGGATCAGCAGGGTGCGGGCACGGCGGAACAGCACGCCGCTGGCGAGCGCGACAACCTTCCGCGCGCGCAGCCCCTCGCGGATGATGGCGAAGCTCGCCTCCGACACCTCGTCGGCCGGGCGCAGATAATAGGGGCGGTCGAAATACAGGTCGTCGACCGCGCCGCAGGCGATGAAGCTGTCGATGGTGAGCGTCTTGTCGCCCGCCGGCGTAGCGGCGGCGATCTCTTCCGGGTCGAGCACGATGTACTCGTCGCTCGCGACCTCATAGCCCTTCACCTGCTCGTCGCGCGGGACTTCCTTGCCGGTGTCGGGATCGACGAATTTGCGCTGGAGACGGTGCCCCGTGCGACGGTTCACCATGTTGAGGCTCACCCGCTCGCTGGCGGAGACGGCGGTGAACAGCGCCACGGCGCACACGACCTCGCCGAGCTTGATGTAGCCTTTCCATGTCGCGCGCGCGGTCATGGCGATCTCCGGACGTTGAGCCTACCGCAATAAGGCTTCGACGTCCGGCATGTTCCATCGCGCTCGCGCGCGTCAGCCGCGCCGGATATGGGCGATGAGCGCCTCGACCGCGGCAGGGTAGCCCGAGGGGCCCAGCCCGATGATGCAGCCGGTGACCACGGAAGAAAGCGGCGAGTGATGGCGGAAGCTCTCGCGCTTGAACACGTTGCTCACATGCACCTGGATCGCAGGCTTCGCCACGGCGGAGAGCGCGTCGGCGATGCCGATGGAGGTGTAGGACAGGCTGCCGGCATTGATGACGATGCCGTCGGCGCCGGTGCGGGCCTCCTGGATCCAGTCGATCAGCACGCCCTCATGGTTGGACTGGCGGAAATCCACGCGCGCGCCGAGGCCTTCGGCACGGGCGCGGCAGGTCTCGGCAATGTCCTCGATGGTGAGCGTGCCATAGGGCCCGGTCGGATCGAGCCCATACAGATTGGTGTTGGGTCCGTTGAGGACGAAGATGCGCAGTGGCGCCGGCACGGTCATGCTGGAAGGCTCCGGAAGGGGTCAGGCGGCGCGTTCGCGCGGGCGCGTTTCGGCCATGGAGGGGCGCGCATCGAAGGCGGCGAACCACGCGGCGGCGGCAGGGCGACCCTCGCGCCAGTTCAGGTCGGCATAGCGGAAGTCGAGATAGCCGAGCGCGCAGCCGAGCGTGATGGTGCCGATGGTCGGCGTTGCCGGCAGGGTGGGCGCCAGCGCCTCGATGCGGTCCAGCGCGCCGCGCACCTTGGCGAGCTGCGCCTCGGTCCAGCCGGGCCAGCGCAGGTCTGCCGGCCGCATCACCGTCTCGTAGCGATTGGCGATGGCCGCATCGAGCAAGCCATCGCCCAGCGCCTGCTGGGTCAGCGCCGCCCAGCGCGCCGGGCCGGCCGGCGGGAACAGCACGGTGTCGCCGGCGCTGGCGGCGAGGTATTCGCAGATCACCGGGCTGTCGAACAGCGTGGTGCCGTCGTCGAGGATGAGCGCGGGGATCTTGCCGAGCGGGTTGTGGTCCACCAGCGCCGGGTCGCGCTGCAGCGGGCTCGCCGGGTTGAACTCGATCGCGACCTTGTCCGCGAGGCCGAGTTCGAGGACGACCGCCATTACCTTGCGGACGAAGGGGGAGGTGGGTGCGTGGATGAGTTTCACGGTGTCTGGTCCTCCGCGCCGATGGCGGCCAGCGCGGCGCGCCCCACCTCGACATCCTGTTCGCCCGTGCCCGAGCCGACGCCGATGCCGCCGATGCAGACGCCCTCGACAAAGATCGGCAGGCCGCCGATGAGGTTGGTGAGCCGCTGGCCGGCAGCGTGCTGCAGGAAGGGCGCATCGACCGGGTTCAGCCGGCCGCTCGGCTGGCGGTGCGAAGCGGCAGTAATCGCCTTGGACAGCGAGGTCTCGCGCGACAGCAGCTTGGCGCCGTCCATGCGCACGAAGGCGAGGAGGTTGCCGCCCTCGTCGACGATATTGATGTTCTGCGGCACGCCCATCGCGGTCGCCTTGGCGACGGCGGCGGCGAGCATCTTCAGCGCGCCCTCATGGGTGAGCTTCAGCGCGGGGCGGGTGATCGACATGGCAGGCCTCCTTATTCGTCGCCGGGAACGCCGTAGGACGGCGCGGTGGAGGGATCCAGGGCGCGGGTGACATAGGCGTCCATCTGCGGCTTCCACAGCTCCCACAGCGCGGCGAATTCGGCCATCACGTCGCCCTCGGACCAGTCGATGCGCAGATCCGCCACCGGCCAGGCGACCTTGTCGACGATGAGCATGCCGACCGAATGCACCGGGCCTTCCTCGCCGCCCGCCGCCACCGCCGCCTGCATGGCCGCGACCAGCCGGTCGCCCAGCGGCGCGTCGGCGGACGCCTCGAAGGCGGCGACCATGGCCTGGGGCACGTCGAGCGAGGACAGCAGGTTGCCCGCTGCCGCCACGTCGCGGCCATAGGCGATCGTGTGGGTGCCGAGCGTCTTGGTGCCGGAGTGACCGACGGCACTGCCCTCGCGCCCCAGCACCACGACCTGCCGGTAGTCGAAGAACGGCGCCTCGGCCTTGAAGCGCGCCATCACCTCGGCGGGGGTCAGGCCCTGCGCCAGCAGGTCGAGCCCCTTGGGGCCGAGCGTCGGGTCGGTGATGTTCTGCGTCGCCACCACGCCCACTCCGGCGCGGGCATGGGCGCAGCGCGCCGCCACCGCCGGGGAGGAGGACGACACGGCGATGCCGAACATGCCGGTGCGCGCGCAGCGCGCGGAGATGGAGAAGGTCACGCGTGCCCCCGGATCAGGCGGCGTCGGGGATGACGGCGGTGACTTCGATTTCGACCAGCCATTCCGGCCGGGCGAGCGCGGGCACGACAAGGCCGGTGGAGCAGGGGAACACGCCTTCCAGCCACTTGCCCATCTCGACATACACCGCCTCGCGGTAGCGGATGTCGGTGAGGTAGACGACGATGCGGCAGATGTGGCTCATCTCGCTGCCCGCTTCCTCCAGCAGCATCTTGATGTTCGCCATCGCCTTGGCCGCCTGCGCGCCGGCATCGCCCACATGCACGCTCTCGCGGGTGTCGAGATCCTGCGCCACCTGTCCGCGCAGGAACACCATGGTGCCGCGCGCCACCACGCCCTGCGAGAGGTCGTTGTTGAGCTTCTGCTCCGGATAGGTCTGCTTGGTGTTGAAGGGGCGCAGGCGCTTGTGCGTGGGCATGGAGGCTACTCTTTTCTGGAGGGTCGTCAGCGGAAGGTGTCGAACGGCGCGCCAAGCCGGGAGGCGAGGCGCTGCATCAGATCGCAGGCGGCGGAAAGCTCATCGAGGCCGATCCACTCATCCGCCTTGTGGGCGCGGGAAATATCGCCGGGCCCGCACACCACGGTGGGGATGCCGGCGGCGTGGTAGAGCCCCGCTTCGGTGCCGAAGGCGAGGGTGACGGGCGCCTCGTTGGACCCGGCGAGCGCGGAGACCAGCCGCACGGCGGGGCTGTCGGCCGGCGTGTCGAGGCCGGGATAGTCGCTGAGCGTCTCGACCGCGATGTCCGCTTCCGGCGCCTGCGCGGCGAGCCGGTCGCGGGCTGCGTTGATTACCGCGTCGATGCGGGCGTTGAGCGCGGCGGCGTCGGTGCCGGGCAAGGTGCGCGCCTCAAATTCCAGCCGCGCCTGATCGGGCACCAGATTGAGCGCCGTGCCGCCATGCAGCGAGCCGACATGCAGGCTGGTATAGGGCGGCTCGAACGCCTCGTTGGTAACGTCCCGAAGCTCGCGGCCGAGCGCGAAAAGCCCCACCGTTACCTCGGCGGCGGCCTCGACCGCATTGGCGGCGCGGTGCAGCAGCGCGGAATGTCCACCGCGGCCGGTGAAGGCGAGGCGGCGGGCGAACTTGCCCTTATGGGCGCGGGCGACCTTCAGCGAGGTCGGCTCGCCGACGATGCACAAGGCGGGCGGCACGGGCAGCCTCGCCACCTCTTCCACGAGGTCGGGCGCGCCGAGGCAGCCCAGTTCCTCGTCATAGGAAAAGCAGAGATGGATGGGGGTGTGGGTCGCTGCCTCCTTGAACGCAACGACATGCGCCAGCACGACGGCGAGGAAGCCTTTCATGTCGGTGGAGCCGCGCCCATAGACCCGGCCGTCGCGGATCTCCATGCGGAACGGATCGCTCGACCAGTCCTGCCCTTCCACCGGCACAACGTCGGTATGGGCGGAGAGCGCGATGCCGGGATGCCCGGCCGGGCCGATGATGGCGTGAATGGAGGCCTTGTCCCCCGCCGCGTTGGGGATGAGGCGGGCCTCGACGCCCTCCGCCTTCAGCAGGTCGACGATGTAGCCGACAATGGCGAGGTTGGAGCGCGCGCTCACCGTCTCGTAGGCGATGAGGTCGTTGAGGATGGCGAGCGTGCGGCCGAGCGGCGAGGTCACGGGCGCCGCCGCCGCGTCTGGGTCCGCCATCGCCCGAAGGTTCATTCTCACGCCGCCTGCAGCTTGTGATAGCCGCGGTTTGAATAGACCAGCGGCTTCGTCTCCAGGATTTCCACCGCCAGAACCTCGCCGGCGATGATGTGGTGGGTGCCGAACTCGAACACGCTGGCGATGCGGCAGTCGAAGCGGCACAGTGCCCCGCGCAGCACGGGGGCGCCGGTGTGCAGCGCATCCCATTCCGCCACTTTGAACCGGTCCTCCCGCAGTTCGGGGATCAGCCCGGCGAAGCTGTCGGCCACGCGGTGCTGGTCATGCGCGAGGATGTTCGCCGCGAACACGCCGTTGGCCGTCAGCGTCGGCAATACCCGGCTGCCCTTGTTGAGGCAGAACAGCACCGAGGGGGGCTCCATCGACAGCGAACAGAGCGAGGAGACGGTGACGCCGCCGCGTCCGGCCTCGCCGTCAGTCGTCACGACGGTGACGCCCGAGGCGGTGAGCCCCATGGCCTGGCGGAAAAGGGCGACGTCGATGCCGTCTCCTGGCTTGCTCATTTTCCGGTTCCCATCACCTTGTCCGACAGGCCGGCCGCCTTGCGCACGAAGTCGAGCGGGCCGGAGAAGTCGAAGCTGTTGTACACGGCATTCAGGTGGTTGAAGTGCGGCGCCTGGGCGAACTGCACGAAGGTCAGCCGGTGGCCGGCATAATCGGAGTTCAGCAGGTCGCGCGCGAAGGCGAGCAGCTTGCGGCGGTCTTCCGATTCCCACTGCTTGTTCAGCGAGTAGAACTTCTTCAGCCAGTCGCCCGAGCCCTGCGCCTCGAAGGCGGCGGAGTTCGGCGTGACGCAGATCTGACCGCCGCACAGCTCACGGGCGATGTGCATCATCGCCGGCAAATTGGCGCAGGCATGCACGCGCCCGGCATAGAGCATCGACTGGTTCGGCATCAGAAGCCCGCCGGGGCTCTTCTCCGCCAGCGTGATCGCGGCGGTGAGGTGGGCGTTGATGCCCTCGCGGTAGCAGACGAGATCGGCCAGCTTCTCGCGCACCGACTGAAGCTTGTCGAGGCCGGTCTGCTTGGCGTTGAACATCGCCGCGCCGATCATCATGTCGGCGACATAGAGCAGGCGGTGCACGTAAGGAAACGCCGAATAGCGGTGCAGCGTCGCGCGGATGTACTGGGCCGCCTTGGTGTGGCGATAGAAGAACACGTTCTCCCAGGGCACCAGCACATTGTCGAAGATGACGAGGGATTCGACCTCATCGAACTTGTTGGCGAGCGGGTAGTCCTTCGGGTTGTTGCGGCCCGCGAAGGAAGAGCGGCAGATCTGCTTCACGCCCGGCGCGCCCATCGGGATGATGCCGCCCACGGCGTAGTCCGACAGCGTCTCGTTGGTCCAGGCACCGACGGTCGGCTTGAGGAAGGCCTGGTCGGCATAGGCGGCGGCGGTCTCGTATTTGGCCCCGCGAATGATGATGCCCGCGTCGGTCTCCTTCACGACATGCACCATCATGTCGGGATCCTGCTCCTGGGGCGGCAGGGAACGGTCGCCCTTGGGATCGGTGTTCGCCGAGATGTGGAAGATGTCGTTGTCGAAGATGTTCTGGACGTGCCTGTCGACGTTGTCGGCGAAGCGGGGGTCGAACTCCGCCAGCACGTCGCGTCCGTCGATGAGCGACCAGACTTCGCCGATCGTCTCATCACCGACGCGGGTTACGACGCCGCCAATGTCCTGCATGACCGCGTCGACGGCCGCAACCTTGTCGGTCCAGTCCTTCGTCTCGCGCGGCGGCTTGTAGAAGATGGTGTTGCGCTTGTTGTCTTCGACATAGGTGAGGCGATCCTGATACTTCGCCTCATGCGCCATATCGTACATGCGGGCGCGCACGTCCACGATCGGCTTGAAAGCCGGGTGCGTGGTGACATCCTTCACCAGCTCGCCGTCCATCCAGATTTCGCGGCCGTCCTGAAGTCCCTGCCGATACTCGTCGCCTGTGCGGATCATCGCCTGCTTCCTTTTCCTATGAGGAAATATTGCGTCGGGCTCATAGATCGGTAAAATATTATCATTCGTTGCTCGACATAGATAAATCCGATGAACGTTTCACTCCGGGCGCTGCGCTACGTCGTGGCCACTGCCGACTTCGGCAACCTCACCGAGGCGGCCAAGCACCTGAACGTCTCGCAGCCCTCCATCTCGGCGGCCATCGCCCAGTTCGAGGCGGAGTGCGGCGTGCAGGTGTTCGTGCGGCACCATGCAAAAGGCGTGACGACCACCATTGCCGGCACGCGCATCGTCAATGAGGCGCGGCTGCTGCTCAATCACGCGCGCGACTTCGGGCAGAACGCCCGCGCCATGGCGGACGAGGTGCGCGGCGAGATCGCGGTGGGCTGCTTCTGGACCATCGCCACCCATTTCATGCCGAGCCTGCTCTCGCGCTTCGCCGAGACGCATCCCGGCATCACGGTGAGCCTCGACGAGGGCGACCAGCAGCAGATTCTGGAGGGTATCGTCTCGGGCCGCACCGAGCTGGCGCTGTCCTATGAATTCGCGCGGCCGGAGGAGGTGGTGGCGGAGTCGCTGGCCGAGCTGCCGCCCTATGCGGTGCTGCACCCCGACCATCCGCTGGCGCGGCGCGAGCGCATCAGCCTCGCGGAACTGCGCGACGAGCCCTTCATCCTGCTCGATCTGCCGCACTCGCGCGATTATTTCATGAGCCTGTTCCGCGCGGTCGGCGTCGAGCCGCACATCGCCTTCCGCTCGCGCGCCTATGAGCTGACGCGCGGTCTGGTCGGGCATGGGCGCGGCTACACCATCCAGAACGTGCTGCCGCGCACGCAGATCACCCATGATGGCGGGCGCGTCGCCGCCGTGCCGCTGACCGACCGCTTGGAACCCGTGCGCCTCGTTTCGCTCAAGCTGCGCCGGCAGGCGCCGCGACCGGCGGTCGAGGTGTTCGCCCGTCATCTCAAGGCGTGCTTCTCGCCCGGCGGCATCTTCGAGCCGGGCACGCTTTCGCCGCGCACGACGGTGCGCTGAAAACGGATCGTGCGGTCCGCTTCATAGCCGAACTCTATCTTGTGCATTGTGAAACTGTTGTCCGTTCAGGGGCTTGGTCGTTGCCGCGCCAGGTTCCGGCTCGCTACTGTCCGCCCCCTGTTTTTCTCCCAGATAAACCGGCCTCTGCCGCTGCCGGAATGTGATGCCGAGTGTGACGCGATGAGTTGGCTGAGGGTTCTCAAGGCCGCCGATTACAAGACGACGCCCTGGAAGAATGGCGGTGGCGTCACGCAGGACATCCTGCTGCTGCCGGAAGATTCCACGCAGGAAAATTTCGACATCCGGCTGAGCCTCGCGCCGATCGTCAGCGAAGGGCCGTTCTCCTCCTTCCCCGGCATCGACCGGCACATCACGCTGCTCAGCCAGGAACGGCTGGACCTCGTCTTCGCGCAGGAGACGCGCAGCCTGAAGCGGCTCGAACCGCTTTATTTCGACAGCGTGCAGCAGCCGATGTCGAAGCTGCCCGACGGCATGGCGCGGGTGCTCAACGTGATGACGCGGCGCGGGCGCTGGCATGCGCAGGTGATGCCGGCGAGCGGGGGCAAGGAGCCGCTGCTGGCCGCGCCGGACGGCGGGCTGGTCATTCTCCACGCCGTCACCGGGGTCTGGCAGGTCGGGCACAGCCTCGGGGCGGCGCTGGTGCATCCCGGCGAGACGCTGGTGTCGCGGGAGGAAGCCACCTTGCACGCGAGCTGCGACGCGTCCGGCGAGGCCGTGGTCGCCTTCCTCTCGCCGACCGGGCCGCGCTGACGCCGTGGCATTGCCTGCGGCTATCTTAAGAAGCAGGTAAAAGTATTTTTCTATCCAGAATTCCGGCGCCACATTTCCTGACAAGAAAAAATTCGGGTCAGAGATTGGGCAGAATGAGGCGGTCGAACACAGGATCGTGGAGCCGGGTCGCGCGGGTATGCTGCGGTTTTCCCCTTGGAAAGGACGCAGCATGAGTCGCGATGCATTGGTGTTCTACAGTCCGGTCGATGATCCGGTGGCATGGCGCGAGGCGCTGTCCGCGGAGCTGCCGGATCTCGACTTCCGCGTGGACCCTGATGTCGGTGACCCCGCCGATATCCGCTATGCCCTCGTCTGGCTGCCGCCAAAGGGCTTCTTCACGCGCTTTCCCAATCTCCAGCTTGTCACCAATCTCGGCGCCGGCGTCGATGCGCTGGTCCGCCGCGACGATCTCGTGCCGGTGAAGTTCTCCCGCCTCAACGACCCCGGCATGGTGGCGATGATGACGAGCTATGTCGTCTTCGCCGTCACCCGCTATGCCCGCGACATCCCGGTGTTCGAGCGCGCCAAGCGGCGCGGCGAATGGGACTATGTCCACCCGCGCGCGCTGTCCGACATCAAGGTGGCGGTGCTGGGTCTCGGCGAACTCGGCGGCCCGGCGGCGCGCACGCTCGCCTCGATGGGCTTCACCGTCACCGGCTGGTCGCGCTCGAAGAAGGACATTGAGGGCGTCACCTCCGAGACCGGCCGCGACGGGCTGGAGCGGGTGCTGGCCGGCAACGAGATCATCGTCAGCCTTCTGCCGCTCACCCCGGAATCGCGCGGCCTGCTCGGCGCGCGCGAACTCGCGCTGATGCCGAAGGGAGCGAAGTTCATCAATGCCTCGCGCGGCGCGGTGGTGGACGAGGCGGCGCTGATCGAGGCGCTGCGCTCGGGTCATCTCGGCGAGGCCACGCTCGACGTGTTCGAGACCGAGCCGCTGCCGCAGGGCCATCCCTTCTGGACGCTCGACAATGTGCTGATCACGCCGCACCTCGCCAGCATCACCGTGCCGAAGCTGGCGGCGCGCGATGTGGCCGAGAGCATCCGGCGCGTGCGGCAGGGGCTCGCCCCCTTACACGAGGTGGATCCCGGTCGCGGCTACTGACGCGCGGCCCCCGACTTTTGAAAAACGGGCGGCGCAGATCGCCCCAACAAAGAGGTGGAACATGAAGAAGCTTTGCATTGCACTCGGTGCGCTGGTCATGATGGCCAGCACCGCGTCGGCCCAGGAGAAGCTGATCATCAGCACCTGGGGCGGCAACTGGAAGGAAGGCGTCGCCATCGTCGGCGCCGAATTCACCAAGCGTACCGGCGTCGAGGTCGAGTACATCACCGGCGGCACGCTGGACCGTCTGGCCAAGGCCAAGGTCGCGCGGGCCAACCCCGAATCCGACCTCATCAACACCACCGCCCATGTCGGCTATCTCTATCATTCCGACGGTCTGATGGAGAAGCTGGACTGGTCGAAGATCCCGAACGCCGCCAAGCTCTACCCGATGGCGAAGCGCTCGGACTACACGGTCGCGGACTATGTCTATGTCTACACGCCCGCCTTCCGCACCGACCTGATGCCGAAGGGCTACAAGATCAACAGCTGGGAAGACCTCTGGGCCGCGGACGTCGCCGGCAAGCTCGGCCTGCCCGATTTCGACCCCTCCCACGTCATCATCGCTGCCACCAAGCTCGCCGGCGTGAAGCCCGAGGAGTGGGAAAAGGTACAGCCCAAGCTTCTTGAGCTGAAGAAGAGCATCAAGGCGTTCTACCAGTCGGACGCCACCAGCCAGAACCTGATCCGCACCGGCGAAACCCCGGTGCAGGTGCTGCTGAACATCAACGGCTACCACATCCAGAAGCTCGGCATCCCGATCGAGATCGATGTGCCGAAGGAAGGCGCCGTGGCCGGCACCGACGTGTGGGGCATCAATGCCGGCTCCAAGAAGAAGGCGCTGGCCGAGCAGTTCCTCAACATCGCGCTTGAGCCGGAAATGCTGGCGAAGCTGTGCAACTTCCACAAGTGCTCGCCCATGAGCGGCGAAGCCAAGCTCGACCCGGAAGTCGCCAAGCTGCCCGGCATCTTCACCAGTGAGGAAGCCATCACCAAGGGCGCCATCGTGCTCGATGACAAGACCTATGCCACGCTGCTGCCGGTGTGGAAGGCCTGGTTCACCGAGAACATGATGCACTGAGCCGTTCAGACGGTGCGTCATCCCGGCCCGCCGCGCCGCGTCGGGTCGGGATCGCTTCCCTTCCCCGCCTCATCCCGGATCGGTCTGTCGGCCGTCCGGGATGCTGCGGTAACGGCATTCTGCCCGATCGCGCATCCCTGGGATGCCGGACGTCGTCAGACATTCCCCACGATCCCGGATCGACACCGCGCGTCGTCCGGGATGACGGTAGAGACCCGATGAGCCCGCGCCGCCCGTTCTTCATCACCTTCCTGGCGCCTGCCGTGCTGACGGCCGTGATCCTCGCGGCTGCCATCTTCGAGGTGCTGCAATACAGCGTGCGCGAGTTCATACCCGGCTCGCTCGATGTGGGTGGCCTGACCCTTTCCAACTTCACCCGCATCAACCGGCCGATCTACTGGTGGGTGCTGGCCGACACCTTCTACATCAGCCTGCTGACCGCGCTCTTCTCGCTGCTGCTGAGCTATCCCGTCGCCTTCGCGCTGGTGAGGGCAAAGCGCGACTGGCTGCGCTCGCTGCTGGTCTCGCTCTCCATCACGCCGCTGTTCACCGGCGAGATCGTGCGCACCTTTTCCTGGATGCTCACGCTCGGCTCGGACGGCTTCGTCAACTCCATCCTGCGCAGGCTGTCGATCATCGATATGCCGCTGCAGCTGATGTACACGCGCTTCGGCGTGGTGGTGGCGCTGGTGCAGTTCTCCATGCCGGTGATGATTATCCTGCTGGCCACCGCCATCTCTCATGTCGACCGCGACTGCGAGAAGGCCGCTGCCAATCTCGGCGCGAGCCCTGGCGCGGTGTTCTGGCGCATCACCCTGCCGCTCACCATGCCGGGCATATTGTCGGGCATCGTGGTGGTGTTCGCCTGGACCATGAGCGCCTTCTCCACGCCGCAGCTGATCGGCGGCGGCAAGGTGCTGATGATCTCCAACCTCGCCTATCTCCAGGGCTTCTCCGTGCTGAACCTGCCCTTCGCGGCGACGCTGAGCCTGATCGCGCTCATTGCCGCGCTCGGCAGCCTCGCCTTGATGAAATCCGTGACCGGGCGCGTCGAGAAGCGCCTGGCCATCAACTGAGGGAGGGGGCACATGCGCAGCTTCGCGTTCTGGAGCCTGGTCACCGCGATCCTCGTCTACATGACGGTGCCGACGCTGGTGGTGCTGGTGACCTCGGTGAACCCGACCGAGATCCTCGCCTTTCCGCCGGAGGGATTTTCGCTCAAGTGGTACCAGAAGGCGCTGACCTATCCGGACTTTCAGGTCGCCTTCAAGAACGGGCTGATCGTGACCGGCTGCGCCTCGACGCTGGCGCTGATCGTCGGCTCGGCCTTCGCCTGGCTGGTGCACCGCTACACCTTCAAGGGGCGCGGTGTTCTGGAAGCGGTGCTGTGGTCGCCGCTGATTATCCCGCACTTCACGCTCGGCTTCGGCTTCCTGCTGCTCGGCGGTGCCTTCGGGTTGCAGCAGGGCTATGTGATGATCGTGCTGGCGCACATGGTGCTGGTGATGCCCTTCGTCACCCGCGCGGTCTATGTCAGCCTGTCCAATGTGGACCCCAATCTCGGACGGGCCGCGGCCAATCTCGGGGCGTCGCCGTTCAATGTGCTCACCCGCATCGAGCTGCCGCTGGTGCTGCCCGGCATGGCGGGCGGCTGGCTGATCGCGGCGGTGTTGTCGCTGACCGAGTTCACCGCCTCGCTCTATGTGACCGGCTCGCGCACCCAGACGCTGCCGGTCGCCATGTACAACTACATCCGCGAATATGCCGACCCGACCGTGTCGGCGATCGCGTCGATGCTGATTATTGCCACCACGATCATCATGTTCATCGCTGACCGGGCCTTTGGCCTGCGGCGCGTGCTGGCGATCGATACCCACTGAACGATGCGTGCCGGAGAGCCCACGACATGAATGCCACGACTGACAGCCGGCCCGCCGTCGAGATCGTCCGCGTCCGCAAGGATTATGGCGGGGCGGTCGGCGTCGCCGACGTGTCGCTGACCGTCGGCAAGGGCGAATTCGTCACGCTGCTCGGGCCCTCCGGCTGTGGCAAATCCACCCTGCTCGGCATGATCGCCGGCTTCGTCACGCCCTCGGCCGGCAAGATCATCGTCGATGGCGTCGATCTCACCGAGGTGGAACCCTATCGGCGCGACATTGGCATGGTGTTCCAGTCCTACGCGCTGTTTCCGCACATGAACGTGTTCGACAACGTCGCCTTCGGCCTGCGCATGCGCAAGCTGCCCAAGGCGGAGATCGAGACCGAGGTGCGGCGCGCCATCGAGATGATGAAGCTCGGCGGCTTCGAGGAGCGGCGCGTGCGCCAGCTCTCCGGCGGCCAGCAGCAGCGCGTGGCGCTGGCCCGCGC
>QFQD01000063.1 GCA_003241485.1 Ancylobacter novellus
GTGATCGTCTTCCAGCTGGGCGATTCATTTCCCCGGGATCAGTTCATCGAGGATGAGATCGGGCGGCGGACGTCGCTGGCGTGCCTGTCCTATCGCGAGATTCTCGACCGGTACCAGTCGGGGCTGCGGATGCGGCGCATCGCGACGCGGCTGGCGACGCTCCGCCGCGTGCTGGCGGACCTTAAGGGGCGGCCGGTCATTCTGGTCGGGCGCTCCTCCGGCGCGCGCGTCATCACAAGGCTGGCGGCGGAGGGGTCTGCGCAGATACGCGGCGTCGTCTGCGTGAGCTATCCGTTCCGCCGTCCCGGCGCCAGGCTCGACCCCGACCGCATCGACCATCTGCGGCAGCTGGCGACGCCGACGGTGATCTATCAGGGCGCGCAGGACGAGTATGGTGACGTGAAGGCTGCGGCCGCCTATGGCCTCTCCGCCCGCATCACGCTGGTCGCCATCCCCGGCGAGCATGAGTTCCGCCGGGAGCTGTTCCCCTGGGACGACCTCATGACGCGCCTTGAGGCGATGGCCGCGGCTGCGCCCCCCGCGCTGTGCAATGGGGCGGCCCGTGGCCGGCTCCGCAAGGGGCCGCCGCTCCTCCTCGATCCTCCCGGCTGGGTCGATCTGCGCGACCGCGCGAAAGCGGCGGCGCGCCGGCTGGCGGCAACGCTCAGGCGGCGTCCGGCGTGATCCAGCCCGCCGGCAATTGCGCGACCAGCGCCGCCCTCTCCCCGGCGGTCAGCAGGGCGTCATAGGCGGCCTGCGTGAGGCCGAGGCCCGCGCCGGCCGGGCCATCGGGGACAACAAGCGCGGCGCGCCCGTCCTCGGGGTGGTCGCGCACCGACCAGAGCGCGTCGGTCACCGTGCCGTCCGGCTCGTCCTGCGGGCGCAGCGGGGCATAGGCGGCCCGGCTGCGCGCCTCGGCGGCCGCGCGTGAGGCGAAGAGAAGATAGCTCATGGGACAACGATGCCTCGCGTTTCGCCCAGCGTGCGGCTGATGGCGGTGATCTGCGCCTGCGGCAGCGCGCCCTCGAACACCAGCAGATCGCCGCACTGGCCGAGGATCGGCGCCCCGCCGGCCAGCCCGGCGAACACGTTGGGCGCGGCGTTGATCGCCTCGGTGCCGGCGTCGCCCGTGACGTAGGTTCCGTTGGTGCCGATCACCGACGCCGCACCCGCCATCACCCAGGCCAGCGCATAGGCCGCCCCGTCCACCAGCGTGGCGCCGGCAACGCCGGCACCCGCATAGAGCGCCGCCTTGCCGTCGGCAGCGCGGATATAGGGCACGCCGTTGTAGCCGGATGCCAGCGCACTGGTGCGGATCAGGTTCTGGTCGGCGCCGGCCGTGTAGTCCGGCAGCCGGAGCGTGGCGAGAATGGTGGCCGGCTGCACGAGCGCGGGCCAGGCCGAGCCGTAATACTGCCCCGCCCCGCCCGCCAGCGCCGGCCGGCCGCCGAAACTCTCCACCACGCCCGCATTGACGATGCGCCGCTGGGCGGCGGCGGTGGTCTGGGTGATGTGCCGCCCCCGTCCGGACTGGTCGTAGAAGGTCACGACATAGCCCGACCCCGCGCCGACAAAGGCGAGCAGGGTCACCACATCCAGCCAGCCGCCGACAAAGCCGATATCGGTCAGCGCATTGTCGCCGGAGCGCCGCACGCGAATGCAGGGGCCGGTATAGGCGGACACCAGCAGCCGGAAGCTGAAGGCGGCGAAGAAGAGGGCGGCAAAGCCGTCCAGCGGGGCGCGGCGCCGGCCGATCCGCCGGCGCGGCACCCCGAATCCGTCCGCGAAATCCATGGCTCAGTTCACCGTATGGATGTCGAGGCCCGCCGTGGTGCCGGTCGCGAAGACGCGCCGCACCATATATTCCAGCACCACCGGCACGCCGACCGGCAGCGCGAGCACCAGCGGGGCGGCATCGGCATTGCCCACGGGGAGAACGCGGATCTGCGCGCTCGCCAGCGTGGCGGGGGCGAAGACGCGGATGCGGGCATAGCGCGGCAGGTCGTCGCCATCGTGCGGCGCCACCGCCGCGCCGGAACGGCCGAGGCCGGCGGGCGAGATGGCGCTGCCGCGCCACGGATCCTTGGCGGCATCATAAGGCATGGGTCTCTCCGGTTGGGTCAGAGGCTGAAGCCGAGGAAGAACAGAGCGAGGCGCACGCGCCCGCCGGTGAAGGCGCCGCCCAGCGCGGTGACGCGCAGCGGCGTGTCGGCATAGAAGGCCTGCGGCCCGATCACGCCGATATTGGAGGCGCCGGCCGCGACACTCAGCAGCCCGCCGAATTTCGCCGTCTCCCCGGCGATGCCGACCTCATAGGCGGTGGCGCCGGTCACCGCGTTCACCGTGCGGCTGGCAACGGCGAGGCAGATCGCGCGGTTGGGAATGACGAGGGTGGAGGCGACGGACGCGCCGGCCAGCACCAGCTCCTCCTCCACCGCCCGCAGCGCCACCGCGCCGCCCGAGGCCGTGCCGGCGAGAAGGTCGGACCAGCCGGCGCCGGTGTGCACCAGCGTCACGCGCTCCTGCGCGACATAGACCCGCCAGCCGGCGCGGGGAGCGAGGAACGTCCAGCCCTCCTCATAGAGCGCGATCCGCCCGTCCTGCCCGGCCCATGCACCACCCGCCCCGGCCGCGACGAGATGGCGGTCGCCGGGCACGGGCGCGCCGGGCGGCAGGGTGCGGTGACGGTCCAGCACGGCGAGCTGGGCCAGCGCGTCGAGCCGCGCCAGGGCTTCATTATGCGTCACATGCTTCTGCGCCTGCGCCGACGCGAGCAGCGGCAGCGCGAGCAAAGGTGTCGTCTCGCTCATCTGGTTTTCCCGTTGGAGGTCTCAGGGCGCGAGCCGCGCCTCACGCCAGGCGCCGGGGCCGACGCTGGTGGAAAGCTGGGCGATGCGCACATCGAGAAAGGGCTGCGGCGCGCCGAAATCGGCGATCTCGTCGGCGGCGGCGTAGAGGAAGGACGGCACATTCACCTCGGCGCGGCGCACCACGCCCGTCCCGTTCATCACCTCCAGCCGGTAGGCCTCGCGCTCCTCGCCGAGCGGCACCTCGGCCACCTCCCAGCTGTCGCCATCGACCCGCGTGCGGCGGGTCCAGCCGATCTCGACCCCCGCGCCGGTCCGCCGCGCGTGCGGATGCACCGGCGCCAGCGGGCGCAGCGCCGCCGCCCCCGCCACCCCGGCGATCTCCGCGACGCCGTCATCGCCATGGTCGCGGTCGGCCCGGCCGACGCGGAAGACGAGGCTGCGGCCGAGCAGATCGAGCCCGCTCGCCGCCGGCAGAAGGTTGCGGTCGATGCGCACGATGCGCGAGCCCGCCGGCCACGGCGCCTGCGCCCGCGCTTCCGTGCCCATCTGCCCGCGCAGCAGGCGCGAGAGCCGCCAGCGCCGCGCGCCAATCAGCTCGGCTTCCGTGAATTGCAGCACCTCGACCGCGCCATCCGGCGCGATCAGCGCCAGCGCATTGGCGCCGCCCAGCACGGCGTCCTCGCTCGCCGCCGCGATCAGCCCGCCGTCGAGTTCGACCTCAAGCGACGCCGTGCGGTTCCAGCGCCAAAGCAGGCCGGGCGCCAGCACCGTCCGCGTCTCCCCGGTGACAGTGGGCGCGGCCAGCGTGCCCACCCGCTCGAAGCTCGCTCCGTCGATCCCGCGCCACACCGCCATCGCTCCCGGCCACGGCTCGGTGAAGGCCGCGAGCCAGGCCAGCACCGGCGTGCCGGCGCCCGGCAGGTGCGGCAGGGCGATCAGCGCCAGTTCCGGTGGACCAAGGCTCGGCGGCAGCGCCACCGGCCGCGTCGGTCCCGCCCGCACCGCAAGGTCGAACACCGCCGGATCGAGGCTGCGCAGGCTCACCATGCGCGCCTCGCGGTCCTCGATGGCGGTGATCTCCAGCAATCGCGTGCGCCCGTCCCGCACCAGACGCACCACATCGCCCGGCTCCAGCGCGAGGCGCGAGGGCGCCAGCGCGAGGCGCCCGGTCTCCCGCCCGGCCCAGGCATCCTGCAGGTTCATCTCGGCAAGGCCGGCGACGAGGCCGGGATCGGCGATCATGGCGAGGTCGAGCGCCGTATCCGCCCGCGCCCCGCCAGCCAGCCGGCGCGAGGCGGCGGTGGCGCGGCGATAATCATTGCCGCCATCGATGAAGCCGAGCGTCACCGTGCGCGGCAGTTCGTCCTCGCTGGCGCGGGTGAAGCCGGGCGCGGGCAGGTCCTCGCCGGCCAGAAGGTCCTCATCGTCCAGCGTGGCGACGATCCGCCCGCCGCGCGGGCGCAGCGCCAGCCCGTCGCCGGTCTCCATCAGGTCGAAGCCGAAAGCCCGCGCCAGCGGCTCCAGCGCGGCGCGCGCGCTCATCGGCCGGTCGACGACATAGCCGTCAATCACCCCGCGCAGCTGCGAGGCGTCGACACTCGCGCCGAAGTCCCGCGCCAGCGCCGCGCACAGTTCCGCCAGCGGCGCCGCGCCGAGCCGGCCGGTCAGCCAGTGCCCGGTCTGCCAGTTCGCCCCGTCCGCCCAGATGTCGCGGGCGAGCGGAAACACCGGGAAGGGCCGCGCGTCCCAGGTCCAGGCATAGAGCGCGGCCGGGTCGATCATCCGCCCGCCCGGATGCGGCGCCGGCGGATTGGCGGCCTCGCTGGCAAAGCCGTCGAAGGTGGCTTCCAGATGCCGGCGCTGCATCAGGTCGTCGCGCCGGCCATTGGAGAAGGGCGGCAGGCCGTTCTCCACCGACTTGGGATCGGGGAACACGCTCGGCCGGTTCGCCCCCTTGTCCACCGCCGCGCAGCCGATCTCGGTGAGCCGCACGGGCTTGGAGCCCGGCACCCACGCGGTCGGCACGGCTGAGCGCAGCCCGCCGACGCGCTCATGGTGCGCGTTGGTCCACCAGCCGGCGATGTCCTTCTGGCGGAACACCCACGGCTCGCCATAGGCCCCGTCGGTGATCGGCAGACGCGCCTGCGCGTTGCGGGCGGCGTCATCGGGATAGTACCAGTCGAAGCCTTCGCCACCACGCACATTGCCGGCGAGATAGGCGCGGTCATAGAGGCTGGCGGTGTCGGCCGCGTCGAGATGGGCGTCGCCCTCGCGCCAGTCGGCAATCGGCGCGTACCAGTCGATGCCGATGAAATCGAGCGCCGGCGAGGCCCAGAGCGGGTCGAGCGGAAAGCGCAGCTCCGCCCCGCCCTCGCGCACATGGCCGGCATATTCGCTCCAGTCGGCGGCATAGCCGATCTGCGTCTCAGGCCGCAGGACAGACCGCACCTCGGCCGCGAGCGCGGCATAGGCGTCGACGGCGGGGTAGCTTCCGGGGCCCGCGCGCACTCGCGTCAGCGCCGCCATCTCCGAGCCGATCAGGAAGGCTTCCACCCCGCCGGCCAGCTCCGTGAGATGCGCGTAGTGCAGCACCATGCGGCGCAGCGTCCATTCCTCCGGGCCGGCATAGACCACCTGCCCGCCGGCAAGGCTGAAATCGCCCGCCGCCGCGCTGCCGAACAGCGCCGCCACCTGTTCGCCCGCCGCCGCCGTCCCATCGGGCGAGCCCGGCCGGTCGGGCGCGGGATGGCAGGTGATGCGCCCGCGCCAGGGGTAGCTCGGCTGCGATCCACCCCCGCCCCACGGGTCGGGCAGCGTGTTGCCGGCGGGGATGTCCATCATCACGAAGGGATAGAACGTCACCTTCAGCCCGCGCGCCTTTAGCGCCTCGATGCAGCGGCGCACGCTCTCGTCCGAGGGCGTGCCGCCATAGGCCGGGCGCCCGTCGACCGTGCTGACGAGATAGGCGTCCTCGCGGGTGCGCCCGCCCACCTGCCAGGGCGCCGGCCCGAAGGCCCGGCTCGCCTTGTCGCGCCGCTCCACCCCCGGCTGGACAAGGCACTCCCCGGCGCGCAGGTCGGTGCCGAACCAGGCGACCACCAGCGCCACCCGTTCAAGGTTCGGGCACAGCGCCATGAGTTCGTCGAGCGAGGCCTCAACATCGCTGGCGGCGGTCTCGATATGGCGGTTCTCCGGCTGGTAGACGCCGGCCCGCACCAGCTGGCGGATCTCGCGCGGGTCGTAGCCGAACTCGCTGGCGCCGGGGATCAGCGTCACCGCGCGGATGCGCCCCTCCAGCTCGCCGACCGGCCGTACCACCTCCACCGTCACCTGCGGCAGGCGGTTGCCATAGGCGGCCAGCGGCAGCCGCTCGAACACCACATAGGCGAGGCCGCGATAGGCCGGCGCCGCGCCCTCGCGCGCCTCGATCAGCGGGTCCGGCAGCTGGTCCTCACCGCCCATGTGCAGGCGCAGATTGAGGCCCTGCCGGTCCAGCGGCTTGCCGTCGACCCAGATGCGGCCGATGCGGGCCACCGGCCCCTCGCACAGGCCGACGGCGAAGCTGCCATAATAGCTGTAGGTCGTGGTGGAACTGCCGCCCCCGAGCGAGCCGCCCTTGCCGCCGGAGGATTGCGTCTGCGTCGACACCACCTCCTGCACCGGCGCGGCCCAGATCACCTGTCCGGCGAGCCGCGCGCGGCCATAGAGCCGGGCGATGGGCGCACCCTCTGTGGAGGTCATGGTGCCGAGATCGGTCAGGCGCGGGCCCTCGACCCGTCGTCCGCCGCCGATCAGCATGTTGTCCAGCGCCGCCCCGCCAATGGCGCCGAGCGCCCGCCCGGCCAGCGCGCCCAGCGGCCCGAACAGCGCCCCGCCGACCGTGCCGCCCAGCGTGCCGAGAATGAGAGTGGCCATGTCTGCTCCGTTGTTGACGCCTGACGGCGATGTCTTGCGCTGGGTCCCGGATCGGCGCTCCGGCTTCGCCTCCGCTGGTCCGGGACACAGCGGGAACCGTGTCCCGGACCAGTGACGCCGCAGGCGGAACGCCGATCCGGGACCCAGCGCCCGACTCCGCGCCGCGCCCGCCTCTCACACGCCGGGAAAGGCGAACGCCCCGGCGAGATGCCGCCGCCACCAGGGGGCGAAGAACACCTCCGCCACCGCGGCCCCGTCATGGGCGTGCACCATGCGGTCCGCGCTCACCAGAATGGCGGCGTGCCGCGCCGGCAGGTGGTCGCGCCAGCGGAACAGCAGCACGTCGCCGGGCGTGAGGTCCCCGGGCGCGACAGGCGACATGTGCCGCCCCGCCGCCTCCAGCATCTGCTCGGTGCGGCTCGCCTGCGCCCAGTCCGGCGCGTAGGGCGGCAGGTGCTGCGGCTCCGCGCCGAGCACCTCCCGCCACACGCCGCGCACCAGACCCAGACAGTCCGCGCCATGGCCCTTGCAGGAGGCGCGGTGGAGATAGGGCGTGCCGATCCAGTCGCGCGTCTCGGCGATGAGGCGCGCGCGCAAAGCCCCGCTCTCCATCACTGGCCTCCCGGCACCGCGACGCGCAGCAGCGCGTCATTGCCCGGCATGTGCGGAAAGCCGCGAAAGTTGAGCGCATTGGCGAAGCGGTCGCGGCAGGTCTCGAAGCGCTTGTCGCAGCCGGCGGTGACGGTGAAGGCATCACCCGCGCCGAGCGGCTCGGGCGGACGCTGCCACAGTTCCAGCCGCGCGCCGCCGGCTATGCCGTGCGATTTCACCTCGCAGGCGAAACCCGCATTGGCGCCGGAGGTGAAGGCGAGCCGGCCTTGCGTGAACCAGCCTTCCGCAAAGCCCTCCAGCCCGGCGGCACGGAACAGGCTCGCGCCCTCCACGCCCGCCACCGTGCCGTCGCCGCGATAGGCCGGCGCATCGCGTGCGATCGCGCAGCGGGCATCGCCGAAATCGGCGTCGCAGCCGGCGGCGAACAGCCGCCCGCGCACCATGTTGAGCTGGCTCGACAGCCCGCGCAGCTCGGCGGTGAAAGCCCCGCCCTCGCGCCGCACCTCGCCGATCGTGCCCTGCCGCAGGCGGATGAAATGCGCCGGCGCCGCCCAGTCCACGAGGAGCAGCTCCACCGCCGCCCCGTCATAGAGGCCGGCGGCGAGGTCCGCCTCGTCGACGAGGTCGGAGGACAGCGCGGCGGACATCTCCCCGCCCCCCACCGCGAAGCCGAGCGCGGACGCCTCCTCGCTGCCCGCCACCCCGCTGGCGGCGCGAAAGCTTGTGCCGTCGACGAACAGGTCGTCATCATGCTCGGTAAGGCCGATCACCACGCCGTCGCGCCGGGTGAGGCGCCAGCAGCGCGCCAGCGTCGTCACCCCGCTCGCCAGCGCGCCGGCGAGACCCTCGGGAATCTGCCTCATGGCCGGATCTCCAGAATGGGAATGCGCGGGATCGCCCCCGCCTCGAAGGCGGTGAGGTTCACTTCGAGAAAATCCGTGTCGAAGCGCACCGGCACGTCGAACAGGAAGCCGGCCGTCACCGCCTGCCCCGGCCCCGGCAAATGGCCGGCGAGGAAGCTCACCACCCCGCTCGTGCCGTCGACGGTGAAATGCACCCCTTGCGTGCGCTCGGCCCCGTTCACCGCCACCCGCACCGAACCGGCGACCGGCTTGGCGATCGGCCGCACATAGGGCGCATGCGCGCCGCCATAGGTTTTCGTGAGCGCATACGTCACGCGCCCCCCGTCGCCCGCTCCCAGCACCTGGTCGAAGGGCGACACGGGCGCGCCCGGCGCGGCGGAGGCATGGTCCAGCCGGTCGCGCCAGCGAAAGCCGAAGAGCCGCCCGCGCCGCTCCTCGAAGAAGGCAACGACGCTGGAGAGCTGCGCCAGCGATGTCACGCCATAGCCGGCATCCCAGCGCCGGCGCGAATGCGCGAGCCTCGTATTGCGCTCCTCGCGGCCGGTCAGCGTGGTGACGATCTCCGTCGCCCGCTCCGGCCCGCCCGCCGCGCCGAGCGCGATGTCGAGCGGAAACAGCGTCTCGTGAAAGGCGGGCATCTAGAGGCTCCTTTCCCCGCGCGCGACGGCACGGGCGACAAGGCCGGAGAGGTACGCCTCCGAGCGGCGGAAGGAGGAGGCGTCCGGCGTCGACACGTTCACCGTCACGCTCACCGCCCGCCCGCCCCCGCCCGCGGCGACGCCGAGCCGGCCGTCCGGCCCGCGCCTGAGCGGCAGGATGGCTTCCGCGCCGCGCTCGCCCATCAGCCCGGTCTGGCCATTGGCGAGCGGGAAATAGGTCGGCGCCGCCACCACCCCGCCCTGCGCGAAGGGGATGACGCGCCCGCCCTGCAACGCGCCGCCGGAAGCAAAAGGCAGCGCCCCGCTCACGGCCCCCTGCAGCAGCCCGGCAATGCCCTGCTCCAGCGGGCGGAAGGCGGCGTTGATGGCGAGCGTCGAGAGCCGGGACACCAGCGAGCGGAACACATCGTCCGCCGCGCGCCCCTTCACCGCCGCGCCGGTGAGCGCATCGCCCACCACGCGCCCGAAGCCGCGCGCCAGCCGCTCGGCTTCCGCGATCTCGCGGCGAAAGGCGCTGGTGTCGGCGGCGATCTCCACCGTCACCGCCTCGCCGGCAGAAGCGTCATAGGTGTCGGTCATGTCGATCCTCCCTCAGTCCGGAAACCGCGCCATCAGCGCGGCGAGCCCCGCGCGGCCGAGCGGCGTGCGCGCCGGGCCCGCCACCGCCTCGATGGCGGCGGCCAGCTCGCGCGGGGTCAGCGCCCAGAAGGCGGCGGAGCACAGCCCCAGCCGCCCGAGCCCGAAACCCATCGCCGCGCGCCAGGGAAAGGCATTCACCGGGCGCGCGTCGTCTCCGGCAAAGGGCGCTCGCCGGCGCCCTCCCCGGCGCCGAAGGTGGCGGCGATGAGGTCGCCGACGAGGCGCGCGAAGCCCGCCGCCCCGCCCGGCGTGGTCATGCGGGCGACCTCGTCCTCGCTCACGCTCTCCCCCGCCCCGCGCAGCCCGGCGGCGAGGATGGCGATGGCGTCGCGCGCCGACAGCCGGCCGGCGCCGAAGCGCTCGGTCAGCGCCACCAGGTCGCCGGCGCCGAACGCCGCTTCCAGCTCCGCCAGAGCGCCGAGCGTCAGCACCAGCGTGCGCGGGCGCCCGTCCAGCTCGGCGGCAATCTCACCGCGATGTCGGTTGGCCATGGGTGCTCCGTGTGTTGGTCAAAGGCCAAGGGAGTTTTTGCGCTGGGTCCCGGATCGGCGTTCCGCCTGCGGCGTCACTTGTCCGGGACACGGGTCTTCTGTTTCCCGGACCAGCTGCGCGCAGCGCGGCGCCGATGCGGGACCCGGCGCCCGGCTCTTCGGCAACGTCCCCCTCACAGCGCCGTGAAGCTGAGTTCGCCCGCGCTCTCCAGCGCGATGTCGAACGTCACCTCGCGGTCGTGCTCGGCGGCGATCTCCAGGCTGGTGATCTGGAAGGGTCCCTCGATGGTGCCGAAATCCGGCACCACGATCTGCGCGCTGCGGATCGTGCCGTCGAAGAAGCTCTGGCGGATCAGCGCGTCCGAGGCCGCGTCCTTGAAGATGCCGGAGCCCGCCACCGAAGCGCGCTTCACCCCGGCCCCGGCCAGCAGCTCGCGCCAGCGCCCGGCGCTCTCGGCATGGGTCACGTCGACCGGCTCCGTGTTGAACGCGATCTGCCGCGAGCGCAGGCCCGCCACCGTGGCGAAGGCCGCGCCGTCATGGATCTTCAGCAAGAGGTCCTTGCCCTTCTGTGCCGCCATCGGCCGGGTTCCTTGTGCGTGAGAAAGAGGACAGGTATTCAGAGACGGTTAACCATGTCGGGTTATGCTGAGGTCTCTGAAGCGTGGGATGGGCGTGCACAAAGCTCGCGCCCTGCGTGAGCGAACCGCCGCAAGCGCGTTCATCTTCTGAATCAACTTCAGCGCGATTGCCGAATCCCTGGAATCGCTTGGCGCGACTTCCTCGCGCCGTCGGAAAACCTCAACCTGTTTCCGTCACGGCGCGAAACCGCACCAGCGCGCGGTAGGTCCGCCCGCCCGCCTCGCGGCGAATCTCGGCGCCGGCAAAGCGCAGATTGACCAGGCGGTGCCCGGCCAGCGCGAGCGGCGCATCGTCCAGCGCCAGCTCGACGAGATGGGCGAGCGCGTGCGCCTGCCCATGCCCGCCCTGCCGCGACCACACGCTCAGCGTCAGCCGGTGCTCGTGCCCCGCCTCGGTGGCGGTGGACCAGTCGAAGAGCTGCGCCTCGCCCAGCGTGACATAGGGAAACTCGGGCGAGGACGGCGGCACGTCGAAAATGCGCGGCCCGCCCAGCGCCGCGAGCAGCGCCTCATCGCTCGTCAGCGCGGCGAACACCGCCGTGCGAAGCGCATTCGCCGCGCTCATCGCCGCCTCCTGTCGATCTTCTGGAGCAGCCGGCGCCGCAGCGCCTCGACACCCTTCAGTCGCGCGAAAAACCTCACGGCGTCTCCTCCCGGCAGTCGCACACCAGCCAGCGCCCGCGCCCTTCCGGGTCGCTCACCGCCTCCACCAGCAGGCGCCGCGCCCCGAGCCGCAGCCGGTCGCCGGGCTGCACGGTGGCGGGCGCGCGCACGGTGACGGTGTGCGTGAGCACCGCGACCGGCCGGTCCGCGATCTCGCCCGGCGTCGCCCGCGTCTCGATGGCGCCCCACAGCGCGTCGACCGCGAGGAAGGCGCGGCTCACCCCGCCCTGCCCGTCCGGCGTCTCCACCGGGGTCTCGTGCACCAGCCGGTGCCGCAGCGTGCCGAGCGCGCTCATAGCCGCGCCACCCGGAACGGCGCCACCAGCGCGTCGAGCCGGGCGGGAAAGGCCGCGCCCGCCCCCGCCACGTCGCGGTGCTCGTAGAAATGCGCCAGCACCACCCGCACCGCCTCGATCAGCGGCGAGGGCACATGGTCGGGCTCCTCGCCATGCCCGGCGATGACGTCGAGGGCGATGCCGGCGAGGAGCCGCCCCGGCACCGGCACGACGCCGCGCTCGACCCGGATCAGGCCGGGCAGCCGCGCCGTATCGGCGGTGAGCGCGGCCAGCGGCACCGGGATCTCCCCGCCGGCGGCATCCAGCACATAGGCGCTGGTGATCTCGCGCAGCGGGTTCACCGGCAGGGCGATCAGCCCGGAGGCCGGCCAGGCGTCGCGCACGATCCGCCAGCTCTGGTCGATCAGCACGCGCCGCGTCAGCGCCTCTACCGTCGCCCGCGCGGCGGTCACCATCGAGCCGATCAGCGCGTCCTCGGCCTCGTGGTCGACGCGCAGATACATCTTGGCCTCCGCGAGCGTCAGCGGCTCGCGCGCGGGGCCAGCGAGAAGATGAGCGGGCATGATGTGCCTCTGTGGTTATGGGTGATGATGGTGTCGCCGCGCGGCGCGCGGAGTCTTGCGCTGGGTCCCGGCTCTGCGCCGTGCTGCGCACGGCTGGTCCGGGACACAGAGGAACTTCGTGTCCCGGACCAGCGGAGGCGAAGCCGGAGCGCCGATCCGGGACCCAGCGCAAAAACTCCGCGCGCAGCGCGTCCCAGTCCCCCGGATTGACGCGCGCGCGGCGTGCCGCCACAACGGCGACGCCCTCACTTGCGGAAGAACCGATGCGCCGCCTCCTCCTCGCCGCCCTTGCCGCCCTCGCCTTCCTCGCCCCGGCCCATGCCATTGTCGGCGGGCAGCCGGCGGATGCGGCGCTGAAGGCGGAGACGGCGATGATCGTGTCGACGCGCGGCGCCTCCTGCACCGGCGTGGTGCTGGCGCCGGGCGCGCTGCTCACCGCCGCCCATTGCGTGCAGCCGGCGGCGGATTACGCGGTGGTGGTGTTCGAGGCGGCCGGCCCCCGGCTGATCCCCGTCACCCGCATCGCGGTGCATCCGCGCTTCGATCCGAACTCGTTCGAGACCCGCCGCCCGACGCCGGATCTCGCCATCGTCCGCCTGGCCGAGCCGCTGCCGGGCAGCTTCCACCCGGCTGGGCTCTCGGCCGAGCCGGCGCTGCCCGCCCGCCGCACCGCCTTCACCGTGGTCGGCTTCGGCGTGACGAAGGATGGCGACGGCAAGTCCGCCGGCACGCTGCGCGCCGTCGAGCTGCCGAGCATCGGCACCACAGGGGGCATCATGGTCCGCCTGTCGGACGGCGCGGCCAAGGGCGGTTGCACCGGCGACAGCGGCGGCCCGGTCTATCTCGACGGCGTGGTGGCCGGCATCATCGGCTGGTCCACCGCCAGCGGCGGCGCGCGCGGCTGCGGCGGCGTCACCGGCGCGACGCTGGTCGGCCCCCAGCGCGCCTGGATCGACGCGACGGTGCGGGGGATGGGGAAGTAGGGTCGCTGCGGCGAAGAGAGCATTGTCGCCTGCGGCGAGTTCTTGCGCTGGGTCCCGGATCGGCGCTGCGCTGCGCGCATCTTGTCCGGGACACGAGGTTTTTTGTTTCCCGGACAAGTGACGCCGAAGGCGGAACGCTGATCCGGGACCCAGCGCAAAACCCTTCGGCCGAATCTCCCCGCGATCCCGGGTCGGCCGCTGACCGCCCGGGACGCCGTCTCTCCCAGCTACGCCGCGAACTTCAGCAGCTTGATCGCGTCGAAGTCCTGCACGCCGCCGCCCACCCGCTTGGTGGTGTAGAACAGCACATAGGGCTTGGCGGAATAGGGGTCGCGCAGCACCCGCACCCCGGCGCGGTCCACCACGAGATAGCCGCGGCGGAAATCGCCGAACGCGACCGACAGGCTGCCCGCCGCGATGTTGGGCACCTCCTCGGCCTCATGCACCGGGAAGCCCATGAGCTGCGGCGGCGCGCCCGGCGCGGTGGGCGGGGCCCACAGATACTGGCCGTTCTCGTCCTTCAGCTTGCGCACCGCGCCCTGCGTGCGCCGGCTCATCACGAAGCTGCCATTCTGCCGGTAGCCCGCCTTCACGGCATAGACGAGGTCGACCAGCGGATCGGCCGGGTTGGCGGCGGGGAAGTCGCCGGCCGCGCCGGTGGCGATGAAGCCGAGCTTGCCCCATTCCCAGGCGCCTTCCGCCACCGTGTCATAGGCGAGGAAGCCCTTCGGCTTGCCCACGCCGTCGCCACTCACGAAGGCCGCGCCCTCCTGCGCCGCAAAGGCGGCCTCCACCTCGATGGCGAGCCATTCGTCGAGATTCACCGCCGCGTCGTCGAGCAGGGTCTGCGTCGCCGCCGGCATGGCGTAGAGTTCCATCGCCGGGAAGGACAATTCGTCCAGCACCGGGCTCGCGGTCTGCGCCCGCGCCGCCGTCTCCGCCACCCAGCCCACGGCGGGACCGGAGGTCATGAACGGCTTCTTGTAGGTGCCGGCGGAAATCACCCGCACATCGGCCAGGGCGCGGATCGGCGAGAGCGCTTTGAGCCGCTTACCGATCTCGCGCTCGGTCTCGTGCGGCACGACATAGCCGCCATCGCTGCCGACGCCGGCGGAGAGTGCCTTGGCCTCCAGCCGCTTCAGCCCCGCCGCCTCGCCGGTGCGGACATAGGCGTCGAACGCGCTCTTGTGCTCGCGGGCGGCGATGTCGGTGACGAAATCGCCCCCGCCCAGCGCCGGCCGGCGGGCTTTGAGCACCAGCTCGTCGATCAGCGCCTTCTGGCTGTCGAGCACGGCGGTGAGGCGCTCGACCTTGTCGGCGGTCACGCCATCGACGCCGCGCCGCTCCAGTTCGCCGAGCCGCTGGTCATTGGCGTCCTTGAACGCCTCGAAGGCGCCCATGAACTCCTCGAAGGCGGCGGAGACTTCCGGGCCCGACTTCACTTCCGGTGCGCGATTGCTGAGATCCATGTTCTGTCCTTGCTGAAACTGAAGAGGAAGACGTCCTTCCGGCTCTAGGCGCCGTGCGGCGCTGCGGCCGGGATGACGGCAAGAGCGGGCAGTGCACGCAGGCGCCGCGCGCCGCGGCGGATGGTGGCGGCGAGCGAGCCAGCGCGCTTCACCGTGGCGATGCGTGCGTCCGGCTGCATGGGAAAGGTGACGACCGAAATCTCCCACAGGTCGATCCGCACCAGCCGCCGCACCCGCGAGCGCGGGTCGGTGCGCCCCTCCACGGTGCGAAAGCCGATGGAGAGCCCGTCAATGGCGCCGGCCCGCATCAGCGCCTGCACCTCGCGGGCACGCGCCACATCCAGCGTCAGCCGGCCGCGCACGAACAGCCCGGTGGCGTCCTCGCGGAGCGTCTGCCAGGTGCCGATCGGCTCGTTCGGATCGTGCTGGAACAGCATGCGCACCCCGCCCGCCCCGCGCTCACCGAGCGAGCGGGCGAAAGCGCCGGGCAGGATCAGGTCGCGGCCGAGATCGACCCGGCCGAACAGCGCGGCATAGCCCTCGAAGCTGCCATCGGGCTCGATGCTGGCGAGCGCGCCGGGCAGCGCCTTGGTCTGGATCGGTGGGGCGGCGGGGTTCAGCACACCGCTCATGCCCCGCCTCCCCCGCCCTTGGCGCGGCGGGTGGCGGCGGCGCGTTCCAGCTTGCCGAGCGTGCGGCCGAACTGGCGGAAAACCTGCGGCGCCTCGCCGGCCCGGCCGGGTGCGGGCAGGCCCGGCGCAAGGCCGTGGAAGCGTGCGGGCAGCAGGGCCCGGATACGCGGTTTCGCAGTCATTCCTCGTCTCCGAACTGGGCGTTGAAGCGCGCGATCTCGCGCACGAAGTCATCGAAGCGCCGGGCGGCGCGGGCGAGTTCGCGCATGGTGGCGACGGCAAGAGCGGAGGCGCCCAGCGCCCACATCAGGAGCGCGAGATGGGCGAGGTCGCCGCGTGCCGCGAAGGCGTCGATCAGGGTCTGCATGGGTGTTGCTCCAACCGTCTTCCCCGCTCCTCCCCGTCATCCCGGCCGGAGGCGAATGAAGGGAACGGCGCCTACTCCCCCGTGCCGTAGCCCACCGCCTGGCGCTTTTCGTCATCGGTGAGGAAGCTGGCCTCGTTCACCCGGCGCCACAGCGCCTCGCGCTCGACGCTCAGCGCTTCCACCGCGTCGAGGTCCGGCTCCAGCGTCAGCCGGCCCGCGCCATAAGCAGGCGCCAGCCAGCCCGAAAGGTCGGCCGCCAGCCGGCGCGCCAGCGGCAGCACGGTCTGGCGCCACAGCACGCGGCTCGCCTCGGCATAGTTGGAATAGGTGGCGTCGCCGGGAATGCCGAGCATCATCGGCGGCACGCCGAAGGCGAGCGCGATCTCCCGCGCCGCCGCGTTCTTCGCCTCCAGGAAATCCATGTCCTTCGGCGTCAGCGAGAGCGGGCGCCAGTCCAGCCCGCCCTCCAGCAGCAGCGGGCGGCCGGCATTGGCGCTGCCGGCGAAATTCGCCTCCAGCTCCTCTTTCAGCCGCTCGAACTGCTCGTCCGAGAGATTGCCGGCACCGCCATAGACCAGCGCGCCGGAGGGGCGCGCGGCATTGTCCAGCAGCGCCTTGTTCCACGCCCCGGCAGCATTGTGCAGGTCCAGCGCCACCTGCGCCGCCTCCAGCGGCGGGGCGCCGTAATAGTCATCCAGCGGGTTGAACAGCGCGATGTGCAGGATCGGCGGCACCGCGCCCTCTTGGGTGAAGCGCACGCTGCGCCCGCCGGCGGCGTAGTCATAGGCCTGCGCCCAGCCATCCGCGCCGGGCACCACGCGCATGCGGTCGGGCCGCAGCACATGCAGCTCGCGCGGCACGCCGTCGAGCGCCACCGCCTCGACATAGGCATTGCCGGCGATCATGAGATGCGCCGCCAGCGCCTCCATCAGGCCGCAGCCGGACAGGCGGGGGTTGGGCTGGGCCATGAGTTCGATCAGCGGATGGGCGTCGATCTCGCGCCCGCCCTCGGTGAGGGTGAAGCTCACCTGCCCCACCGCCTCGGCCACCAGCCGCACGCAGCGATGCGCCACCGCGTTGCGCTGGTAGCCCTCGCGGGCCAGCGCGCCATAATCGCGCGGCGTCCATTGCGGCCGGTGCCCGCCCAGCAGCGCGACCAGCGACTGGGTGCGCGAGGCCTTGGCCTCCGGCGGCGCAGCGCGGCGGAAGGAGAACAGCTTCATGCGAGGGCTCCGATGTGAAACGGGAATGCGAAGACGACGCTTTGCGGCAAATTCTTGCGCTGGGTCCCGGATCGGCGCCGCGCTACGCGCAGCTTGTCCGGGAAACAGAAGGCCTCGTGTCCCGGACAAGTGACGCCCCAGGGGAAACGCAGCTCCGGGACCCAGCGCAAGACGCGCTAGCCGAATCCCGGCCACGCCCTCACACCCGCCGCACCCGTGGCGCCACGTCCTTCGGGCCCAGCGCCAGCGCGGTGATGGCCCAGACCAGCGCGTCGAGCCGGTCGGGCGAGCGCCCGTTCGACAGACCCTCGCGGCCGAAATCGCACAGTTCGTCCTCCAGCGCCGGGAAGGCGCCGGCATGGCGCACCCGGCCCTGCTCGTAGAGCGCGGCCACCGGCTCGGCGCGCAGCCATTTGCCGCGCGTGGCGCGCACCTCGCTAACCGGCACGGCCGGGTCGAGGCCGGCGAGGATGGTCTTCACCATCTCCCCGCCCTGGTTCACCTCCACCACCACGCGGTCGGCCTCCAGCTGGTGGAACAGCCCCAGCGCCCGGCCGCCCCAGGCGGTCGGCGTCAGGCCCTGCGCGCTCTCATCGGCCAGCACATGCACGAGGCCCTCGCGGTCGATCCCCGCCGCCACGATCCCGCACGCATCGGCGTGCTTGCGCGAGGAAGCGGGCGGATCGACCGCCACCACGATACGCACCAGCTCGGGCGCCGCCGGTTCGCGTGCCGCCTCCAGCGCGGCGCGGTTCCACAGGGCGTCCGGCCGGTCCTCGACCAGTTCGCCCTCCAGCTCCTGCCGGCCGAGCCTTGTGCCGGCATAGCGGCCGACCACGGTGTGGAGAAAGCTCGGCGCCAGATGCGCGGCGTTCTCGCGCGTGCCCATCCGCGTCACCGCCGTGCGCGGATCGGCCAGCAGCGCGCGGATCAGCGCGGTCGGGCGCGGCGTGGTCGTCACCATCTGGCGCGGCCGCGCGCCGAGGCGCAGGCCGAATTGCAGCATGTCGAACGCCGCCTGCGCGTAGCGCCATTTCGCCAGCTCGTCGCACCAAGCGGCATCGAATTGCGGCCCGCGCAGGCTCTCCGGGTCGTCGGCGGAAAAGCCCTGCGCCACCGCGCCATTGGGCCATTCCAGCCGGCGGCGGGAGGATTCCCAGACCGGCCGCTCGCGATGCGGATGCACGGCGAGGAGGCCGGAGACGCCCTCCACCATCACCTCGCGCACATCGGCGAGGCTCTCCGCCACCAGCGCGATGCGTCCGGCGGGTGGGCCGTCGCGCCCGAACGCCAGCGCGCGGACCCATTCCGCGCCCGCCCGCGTCTTGCCCGCGCCGCGCCCGCCCAGCACCAGCCAGGTCAGCCAGTCGCCGCCGCCCTGCGCCGTCGCGGGGGGAAGCTGCGCCGGCCGGCCGATCAGCGGCCAGTGGTGCAGCAGCCATTCGGCGGTGTCGGGCTCCAGCCCGGCGATGAACTCAGCCAGCCTCCCGGCCTGCCAGCACGCGCTCAAGCGTTGCGCCAAGCTCGCGTCGGAAGGCGTCGGCATCGCGTGCGGCTGCGTCATCCTCGGCCCCGTCCGGCTCGTTCTTCTCCAGCGCCGCGAGTTCGCGCAGCGCCCGCACCAGCACGGCCAGCGTGCGCGCCGCGCGTTCGGCATCGGCGACGCTCGCCCCGCCCGGCCCGCCGGCCTGCGCCAGCAGCTGCTCGACCCCGGTGATCTCCGCCTCGATCCGCCCCACCAGCCGCACGATCAGCGCGCGGCGCGAGAGCGGGGCCGGCGCCGGCGGCGCCTCGCCGTCGACCGCTGCGGCCGGCGGAGGTGGCGGGCGAAGCGGCATGCGCCGCGAGCGCGGCGTCCACTCCCACAGCTTCGCCCGGCCGGTCAGCGTGGTGACGCCGATGCCGAGCATGGCGGCGAGGTCGGCCATCGGCACATTCGTCTCTTCATAGAGCCGGCGCGCCACCGCCACCGCCTCGGGCGAGATGACCCGCCGGGGAACCGTCATGCCGCCTCCCGCCCGCGCCCGCGGCGCCGATGTGCAGAAACGAAAAAGCCGGCCCGAACGGCCGGCCTGAAACCCGCGCCCCGCGCCGGCCAGCGGGCCGATCGCCCGCGCCCTCGACGCAACTGTGGAGCATGCCCAAAAGCTACCGGACCAGCGTCACGCTGTCAAGGACTATTTTCCTATTTATATACGTAACAAAGCAGGCCATGTGATGGAAGGTGATTCGCGACAGGCCTGCGCTGAAGATGCCCCACTTACGGAGTTGGACGAGCTAGTGATCGCAAATTGGCGGCGCCGAGGATACGTGATCCCTTCCCCCGAACTTAAGGGCGAAGTCCTCGACGACCTCTGCAACAAACTCCGCAACGCTGCGCAGCGTTTCGAGGACAGGCTTTCCTGCGAACGGTGAACCTTGTGGGAGCCCGTGGGTAAAAATTGGGAATGGTGGCGAAGTCGGCATTGGCAAAAGTGAGAGTTCCAACCCTTCGCGGATTAGGAACATGTCCTCTTCGGTGACTAGAAGCGTATCCCCTCTCTTGTTCTGAGGCGGAAGAGAATCCCAAATAGCTGGTTGCACAGATGGTTTAGACCAACATCCTGCGAAGGTAAGAACTACGAGTTCATGTTTGTCGAGGATGTCCAAGTCATGCAGGGCCCGCAATGCCGAATTGCTATCTCGGTTTGGGGATAGACTTCGGATAGCCTGCACAACATCAGGACCAAGGCGTTTCAGTGGATGTTTTGTCAGTCTGGCTTCCCACTCCTCCGCGCTGGTCGCCAAAAGAAATTTAAGGTTATCGGAGCTTTTCTTTCGAATACGGGCAATGTCGCAAAGCATTATGTCTAATGCGGCTCGCAGATTATGCGCTACATCACCTAGGATAATTGCAGCATCTTTGGGGGATTCTTTAGAGAAGCGAAGTTCCCAAAGGACCATGTGTTCGTAGTGTGGTTCATGGTAAGGGCACCATGCGGTGATCACGGTGGCGCCGTAGTCGAGGATAACAGTTTCGAGTTCGCGGAGGTGCTTTGTTGCCCGAGCTATTTTGAGGCGCGGGCCTTCAAAAGGTGGCAATAACCGTGGCTCTGGACGATATGTCAAAAACCCATGCAGGCGATCTCCAGCCATGACCGATATTCCCGCAGAAAAAGAGCAGAAGAAGGGTGATGAGGTGTTGCGTCGGCTACTGGCGACGCCGCCGAAGCATCAAGAGGCTGGCCGACAAAAAGCCGGCCAGCCTGTAGCTCCAAACGGTCTTAAGGACAGCGAGGGAGTGCCAGGAGGTTATTCGGCTCAACGCCGTCCGAAGTCGTCTTGAGATATTTACGCCGATTGCGCTCTTTGACCTCAATCCATACCGAATTGCCGGCGGTATCTACGGTCCAAAATTTATTCTCGCCACCCTCAATCAGCGAGATCAGAGTATCGATATCACGGTACCACCCGCTGCCGCCAAGGCCTTCTAATCGGCGGTCTCGGTCTATGTTATCAGGCTTGTGGCAGGTTACGCGGAATTGAGAAGCCATAGCAGTGCCTTTCTAGGGCATGGCCGGTCTTGACCAAGGCACGATTCGGGAGTCAACTCCGAAGCGCTTCGCAGCCTGTACCGCAGCCGGGCCAAGGGTGATGCGGTCCAGAAATTTCAGCGCCGCCATTCGGAGTGGTCGCGCAAGTTGAGCGCGTCGCTCATCCCAAGTAGAAAGACATAGACATCTCTTTATGTCTTCTTGCGCGACTGTCTCCACCTGCGGAAGCGCTTCGCCTTCTGCTTAAGCGTAAGCGGCTTCACCAATCCGCCGATAGGTCAGGCGCTTGCCTTCGATGCCCTTAAATCGAACTCGACGAGATAGCGGTGCAGATGCTTCTCGGCGCAATGCTGATAGACGCCGCGCATGCCGCGCTTGAAGACCGAAGAGTATTTTTCTCGATGGCGTGAGTGCAGAGCGTGCGCAGAACACTTGCCAGACGAACAGCAGCAATATTGATTAATTTCTTATCCTAGGATTTCTATCCATACGTCACGTCCGTTTCCCGGACCGGCCGCACAGCGTGCGGCACCAATCCGGGATCCAGCGCGCGGATCCGCGTCGCTGCCGACGTGCCTCGCCAGGGGCAGACGCCATCTC
>QFQD01000121.1 GCA_003241485.1 Ancylobacter novellus
GAGTTCGCCCAACTTACATTTCCGTAGGAGTAGTTGCCGGTGGTCTGCTCCATCGCAGCAGCTTCCGCGGCATTCTGCGCCGGCGCCAGCATCGACGTCGCCTGCCCCGCGATCGACATCGCGCCCCGTGCAAGCCCGCCCGCCAGAAACGGTATGCTCATCAGCATGAAGCCGGCGATCGTCGCCGTTTCGCCGTTCACCGCGCCGATGCCGGCATAGCTTCCGAGCGACATCCCTCCTGCGGCGACGCCGTTCGAGGCTGCCTCGGCCCGGGTCATGCAGATCATGTGGAGGATCACGTAGAGCGGTCCCCAGGACGCCAGATAGAAGAACCCCATCGCGTAGCCCTTCAACGAACTCAGCCCGGTCTGCGGGAGCAGGAAGAGCGGGAAGATCACAGGGAACATCGCGAAGAACACGACAGTCAGGACAATGTTCAGGATCGGCACCCACGCCATCGCCTGCTGCGCGATCGAATTGTAGGTATTGCGGGCCTGAATGTCCGCGCGGGTCTGTGCGAAGGTGTCGATCGACGCCGCCCCGCTTCCGCCGGCCATCGAATTTCGCGCCTGCATGAAGGCGTTGATGGCGGTGTTCTGCCTCATGACGCCGGTGAAATCGTCGCCCGAGCCTGTGAAGGCCGCATTCACGATCGGGACGTCGTGCTTGAGCTTCGCCGCGGCGACAGCATTGCTGAGCTTGGGATAGACCTCTTTTGCCCAAGGCTCCGCGTTCGCCTCGATCATGCTCGCCCATTGGCCGTTCAGCGTGTCATAGGCCTGGCGACACGTGACAATGAAGTTCTGGACCGAGCCGTCGCCTTGCCTTTCCAGCCACTCCTGCGACCGCGCTTCCGAGCCCGGCCCGATCGCCGCCCACAGGTCCGGCGCCTTCGCAAGGTTGGTGAGCGACTTCTGGTAGAGCATCACGTCGCCGAACAGGCAATTCTTGAAGTGGTTCTCGAGGTTGGTCGAGAATTCCGCGTCGCGGATGGTGAAGTTGCGGGTCGCGTCGAATAGCCGGGCGCCGTACACCATGCCGTTCGTAGTGTAGTTGAGCTCTCCGGGCATGACGAAGACGGTCTCGGCCGTCCGGGTGAGCCAGTCGCCGATTTGGGTGGTGAAGCTCGCGAGGACCCCCAGGCCGAGAGGTACATTCGCCACCGTCGCGGGCGACAGGCTCGGATTGAGGCGGTCGGTCACCTTCACGTCGATCGTCGGGACCATGAGGCATAGGTAGATGCCCGTCGCCTGAAGGAACCAGTTCAACCACGCGCGGAAGTTGAGGGTGAAGGCGACGACGAGCAGCGAATAGATCAGCCCCATCACCATCACGACCCGCAGGAGAGAGCGATAGCCCCCTCCCCCCGCCCACGCGGCGACCGCGTTGAAGGTGTTGACGAGATACTCGCCCCCGCCGACCGTGTAGACCTCGAGCACGCCGCTACCTCCCTGTTGCGCGCCTAGAGCAAGCCCTGCGCGTTCAATCCCCGCGAGAAGTTCAGCGCTGAGGACATGCCGGGCGTCATTGTGTTCTGCAGCGTCGATTCGAGCATGATGCTCCGGTTGATGATCTGCATCGTCACCTGGAGCTTGTTGCTGAGCTTCACGTCCCGCTGCGCGAACTTGGCGCGGGTCGCCGCGATCTGCTGGCGCCACTGCGAGGCCGTCTCCTGGTCCGCGGTCTGGTAGAAGACCTTCGCCTGCTCCACCCTGTCGAGCATGTTGTCGAGCATGGCGTTCAGCAGATCGACCGCGACGATTTCAGAGAGCGTCTGAATCTCGCCGTCGGTGAGCGCGTAGTGGGCGTAGGCCTGAACCGCGAGGATCTTGTAGATCGGAACCGTCGCCATGTTCAGCAGCTGCTTCTCGGCTGCGTCAAGCGCGCTGTCGCTGCGAATCTTGGAGCTCATGCTCTTGATCATCGTCGCGATCCGGGGCCGAAGCGCGCTCGACGCAGGCACGTTCAGGGTCTGGTCGGAGACATCGGTGCACGGGTCGTTGTTGCACTTCAGGATTTTCACTGCCGGCGCGTTCGCGGTGCCGTCGAGCAATGCCGTCACGACCGCCTCCTCGGCCGGTCCGTAGATCACCACCTTCGGGCCATGCTCGCTGCCCGACGGAGGAGTCGTGACGATCGTCCCAACCAGCGTCATCACATATTCGGAGAAGGCCTGGTCGAACGCTCCGAACTTCGACGACTTCTTCAGCGCCTCCCACGTATAATTGTGCGGGTCGCCGATGATCTGCTCCTTCATCGCCGGGTCGGTGTTGCCAGCGAGCGTCGCGTCCCTCTGGCCCCCGTTGTTGCAGCCTTGGCGGGACGCGGCCCAGTCCGAGAAGACGCCCTGGCTGTTGCCGACAGCCTCGCAGATGGTTGATCGGGTGGTTTCCATCTGCGGCCAGATCCCGCCCACCAGCGCCTGCGCGGTCTCGCAGCTCGAGATGTTCATCTGGTTGAGGAGCTGAGCCTTCTGGCTGAACTCGTCCATGACCTTGCCAATCTCGGGCGAGACGCTGTCGATCGCCAGCTTGAAGGCGAAGCCGAGCGCGTTGTTCGCCGTCGCCTTCAGCATCGCGACGATCTCGCTCGCGTTGATGAAGCTGAAGGAGCCGGAGAACAGGTCGATACCCCCGCATCCCGCCCGCGCGCTTGGGAGCTGCAGGTTGAACGGCGACACGCTCTTCTGCGGGAAGCGCGTCCAGACGTTGCCGAGCGAGTAGTAGCCGGCCGACTGCCCTTGGAACGCCGTTGGGCCGGTGACGTTCGCCGCGCCGCCGGCGTCGTTGAAGAACCCGTTCATCTCCGAGGCGACGTCCGCCCGTGCGACACCGATGAGCGCGAAATGCGAGGCGGCGGCCACCGTCAGGGCGGCGCCGGCGCGGTGAGCCAGCCTTCTCAGCCGGCCCTTCTGCTGTTGAATGGACATCAGTAGTCGCTCCCGACCTTGGTGTTGGTGAGCATGAAGATGCGATCCATGATCTCATCGGCGCTGAGGATGCCGTAGCCGACGGGGATGGTGCGCTTCGTCGCGGTATCGAACAGGACGAGTGCCGGCGTCTCGTTGCCGGGTATCCCCATCCGCGCGCGCTGGCCGGAGTCGACCACATAGTTGGGGAAGTCGCGGCTCGGCCCGCCGTCCATCGAGACGGCCATCACCGCCATGCGGTGACTATCCGCGACCGATCGCAGGATCGGCGAGAAGACCTCGCACGCGCCGCAGCTCTGCGCGTAGAAGTAGAACAGACCGTAGCGCTGACCGAGGTTAGTCAGGACCTGGTCGCGGTCGGCCTTCCGGTTGTCGAGCCAGGCGCGCTTGGCTACCGTGTTGACCGGCCGCTGCAGCGTGTAGTCGATGTCCGGGTTCTGCCAGAGCGCGCGCTGCCAGGTGTCCGAGAAGGTCGAGGCGCGGTCCAGCTGCTCGCGCTGGAAACGGACATAGGCAATGACATTCTCTTCCGACGGATCGAGGATCGCCCGCGCCTTCAGCTCATCCAGCTGCCGCGTGATAGCGGCGAGGCGGTCCGCCGCGCTCTGCTCAGGAACCTGCGGCTGTGCCTTCGCGCTCTCGGGCGGTTTCGGCTTGGTGCAGTAGAACCATTGCCCCAGCCTGCGCTCGCCGCAGTAGAAATCGTCGCCGCGGTCGGACGCCTCGACGCTGTCGTCCCGGCGCTCGGCGTCCTGCGCCCGCAGCGGCGCCGCCAGGGGCGCGACCGCCAGCAGGAGCATCGCCAGCTTCGCGATCTTGGACATGCTCATCGTCCTTCCTTCTGATCGGCCGCACCGTCCGGGGATGGCGCGGGGTGGATGAGCGGTGCGGTGAGCGGCGCCTTCCGCAGCGCGAGGTCGAGGCAGCAGTCGAAGGCGGAGGTGATGGTTGCGTGGCGACTGCACGGTGAGGCGGGCGCGGACATAGGCGCTGCAGGCGCTGGCAGGCCGACGCCGGCGAGCAGCACCGCCAAGATCGCTGGCTCAAAGATCGCGAATGCCATGGTCCAGTTCTCCTTTCGACAAGCGCAGCACGGACATCATCAGAGCGACATCGATCAGCCGCGTCCCATGGTCGAGCATCCGCACCATGCCGCTCATCAGCGGTCGCGCCGCACGGCGGCCTTCCTCGGTTGCGCAAAGGCCATGGCCTTTTTCCGCGACCCATCGATTGGCCAGCATGTGCTCGATCGGCGCGGCTGCGGCCGGCGGGTCGACCACGCATTCGAACCAGCCGCCGATCACCTTGCAGATGTCCTCCACGCGCCGCGGCTGCCCGGCGCGATACAGGCACATGAAAATCGCCAGCTCGAATACGGTCATCTTCCAGTCACACCCTGGAGCGCCGGCAGAGAGCAGGTCATTCGCCGTGGCCGTCATCTCGATCCCCTGGCTCGTGGCTGGTCATGGCTTGCCTCCATGCAGGTCGTAGTAGTTCTGAATCTTCGACTGGATCTCGGTCATCGTCTGGACCTCGTCCGGCAGCTTGGCCGCGTCTAGGAAGTCGGCGTAGACTTCCGTGAAGTCCATTTTCGAGAGATCGAGCCGCTGGAACTCGGCAATGCTGAAGCCCTTGCACTGCTCGTTCTTGGGCTTCCCCCAAGGTTTGTTCAGCTGGACGCGGCCCTGCTCTTGAAGGACACGGCTCAGCTTGCTCTCGAAGCAGCAGTAGGCAGTCTTCTTCGTCTTGCAGATGCCGAGGAAGCTGGACGAGCACCAGGTTCCGACCTTGTGGCAGAATCCCATGCGGTCCTTGATGTCG